>JANJTX010000071.1 GCA_024710875.1 Anaerolineales bacterium | reverse complement strand
GTGGCTTCTCTTCCTACCCCTGGCCCGCCGATTGGGCCGCCCTGCGCCGCATCGCCGATTCTGTTGGTGCCTACCTCCTGGCTGATATGGCTCATGTGGCCGGCCTGGTTGCGGGCGGTGTGTACCCTTCGCCGCTTGGGCACGCCCACATCATCACCTCCACCACTCATAAGACCCTCTGCGGCCCGCGCGGGGCCATAATCCTCACCACGGATCGTGAACTAATCAAAAAGATAGATCGCGCCGTTTTCCCCGGCGAACAGGGTGGCCCGCACGTCAACGTCTTTGCCGCTCTCGCGATTGCGTTTAAACTCGCCCAGTCCGACCAGTTCAAATCCCTGCAAAAGCAAATTCTTGAAAACTGCGCCGTCTTTACCGAGCGCCTGCAAGCCCGTGGCTTCCGCATCCCCTTTGGCGGCACCGGTAGTCACCTGATGAATCTGGATGTACGCAGCGTGCAAGGGCCGGATGGCGCTACCCTCTCGGGCGACATGGCAGCGCGCATTTTGGACCTTGCGGGCATTGTCGTCAATCGCAACACCATCCCCGGCGACCGCTCGGCCCTCAACCCCTCCGGCATTCGCATGGGCACCCCCTGGATAACCCAGCGCGGCTTCACCGCCCGGCAAACCACCGAACTGGCTGACATCATTGCCGACCTGTTACAAGCCTGCACCCCTTACCGCCAGGAATCCACTCGCAAGCTCAACCTGCGCGCCAAAGTAGATTTTGACGCTCTGCAGACTGCCCGCCTCAAAGTGCGCGGCCTTGCATTGGCTGCCGGAGCGGATATTCAAACCCAAACAACTGGCTACCCCCATTTCTATTATTCAGATGACCAGCCAGGCTCCAGTTCCAAGACCGTCGCTCTGGACATTCGCGGTCAGCGCGCCGACCAATTCCTGAATTACGCCCTCGCGACTGACCTTGAAGCCCTATCCAATGGCGACCACCAGGCCACCACCCTGCAGCTCCCATCAGCGGCAATCGCCTCAACTATTCTACGCCGCGCGTCAGACGATTTCCAACTCAGCCTCAACCCGAAAGACTTTGGCCTGGCAGCCACCTGGCTGCGCGACCTTTCGGATGGCTACACGCAGTTTGATTCAGATGTGCTCCGTAAACTTCCCGGACCAATCAGCATCACCGAATCATCCGACGCCGCTCTGGCAGTTGACAAGGCAACTCCTGCCACCGGAACAAAACCATACTTCATTGGCGCCAGCCCAGATTCTGCCGGTGTCCTGCCCGAATTTACCTGGCAGGACAATCCCGACGTTCCCGTCCGCCAGACACCATTGCACGCGATCCATAAAGCGCTGGGCGCTAAAATGGTCCCGTTCGCCGGTTGGGATATGCCGGTCTGGTACAGTTCAGTAATCGAGGAACACCAGGCCGTTCGCCAGGCGGCCGGGCTGTTTGATGTAGCCCATATGGGGGTCTACCAGGCAGAAGGTCCGGAAGCCGCCACTTTTCTGGACAGTGTGTGCGGCAATGACATTTCGGCCCTAAAGGTCGGCGAATCACTCTACACCCACTTCCTTGACCCGGACGCCAATGTAATAGACGACCTGCTGGTCTACCGCCGCGCCGAAGAAAAGTATCTTGTAGTCGTCAATGCCTCCAACGACGACAAAGATTGGGCCTGGCTCACTTCCGTCCAGCAGGGCACAGTACTGGTTGATCGCAATCGCCCCGCTGGCCGCGCCTTTGGCCGCAAAGTCACCTTACGCAATTTACGCGATCCCCAGGCCGGGGCGGATATGCGCGTGGACATCGCCCTGCAGGGCCCCAAGTCGCGTGCCATCCTGCTCGAGCTCGGCGCCGACGAGGATTCCCGCCGCCGCATCCTGGCACTCAAGCGCACAGAACTCTGCGAGGCTACAGTCGGTGGATTTGATCTGGTAGTCTCACGCACCGGCTACACCGGCGAAAACATGGCCTTTGAGCTGTTCGTCCACCCAGACCGGGCAGCGGAATTCTGGAATCGGCTACTGGAAGTGGGCGCCCCACACGGCCTCAAGCCCTGCGGGCTCGGCGCTCGCGATTCGCTGCGCACCGAAGCCGGGCTACCGCTCTACGGACACGAGATGGGTGGCGAACTCAACCTTGGTGTAGCAGAGGCCGGGTTCCTCACTTATATAAAAACATACAAGCCCTGGTTCATTGGCCGGGATGCTTTCCTCGCCCGCGAAACCACCCGCACCGGACGCGTCATCCGCTTCCGCTTCGCGGAAAAGGGCGTCCGGATGGCTCACCTCGGTGACCCGGTTCTGGACCGGCGCGGACGGGTGGTGGGCACTGTTACCTCCTGTGCGATTGATAGCGAGGGCACCCTGACAGGCCAGGCCTATGTTGAGGCCGATTTCGCCAGGAAAGACACCCCGCTGCTTATATTCCAGGGCGCCTCGGACAAAGCCATAAAATCCACAGCCGAACTCAAACCAGGTGACCGCACCACCATCCCATCTCCCGCCAACGTTATCAGCCGTTTCCCGAAGGCCTGACCGCAATACCCATTTGATCCAACAGGGCTACCTCCGTAGCCCTGCTTTGGTTCGCCTTTTCAAAGGCTAGGTGCACCATCTCTGCCGGTACATCTGCCACTTGAAGCGCGGCGGCAGGTAGTTTTCAATTAATACAGTCCGAACCATCAACCACCAAGGAGTCTCCCCCCATGGAAACACTCTGGGACCATCGTTTTGCCCAACGTACTGAACAAATGAGTAGCTCCTCCATCCGTGAGCTTCTCAAACTGACTCAACTGCCTGACCTGATCTCGTTCGCAGGCGGACTACCCGCCCCGGATGTCTTCCCAATTAAGGAATTTTCAGCCGCCAGCACTAGACTGCTGGAAACCAATGGCAGTGCTGCCCTCCAGTACGGCCCAACCGAGGGCTACCTGCCTTTGCGTGAATTGATTTGCCGCCACACCAGCCGCTACGGCATTCACATCAACCCAGACAATGTATTAATCACCTCTGGTTCGCAACAAGCCCTCGACCTGCTCGGTAAAATTCTTATTAACCGTGGCGATCGCATCATCACCGAATCTCCAACGTATCTTGGCGCTTTGCAGGCCTGGCGCGCCTATGGCGCAGAGTTTCTGCCCGTCGCCTGCGACCAGGACGGACTCCGTCTGGACGCGCTCGAAGAAGCCCTGCGCGCAGGCCCAAAATTTATCTATCTGATGCCGAACTTCCAGAACCCTACCGGTGTCACTCTCGCCGAATCGCGTCGCGCCGAACTGATCTCCATGGCCGAGAAGTACGGTGTCCCCCTGATTGAAGACGATCCCTATGGGCAACTTCGCTATGAAGGTGAGCACCTGCCCTCTCTCGTTGTACTGGATAGTCACAAGCACGCTAGCACTACAGAATCCTATCGCGGCAATGTCATTTACCTGAGCACCTTTTCCAAAACTCTCGCCCCCGGGCTGCGGCTCGGATGGGTCATTGCCCCCACGGCCGTAATTCAGAAATTGGTACAGGCCAAACAGGGCGCCGACCTCCATACGGCCACCTTTAACCAAATGTTGGCCCATGAAGTGTCCCAGGGTGGGTTTCTGGACACTCACATTCGCACCATTCGCAAAGTCTATGGCGAACGGCGGGATGTAATGCTGGCTGCACTGGAAGAACACTTCCATCCCGGAATAACCTGGACCCGCCCCGCGGGCGGGCTTTTTCTCTGGGTCACGCTTGCACCCACAATGCGAGCTACCGACTTACTCGAAATCGCTGTTCGGGAAAAAGTCGCCTTTGTCCCGGGTCAGGCCTTCTACCCCGATGGCAACGGCCACAACACTCTACGCTTGAACTTCAGCAACGCCTCCCCCGAGGAAATCCGCACCGGCATCCAGAGGCTGG
>JANJTX010000008.1 GCA_024710875.1 Anaerolineales bacterium | reverse complement strand
GTCGTGGCTGTATTGGTACTGGCCGGGCTGGCGTGCAGTTTCAGCACGGCGAACATCGCCAACGCCTATATGGCGGCCGACGGGGATGGCAATACGCCGACCAGCGTGTACAGTAATGACCAGACGTTTTATGCGATTGTGGACCTGGCGAATGCGCCGGAGGACACCGAAGTGCGGGTGGTGTGGACGGCAGTGAACGTGGAGGGTGAGTCGCCCAACACGCTGATTGATGAAGTCACGACCACCAGCACGGATGCGATCTTGACCTTTAACCTGACCAATGAGGCCGGGTTCCTGTGGCCTTCAGGCGAGTACAAGGCCGAGATTTACCTGAACGGTGAGTTGAATACGACGCTGACCTTCTCGGTGCAGTAGACTGGCATTCGCCAATGGCGAATGCTTGGGAGTTGGGAAAAGCACAACTCCATGCCCCAACTAAAACAGAACGCCCCGCCAGATAGTGTGGCGGGGCGTTCTGTTTTAGTAGGAAAGTTTCAGGCTTTGGGCAGGTCAACCCAGGCGGTGGTGCCTTCGCCGGGGCGGCTTTCCAGGCCGAGGTCGCCGTGCATCAGGGCCAGCAGGCTGCGGCACACGCTCAAACCGAGGCCCCAGCCGTAGCGGTCGCGCACGCGCTGGTCATCGGAGCGGAAGAATGGCTCGGCGACGCGCGGCAGGTCTTCGGGCGCGATGCCGTAGCCGGTGTCATGTACCTTGAGGCGGATGGACTTGCCGTGGTCTTCGGCGGTAATGCTGATGCTGCTGCCGGGGTCGCTGTACTTGGCGGCGTTGTCCAGCAGATGCTCCAGAATTTGCTGGACGCGTTGCGGGTCGGCCTGGACCAGGGGGAGTTCGGCCGGAACCTGCACATCCAGCGTTTGCTGGAACTCGGTCAGGACTTCCTTTTTGGCTTCGGCGGCTTTATCAACCAGCGGGCGCAACGCCTGCGGGCTGGCTTCCAGGGCCAGCCGCCCGGCCTCGGCTTTGGTCATGTCCGAAAGACTGGTGACGAGGGCGTTCATGCGGTGGACGTTGGCGCGAATGACGTTGAGGAAGTTGAGCTGGTTTTCGTTAATTTCGCCCATCGCTCCGCCGCGCAGCAGGTCGGTGTAGCCCTGAATGCTGGTCATCGGCAGGCGCAGTTCATGGGTGATGACGGAAACAAATTTAGCTTTCTCGTCAAGGGCCGCCTCGATTTCCGCTTCGAGGGCCGCCAGAGCGGCGCGGGCTTCTTCATCGGCGCCGAGGGCTTCCAGCCGCTGGCGCAGGAGGGCGATATGAGGATGGTCTGCGGTCATGCGGTTCCTCCGGCGGTCAGTTGGGCAGCGTAATAATCGCACAAGTGGTTAATCGGGCAGTCGGCGCAGCGCGGGGTGCGGGCCTGGCAGATTTCGCGCCCCAGGTGGATGATGTTCAGGTGACCATCATAATAGGTTTTTGGGTCAAAGAGGGCTTCCAGGTGTTCGTGGGCGGCATCGGCGCTCATCTTTTCGGGGCGCAGGCCGAGGCGGCCGGAAACGCGATAGACATGCGTATCAACCGGGAAAGCCGGCAGGTCGAGCGAGAACTGCAGCACGATGCTGGCGGTCTTGCGGCCCACGCCCTTGAATTGCACCAGCCAGTCAATCGCCTGCTGGGGGGTGTATTCGCGCAGGAATTCGATATCCAGCCCGCCGGTGAGGGCGGTGATGTCGCGCAAAACCTGCTGGATGCGCGGGCCTTTCTGGTTGGCCAGCCCGGCCGGGGTGATGGCGCGGATGACGTCCCCGGTGGGGGCATCGCGCACCGCTTCCCAGTCCTTGAAGTTCGCCTTGAGGGCGTCAAAGCCTTTGTCGCGGTTGAGGTCGCTGGTGGCCTGCGAGAGGATGGTGGAGACGAGTTCATCAATGGCGGGCAGGGGCGTACGCCAGACGGGCTTGCCGTAGAAGGTCAGCAGGCGGTCGTGAATTTGCTGGGCGCGGCTTTTGAGGTTGGCGGTCATGCACGCTCCAGAGTGAAGCAGGGGCGGGCTTCGCCAACTTCCAGGCCGCGCCAGTTGGTGATGGAACGGCGCGGGCCGTAGGCGGCCAGAGCGGCCTGCTCGGTTTCCGTGAGGGCGCCCAGCTCGGTGAGGAGGGCGAGGGTTGCGGCCGGGCGGGCCCAGCCGCGGCGGTCGCCATCGGCGATTTTGAGGGCGATGCCCAGCGCGGGCGAACCCGGGCCGCGGGCGCCGGGCAACAGGCAGATGCCCTGGTAGCCCTCGGCGCCGCCCTTGGTGAGGATGCGCCCCTGGGTGGCCTGCATCAGGTCGGTATCAAAGGTGCCGGGGCCGCTGACCATTTCCGGGTGGGCGAGCATGGCGGCGGTGATGGTGTGGCAGGCGGCGGCGCGTCCGGCGGGCAGGTCATCCGGCCCGGCCAGGCGGGCGAGGGCGGCGGCGGCGTGGGCGAGTGGTGCGCAGAAGTTGGGCGCCGAGCAGCCGTCAATGCCCAGGTCGATTTCGGCGGGCGGTAGGCCGCACATCTCGGCGAAAGCGGTCAGAATGGCCTGCTGGATGGGGTGCTCCGGTTCGAGATAGGTTTCCAACGGCGCGTTTTTGAACAGGGCGTGGGCCAGCATGCCGGTATGTTTGCCGGAACAGTTATGGCGGTTGGCGTGCGGGGCTGTGCCAGCGGCGGCCAGCCGTTTGGCGGTGGCCTCATCGTAGGGCGGGTGGACGCCGCATTGCAGGGCGCTTTCCGATAAACCGAGGCGGGCTTGCAGACTGGCAACCAGTTCGGCATGCGCATCGGTGCCGGTGTGGGAAGCGCAAATGAGGGCGATTTCGGCGGGCGAGAAGCTGAAATGGGTGTGGCCGCCGGCCTCAATGAAAGGCAGGGCCTGGAAGGGTTTGGCGGTGGAGCGCAGGTAGGTACGGGTGTGCGGGTCGCCGACCCAGGCGATGAGGTTGCCGCTGGCATCAGATATGGCGAGCGCGCCATAGTGAATGGATTCCACCACCCGCCCACGGGTGAGTTCGTAGAGGGGCTGGTAGGTGCGGTCCGGCATGCCGGGTTACTCGCCGCCGGGCTCGGCCAGAAGCGGAGTCGCCGAGCCGTAGACGCGGTGGAGGTAACTGGCCAGGCCGAAGCGCAGACGCTGGCTGTGCTGGGTTTTGGCGCGGGCGGGAGATTCAAAAGACGAGAGAATTTTTGGGAATTGCTTTTCGGCGGCTTCCAGAGCACCTTTGCGAGGGCCAATTTTCTCGAGGCGTTTGTGCAGGTCGGCCAGGGCGCGGCGGAAGTTGCGGATGTGCTTTTCGGATACGAGGCCGCCGCGGCTGCACACCATCTGGTAGTCGCGATATTGGCGGTTCATGAGCAGGTCGAGCGTGTCCAACCATTCGGGGAGCATGGCCTGGGCGAGGAAGGGCGGCTGGCGCAGGGTGACACAATCGCCAATGAAGAGGATGCGTTGGGCGGGCAGGTGTACCCAGCAGGCGCCGCTTTCCGGGCCAGGGTGGGCTTCTACCAGTACCGGTTCGTCGCCCCAATGGATGTTAATCCGAGTGTCAAAGGTGAGGTTGGGGATCAGCCAGCGCAGGCCGCTTAAGCCGGTGAGGGTTTCCCACTCGGCGCCGCTTTCAAGGGTTTGGGATTTGAAGATGGCGCTGCGCTGGCGGAAGAGCCCCTGGGTGTGGTGGTGGGCGATGACCGGGCTATCCAGCACCCGGGCGCCGAGGCTGCGGTCGGGGTGGGAATCCAGCGTAACCAGCAGGCGGTCGCGGGCCGGGCCGCTGCCGCGCAGGGCGGCGAGCCAGGCGCGGCCGTCATCGGGGCGCGGGGGCGCGTCAATCATCACAATGCCGTGCGGCAGCAACAAGGCCCCCAGCGTTACGCCGGCATAACCGTCTTCAATGACAACACCCTGGGCGATTTCTTTCATAATTTCCAAGTATTATAGTCGCAAGTGGGGTGGAAGGCAAAATCTGGTCGCCGCGGGGCGGGTTATGATAAAATACAGCGCCTCCCGGTAAGCCGGGCGAACCCATTGGGGCGTGGTGCAATGGTAGCACAGCGGCCTTTGGAGCCGTTTATCTTGGTTCGAATCCAGGCGCCCCTGCTGAAAGTTGGCCCCTCCCACACGTGGGAGGGCCGGCTGATAGGATGTAAGAATGGATGGCGGCCATGGCGGCCGATTGCCGCTGGACGGAACAACCGCCGACCACTGGAACTCTTTGTTGGAAGATATAGACCCTCTCAGTCCAATCCGGACGACTTCTCTCCCTCACTGGTTGCTGGCCGTAAGTCTGCTGGCCGCCCAACGGGTACTTAAGATTCCCTTGCAAGGAACCAATTGCATATGAAAACAACCGCCGTCTTGCTGGCTGCTGGCAAAGGCACGCGCATGCGTTCCGAGTTACCCAAGGTGTTGCATCCGCTCGGCGGGCGACCGCTGGTGCGCCACGCGCTGGATGCGCTGGCCGACCTGACCGGCCAGACCCCGGTGGTGGTGGTCGGCCACGGGGCGGAAGCAGTGCAGGCGGCCGTGGGGGCGGCGGCGCGTTTTGTAGTGCAGGCCGAGCAACTGGGCACCGGCCATGCCGTGATGCAGGCGGCCTCGGCCTTGGAAGGCCAGACCGACCTGGTACTGGTGGCACAGGCCGATATGCCGCTGATTACGGCGGAAACTTACCAAAAATTGATCGTCGCCCAGCAGACCAACCCGGGGCCGTTCAGTATGCTGACCGTTTTGGCCGATGACCCGCGCGGGTTTGGCCGGATTGTGCGCAACCCAGATGGCAGTGTGCAGGCGATTGTGGAAGACCACGAAGCCACCGAAGAGCAACGGGCGATTCGTGAATTGAATGTGGGCGGCTATTGCTTCCAGGCCGAGTGGCTTTGGGCGGCGTTGAAGCAAATTCCGCTTTCAGCCAAGGGCGAGTACTACCTGACGGATTTGGTGAAAATCGCCAATGCCGAAGGCCAGCCGGTTCAAGCCTTAATGATGGAAGATGCCGAAGAAACGATTGGCATTAACAGCCGGGTGCATCTGGCCGAGGCTGAAAGTATCCTGCGGCGGCGCATCAACCGGGCGTGGATGGAGGCCGGTGTAACGCTGATTGACCCGGCCACGACGTACATTGAGCCGGGGGTGCAAATTGGCCCGGATACGGTGCTGCACCCCAACACGATGTTGCGCGGGTCGACCGTGCTTGGGGCGCGCTGTGAGGTCGGGCCGAATACGCTGGTACAGGACAGCACGGTGGGGGATGACTGCAAATTATTCATGTCGGTCGTGGAGTATGCCCGCCTGGAAAACCATGTGGATGTAGGCCCGTATGCCCACCTGCGCAAGGGGGCGCACCTGGGGGATGGAGTGCACATGGGCAATTTCGGCGAGGTCAAGAATTCTTACCTGGCGCCGGGGGCCAAGATGGGGCATTTCTCCTATATCGGGGATGCCACGATTGGCAAGGATGTGAACATCGGGGCGGGGACAATCACCTGTAATTATGATGGCGTAAATAAAAATCACACCGAAATTGGCGATGGGGCGTTTATCGGCAGCGATACGATGCTGGTGGCGCCGCTCAAAATCGGCGCGGGCGCCCGTACCGGAGCCGGCTCGGTGGTCACCAAGGATGTCCCGGAGGATGCGCTGGTGGTCGGTATTCCGGCCCGGCCAGTGCGAAAAGCCAAATAAATCATGACTGAAACTGAAACTATCGCTTTAATTGTGCTCTTGATGGTTAATCTGACGGTGGCGGCGACCCGCGCCGGGTTGCTGAATATCCGTTACGGGCGGCTGATTAACCTGGGCGAGCAGGGGGCGTTGGATGTGCAGCCCACGGTGGCGCTGGTCACCCGGCGAGCCCGCCTGCGGGCAACCCTGAAACTAACCCAGATCTTATTGCGCTTTTCGATGGCGGCCATCCTGCTCAACTTGCTGGAACCATGGCGAGCCGAGGAAATCACCGGTGCGCTGATATTGGCGACGATGTTGGGCAGCGCCCTGGCGTTGTGGCTGCTGGAATTTGTGGCCGAGCGGGTGATTCTGCGCGACCCGGAGACTTGGGCGGTGCGCTTTACGCCGGTGGGCCGCTTGCTGGTCACGCTGATGAGCCCGTTTCTGGCAATCCCAATGCGGCTGTCTGATTCGGCCAATAACCGTAACCTGGTGACCATAACGGAAGACGAACTGAAGAGCCTGGTGGAGGCCGGGCAGGCGGCCGGCGTACTGGAAGCGGATGAGAGCCAGATGATCCAGAATGTGTTTGAGCTGGGCGAAACCGTGGCGCGTGAGATTATGGTGCCGCGGGTGGATATGCTGATGCTGGATGTGCACACCCCGCTGGAACAGGCGACCGATGTACTGCTCGAATCGGGTTTTTCGCGGGTGCCGGTGTATGAGAACAGCAGCGAAAATATCATCGGGCTGCTGTACACCAAGGACATGCTCAAGGCCTGGCGGGCGGGAAATGGCATTCGCTCGTTGCATGAATTGCTGCGCCCGGTGAACTTCATCCCGGAAACCAAGAAGTTGGATGAACTGCTGGATGAGATGCAGGCGGAACGCTACCATATCGCCGTGATTGTGGATGAATACGGCGGTATTTCCGGCCTGGTGACGCTGGAAGACATTGTGGAAGAGATTTTCGGCGAAATTCAGGACGAATACGATGATGAAGAAGTCGAGATGGCGCAGGAAGTCGCGCCGGATGAATTCCTGTTTCATGGCGGCATTGATTTGGAAGAAGTCAATGACCTAATGCACTCTCATTTACCGACTGACGAGGCGGATACGCTGGGTGGCCTG
>JANJTX010000176.1 GCA_024710875.1 Anaerolineales bacterium | reverse complement strand
AGTGGCTGTACCGGGGCTGAATGTGACCCGCAAACGATTACAATAGGCGATTGTGAAACCTGCCAAAACGCTTTTCATCAGCGCCGACCATGGTCTGGCGATTGTGTACTTCCTGCAAAGTGCGGTCGTGCCCGCCCTGCTGGCCGCCGGCGTGCGGGTCGTACTGCTCACCGATGAAGCCCTCAAGGAAAAAATCGAAGCCCGCTTTGGGCAGCCCGGTCTCATTGTTGAAAGCCTGCGCTTTAAAGAAGCCCGCGCCTACTTTAATACTGTTCAACCCAGCGCCCAATGGTGGCTGGATTTTCTGCGCCGGGCCGGCGCCTCGCGCCGCATCAACCTGCAGGCGGTAGATGCCTTTCTCGCTCAGGTGGAAGACGAAGCCGGGTCGCGCCGCAAACGCCTCTTCCCCCTCATGCGGCTGGTGGTTGCCGTCTTGCGCCGCAGCCGTTTTGCGCGGTGCTGGCTCGTGCGCCTTCAGCGCCGGTTTAGCCCACTCCTCTACACCGACCTCTTCGATAAATACCAGCCCGACCTCGTAATCGCCAGTACGCCCGGCTGGCGGCTGGACCGCTACCTGCTGCGGCAGGCGGCCGCTCGCGGCGTACCCACCGCCAGCGTCATCGTCGGCTGGGACAATTCCTCTTCGTACAGCCTGCCCGGTGCGGATGTGCAACACATCACCTGCTGGTCAGAACTGCAAAAAGCCGAACTCATGCACGGCTCGGACTGGCCCGCCGGGCGCATTCACATCGGCGGCATCCCCTCCTATGATGGCTACTTCCGCAAAGAGTGGCTGTTGCCGCGCGCCGACTATTTCCAGATGCACGGCCTTGACCCGCAGCGCAAACTGATTGGCTATGCCAGTTCCTTCATCACATTCTCGCCCAATATCCAGAATATCGAAGCTCTGGCGCGCCTGGTCAGTGAAGACCGCCTCGGCCAGCCCTGCCAGTTGCTGGTGCGCCTGCACCCTAATCATTTCATGGATGTGCCGCGTTTCGCCGCTGAACGCGAGCGTGTGCGTGAACTGGCGCGCCAACTCCCGCATGTGCATGTCGTCGAGCCGGTGGCGCTGGGCGGTGAACTGGGGCATTACTCCGGCGAGGACATGCCCGAAAAGGCCTCGTTCATGGCCTATTCAGATGTGTTTACCACCGTGTACAGCACCATGGTGGTGGAAGCCAGCCTGCACGACCGGCCGGTGGTCAGTGCCGTACTCGATTCGCTCGCAGGCTGGCCGGGCAAATTCACCCTGCCGCTATCGCGTATTGGCGGCTGGCCCACCCACCTGCGCTTCATCGAATCCGGCGCCGGCAAAGTGGCGGCCACCGAATCTGAACTGGCCGAGGCCATCCACTATTATCTGGAAAACCCGGCCGCTGAACTGGCGGAGCGGCGCGCTTTCATTGAGCGCGAATGTACCTTTATCGATGGGGATGCCGGCCAGCGCACTGCCAATTGGTTGTTGAACCTGTTGCAAACCCCCAAAAGCGATTAAGATTTGAACGTCCTCTTTTGAGAACACTCCTATGACCAATGCCCCCTCTGACCGCCTCGAGATTTTGCCGGTTCGCCTGCTGGATGAAGAGCGAAAACAGGTCAGGAATCTCCACCGCCTCTCGGCCCGCCTCGGTTTGGGCTTCGGCTGGCATTACCTGCTCGATCTCACCTGGGTGTTGCGCCACCTGGGGCCGGTCGGTCATAAGACCATCATGGATGCCGGGGCCGGTACCGGCCTGATTCAATGGCAGCTCGCCCGCCAGGGTGCCATGGTCTACAGTATCGACCGCACCGTGCGCGCCTCCTGGCCGATGCGCCTGCGCGGGGTGCGGGCCGGGGTACGGGTGCGCGGCCTGCGCCCGGAAGACCTGCCCCGCGTCGGACTCGGGCAGCGCCTGATTGACGCGATCCCCAATCCGCGCCCCGGCCGGGTGCTGGTGTACAACCAGGACCTCATGCATCTGTCCGACCTGGCCGATGAAAGCATTGACGATATCGTCTCGATTTCCTCGCTGGAACACAACACTCCGGAGGGTCTCGAACAGGTCGTGGCTGAACTCCTGCGGGTGCTCAAACCCGGCGGGCGCATCATTGCCACTCTCTGCACCGTTGGCCAAACCGACACCTACCATGAAGCCTCGCGCGGTATGTGCTACTCTGCCGGCACCCTGCGCCGCATCTTCAATCTGGACTCTAGTGTTTCGGATAATTACGCCGACTATAACGCCATGATGGATGACCTCGTCCATTGCGCTGAATTAAGCGACCATCTCGCCGCCTTCTACTACCAATCCGGCGATAACGGCATGCCGTGGGGCAAGTGGGACCCGCAATACCAGCCGGTCGGCATCATCAAGACCAAGCGCTAACAGGCATCATGCGATTTCTAATTTGCGGTCTGGGGAGCATCGGGCGGCGACATCTGCGCCATCTCACCGCCCTGGGGCAAACCGATATCGTGCTGTACCGCACCCGCCACAGCACCCTGCCGGATGAAGACCTGGCTGCCTACCCCGCAGAAACGGACCTGCAGGCCGCCCTGGCGCATCGCCCGGATGCCGTCATCATCGCCAACCCCACTGCCCTGCATCTGGAAGTCGCCCTCCCGGCCGCCCGCGCTGGTTGCCACATCCTGCTCGAAAAACCCATTTCTGACTCATTAACCGGAGTGGATGACCTGCGCCGGGCCGCCTACGAATTCGGCAACCGCATCCTGGTCGGCTTTCAATTCCGCTACCATCCCGCCCTGCACTGGATCAAAGCCGCCCTCGATTCCGGCCGTATCGGCCGGCCGCTTTCGGCCCGCGCCCACTGGGGCGAATACCTGCCAGACTGGCACCCCTGGGAAGACTACCGCCAGGGCTACGCCGCCCGCAAAGACCTTGGCGGCGGAGTGGTGCTCACCCTCACCCACCCGCTGGATTATCTGCGCTGGCTGTTCGGCGAGGTGCGCGGCCTCTCGGCCTGGACCGGCAAATTAAGCGACCTGGAAATAGATGTCGAAGACACCGCCGAAATTCTGCTTGAATTCGCCGCTGGCCCGCTCGCCAGCCTGCACCTCAACTACACTCAGCGCCCACCGCACCATGACCTGGAAATTATTGGCACAAACGGCTCATTGCGCTGGAATAACGCCGACCACTTCGTCGAATATTTCACTGCTGAGGCCCCGCAATGGCAGCGCGCCCCCATCCCGCCTGACTTTGAGCGCGACCACCTTTTCCGCGCCCAGATGGCGCACTTTATCGAGGTCGTCCGCGGCGATGCCCAGCCAGTCTGCACCCTAACGGATGGCGAATGGGCGCTCAAACTGGCACTGGCGGCCCACCAATCTGCAGAAATCAGACAAAGGGTGGAGTTCGCCGCCGGGTAGATTATGGTATCATCGGGCGTTTGCGTTTTTTCAAATTCACAACCCAACGGCTGGCGCATCCGGCCCGGCCGCAAAACCTCTGGAGCGACCCACAATGTCTGACACAACCAAACCCGGCGTACTGATTGACCCTTACGGCGGTACGCTGGTGGACCTGCTGGTCACCGGCGATGAACGCCTGAAACTGCTGGAAGAAGCCACCAGCCTGCCCTCGGTGCAGATTTCTGACCGCAGCCTGCACGACCTCGAATTGCTCGCCACCGGCGGCTTTTCGCCCCTTACCCGCTTTATGGGCAAGGAGGATTACCACAGCGTGCTGGATAACATGCGCCTTGCCGATGGCACCCTCTTCCCGATGCCGATTACTCTGACGGTGGACAAAGAAGCCCTGCCCAGCGATGCGGATAAAGTCGTGCTGCGTGACTCGCGCAATAACGTGTTCGCCATCATGGACCTCGAAGAACGCTTCAAGTGGAACGCCAACGAAGAAGCCCAGAAAGTCCTCGGCACCACCGACCCGCGCCACCCGCTGGTCTCCGAAATGATTACCTGGGGCGATACCTGCATCTCGGGCGAACTCAAAGTCCTCAATCTACCGGTGTACAACGACTTCGCTGACCTGCGCCGCACCCCGGCCGAAGTGCGCGCCCTGCTGGAAAGTATGGGCAACGCCAATGTGGTCGCTTTCCAGACCCGCAACCCGATGCACCGCGTCCATGAAGAACTGACCAAGCGCGCCGCCGAAGAAGTCGGTGGCTCCCTGCTTATTCATCCGGTCGTCGGCCTCACCAAGCCCGGCGATGTAGACCACTACACCCGCTGCCGCGTCTACCGCGCCCTGTATGACAACTACTACGACAAGAACAAGACCGTCTTGAGTCTGCTGCCGCTCGCCATGCGCATGGGCGGCCCGCGCGAGGCCGTCTGGCATGCCATCATCCGCCGCAACCACGGCGTCAATCACTTCATCGTCGGTCGCGACCATGCCGGCCCCGGCAATGATGGCAACGGCAAGCCTTTCTATGGCCCTTACGACGCCCAGGAATTGCTCTCCAAACACGAAGCCGAAATCGGCGTCAAGATGGTGCCCTTCAAGATGATGGTCTACCTGCCGGACGAAGACCGCTTTGAAGAAGATAGCAAAGTGCCGCAGGGCGCCAAAGTCGCCACCATCTCCGGCACCCAGGTGCGCGATGACTACCTTGCCCAGGGCAAATACCTGCCCGAATGGTTCACCCGCAAGGAAACCAGTGAAATCCTGCTGGATGTCAACCCGCCTCAGTACCGCCGCGGCTTTGTGCTGTGGTTCACTGGCTTGAGCGGCTCCGGCAAGTCCACCACCGCCGCCGCCCTAATCCCGATGCTGTTGGAGCACGGCCGCCAGCTCACCGTGCTGGATGGTGATGTCGTTCGCACCCACCTCTCCAAAGGCCTCGGCTTCAGCCCTGAAGACCGCGACACCAACATTCTGCGCATCGGCTTTGTGGCCGGCGAAATCGTGCGCCACAATGGCACGGTCATCTGCGCCGCCATCAGCCCCTACCGCGCCCACCGCAACGAAGTCAAGAAGATGATTGGCGAAGAAAACTTCATCGAAGTCTTCATGGATACCCCCTTGGAAGTGTGCGAAGAACGCGATATTAAAGGCCTGTACGCCAAGGCCCGCCGCGGCGAACTCAAGGGCATGACCGGCATTGACGACCCCTACGAAGAACCGCGCGACCCGGAAATCAAGCTGGATACGGTCAACTTCACCCCCGACCAGAACGCCCAGAAAATCGTGGAATATCTGGTCGGGCGCGGCTTCATCCGCCCCAACGGCGAGAACGGCGCCTGAACCTCACCGCCACTGGCAGACCCTCATGACCCGCCCCCTGCCTGCCCAGTTTGACCTCACCGGCCGCGTCGCCATCGTAACCGGCGCGGCCGGCCTGCTCGGCCAGCAGTTTTGCCGCACCCTGGCCGCGGCCGGCGCGGCCGTGCTGGCGGCGGATGTAAATGGCGCCAAAGCGCAGGCCCTGGCCGAGGAACTCAAAGCCGCCGGTTTCAAGGCCGCCCACACCCAGACCGACATCACCGACAAGATTTCGGTCAAGGGCATGGTGCAGGCCGCCGTCAGCGACTTTGGCCGTCTGGATATCCTCGTCAACTCCGCTGCCCTCGACCCTAAATTCGACCCTGCCGAAATCGGCCAGCAGGGCGCCAACGCGTTTGAAGATTATCCGCTGGCGAAGTGGAACGAAGCCCTGAATGTAAACCTGACCGGCATGTTCCTCGCCTGCCAGCAGGCCGTCGCCCCCATGCTGGCGCAGGGCGGCGGCACAATCGTCAATATCTGTTCCATGTATGGCCTGGTGGGGCCAGACCAGCGCCTGTACCAGCGCTCCGGCCAACCGCCCCAATTCAAGCCCGTGACCTACACCGTGACCAAGGCCGGCGTGCTCGGCCTCACCAAGTACCTTGCCACCTACTATGCCGGGCAGGGCATTCGCGTGAATGCCCTCACCCCCGGCGGTGTGTTCAACAACCACGATGACGAGTTCGTGCAGGCCTACGCCGCCCGCAGCGTGCTCGGCCGCATGGCCCAGCCGGATGAGATGAACGGCGCCCTGCTGTTCCTTGCCTCGGATGCCTCCACCTATATGACCGGCGCCAACCTGGTGGTGGATGGCGGCTGGACGGCCTGGTAAGGCGCCGCATGCCCAGTTCCCCGGAAGTCCTCGCCCTCATCCCCGCTCGCGGCGGTAGCAAGAGCATCCCGCGCAAGAACATCCTGCCATTTGCCGGCCACCCGCTGATTGCCTGGAGCATCGCCGCTGGCCGCGCCGCCCAATCGGTTACGCGTGTCATCGTCTCCACCGATTACGAGGAAATCGCCGCCGTCGCCCGTGAATATGGCGCTGAAACGCCCTTTATGCGCCCGGCCGAACACTCGCAGGATAACACCACCGACCTGCCCGTCTTCCAGCACGCCCTCGGTTGGCTGGCCGAACACGAAAACTACACCCCGGACATCGTTGTCCAGTTGCGCCCCACCTCGCCTTTCCGCCGCCTGTGGCACATTGACCAGGCCGTCCAGGCGCTCGTCGCCCGCCCGGAAGCCGATTGCTGCCGGACCGTCATCGTCCCCTTCCAGAATCCCTTCAAGATGTGGACGATTGACCCCACTGGCCGCCTGCAAGCCCTGATGCAAAACACCGGCTTTGCCGAACCCTACAACCAGCCCCGCCAGGCCCTGCCGGATGTGTACTGGCAGACCGGCTATGTGGATGCGGTCTGGGCCCGCACCATCCTCGAAAAGAACTCCATGACCGGCGACCAAATCCTGCCGCTGGTGATTGACCCCGGCGACTGGGTCGATATCGACTCGCCCGACGACTGGCAGCGCGCCGAGCGCCTGTTTACCGAGGGCGTGGTGTCCGAAGCCGACCTCGGCTATCGCGTCACCAAAGCCTGAACGCGACGCGGGTACAATAGACCTTCAACCGCCGTGAGCCCCCGGCCCGGCGGCTGGTGAGCGGCACATCACTGTTTTAAGGAAGACCTGTATGCCTGAAATTAAAATCGGAGACCGCCTGATCGGCGATGGCCACCCGGCCTACATCATCGCTGAAATCGGCGTCAACCACAACGGCATCCCGGAACTGGCGTTTCAGCTCATTGATGCCGCCGTGGATGCCGGCGTGGATGCCGTCAAATTCCAGAAGCGCAATCTCGAAAAGCTCTATCCCAAGAAGTACCTGGACAATGTCAATGCGGGCGAGAAAAACCTCGCTTTCCTGCTGCCGATTCTGCAAAAGGTCGAACTTTCAGACGAAGATTTTGTGCGCCTGCATGAGTACTGCGCGAAGAAGGGCATTACCTTCATGTGCACGCCCTTTGACACCGACAGCGCCGATTTTCTGGCTGACCTCGGCGTACCGGCTTTCAAGGTCGCCTCGGCCGACATGATTAACCTGCCCCTGCTCGACCACCTCGCCCAGAAGGGCCTGCCGATGATTCTTTCCACCGGTATGAGCCGCATGGAAGAAGTCGAAACCACTGTGGCCTTCCTCAAGCAGCGCCGCGCCCAGTTTGCCCTGCTGCACTGCAACAGCGCCTACCCGGCCGCCTTTGAAGACATCAACCTGCGCTTCATGCAGCAGTTGGCGAAATTTGATGTGCCGGTGGGCTACTCCGGCCATGAGCGCGGTATTGCTATCAGCACCGTGGCGGCCGCCGTGGGCGCCAATATTATTGAACGCCATATCACCCTCGACCGCACCATGGAAGGCCCCGACCATGCCGCCAGCCTCGAGCCGGTCGGCTTCAAGAAAATGGTGCGCGACATCCGTCAGGTCGAAACCGCGCTCGGCACCGGTGAGGAAAAATTCATGTCGCGCGGTGAAATCCTTAACCGCGAAGTCCTCGCCAAGAGTCTGGTGGCGACCCGCGACATCCAGCCCGGCGAAACCATTACCGCCGAGATGGTCACCGTTAAGGGGCCGGGGCAGGGATTAAGCCCGCAGTTGTATGACCAGCTCATCGGCCACACCGTCCAGCGCGCCATCGAGGCGGATGGCATGTTCCTGCCGGTGGATATCGGCGAACTCATCACGCTGGATGTCGAACACACCCTGCCGATGGACTGGGGCTTCGTGGTGCGCCACGCCGATGTCGAGGCCATGCTCCCCTTCCAGCCCAGGATTTTGGAATTCCATTTCACCGACCGCGATTTGGATGAAGAATACACCGGCGGCCAGCAGGACCTCGGCCTGGTGGTGCACGCCCCCGAGTTCTGGGGCCACAACCTCGTCGACCTGTGTACGCCGGATGAACGCCTGCGTCTGTCTTCGATTGAACTGCTGCAAAAAGCCATTGATGTCACCCGCCAGATGGCACCCTTCTTCAAGGGTGTCCCCAAGGTGGTCGTCCATCCGGGCGCTGCCAGCCTCGACCACCCGCTGGAAGACAAGGCCGCCCTGTATACCAACCTCGGCAAATCGGTGGATGCACTGGACTATGCCGGCGTGGAACTGCTGCTGGAGAACCTGCCCGCCCACCCCTGGTACTTTGGCGGCCAGTGGCTCACCAATGCCTTCATGGATGCCTATGAGATTATCGATTTCCTCAAGCCGCGCGGCCTCAAAATGTGCTATGACACCAGCCACCACAAGCTCTACTGCAACTGGGCGCATGTGGATTTCTATGAACAGGCCGAAGCATTACTGCCCTACATCGCTCACCTGCACCTCTCGGATGCCTCCGGGCTGGATGGCGAAGGCCTGCAAATTGACGAAGGCACGATTGACTGGGTGCGCTTCTTCCGGGCTTTCAAGGGCTATCACGGCACCATGATTCCGGAAATCTGGCGCGGCCACCAGCGCGGCGGCGAGGGCTTCCTGATTGCGCTTAACCGCTTGAGCCAGGCCTATTTTGAGGCCGCCCGCAGCTAATCCCCCTCGCCTTAAAACCCCAGACCCGCATGCCACACCGTATTCCTGCCCAGCTTGCCACGCTTCGCAATCGTTACCGCTTGTGGCAGTTGGCGCGCCAGGTCGCCGCTACCGTACCGACCCCGGGCGCCAAAACAGTCGCCATGTTCAACGCCTCCACCCGCATCCAGAATATCAGTCTGAATGCCGCCTTTCAGTTGCTGGCGGGCTGGGGTTTGCGCCTGGCCGGGCTGCGCGTGGTGCACTTTGTGTGCGAGGCGGGCATGAGCCGCTGCATGTTGGGCGCCGATATTGACAACCCGCTTAAAGAACCGCCCTGCAAGGCCTGCATCGCCCAATCCAAACGGCTGTATGTGGGCGGCGAGGTGCACGGGTTCGGCTACCGCCAGCAGGCCGACCTGGCCGCTGCTTTGCGCTCCTTAACGCTGGAAGATTTGCTGACCTTCGAATACGGCGGCCTGCCGCTGGGCGAAATTGTGTTGCCCGGCTTGCGCTGGCGCCTGCGCCTCCACACCCTCGCCGATGATGAATCCACCCGCTTCCTGTACCGCCAGTACATTCTCTCGGCCTGGAATGTCGCCCGTGAATTTACCGCTTTCCTCGATGAAGTTCAGCCGGATGTCGTGGTTATCTTCAACGGCATGATGTTCCCCGAAGCGGTCGCCGCCCGCCTGGCACGCCAGCGCGGCATCCGCACCATCACCCAGGAAGTCGCTTTTCAGCCCATGTCGGCTTTCTTCACCGCCGGAGAGGCTACCGCCTACCCGATTGACATCCCCGCCGATTTTGAGCTGGATGAAGCCGAAGCCGCTCGACTGGATGCGCTTCTCACCCAGCGTTTTCAGGGCGAATTCACCATGGCCGGCATCACCTTCTGGCCTGAAATGCACGACCTGGATGCCAAATTTCTGGAAAAGGCTACCCGCTTTAAACAGATCGTACCGGTTTTCACCAATGTGATTTTTGATACCAGCCAGCCGCATGCCAACGTGCTTTATGACAGCATGTTTGAATGGCTGGACGATGTTCGCAGTCTGATTGACACCCACCCGGAAACGCTGTTTGTACTGCGCGCCCACCCGGACGAAATGCGCCCCGGCACCCAGAAGCAGGCCCGCGAGAGCGTGCGCGGCTGGGTGCAGCGCAATCGCCTAACCGAAAGGCCCAATGTCGTTTTCATCGATTCGCAGGAATACGTCAGCTCCTATGCTCTGATAGAGCGCGCCAAATTCATGATGGTTTACAACTCCAGTATTGGCCTCGAAGGCACCCTGCTTGACCGGCCGGTGCTGTGCGCCGGGCAGGCCCGCTACACCCGCTACCCGACCGTGTTCTTTCCGCCCAGCGCCGCCGCCTACCGCCAGCAGGCCGAAGAATTCCTCGCCGCCGAAAGCATCCCCATTCCGCCGGAATTCAAACGCCAGGCCCGCCGTTTCCTGTACTACCAGTTGTTCAAAACCGGCTTGCCCTTTGCCGATTTCCTAACCACCCACCCGCGCCCCGGCTATGTCAGCCTGAAAAATTTTGGGCTGGCTGCCCTGCGGCCCGAGAACAACCCCGCCATCCGGGCGATAGTGGATGGCGTTGCCAACGACGGCGATTTTCTGTTATAAACAATCAGCCCTACCAATCTGGAGAGTCTCTTGGAAGTCCTCGACCCCACCCTGTTTGCCAAAGTCCAGCCGGTGCTGGCTGCCGCCCTCAAAGTAACCGCGACTGACATCACCTCCGAATTGCAGTTTGGCGACCTGCCGCAATGGGATTCGATGGGCCACATGGAAGTGATGGTCAGCCTGGAAGCCCAGCTGGGCGTGGAAATCAACGCCGATACCATCACCGCTCTCACCAGTGTGGCCGCTATCTGTGAGCATCTGGCGCAAAACGGCCATGCCTGAAACAAGTACCCTGGAAGTCACGCCCGTTGTGGCTATTCCGCCCCATCTGGTCGGGCAGATACAGTCCAAGCTGGCCTATGTGGATGAGGCGATTGCCGCCGCCCAGGTCGCCGAAAGCGGCGACCGCATCACCCTCACCCTGCGCTCCGCCGGCAACGCCGCCGAAATCGAAGCCAAGGTCCAGCGCGTAGTCCAGGAAATGGCCCAGGGCAGCATCGCCCCGCGGGTTGAAATCCTGGAAGACCACCTGGCCCGGCCGGTATCCTATGACGCGGACCCGCTAACCGAACTGCTCGCCCGCCGCGAGGTGTACGAAGAAAGTACCGGCATCTTCACCTTCGGCCCGCTGATGAGCCGCCTGATAGAGTACTTTGAAGGCCGCTTTCTGCAGCTGGCCGCCCACTTTGAGGCTCAGCCCTACCGCTTCCCGACCCTCATGTCCGCCAAATTCCTGGACCGGGTGGACTACTTCAAGGCCTTCCCGCACTCGCTGACCTTTGCCACCCATTTACGCGAAGACCTGGACATCATCAATGAGTTTGCGGAAAAGGCGAAATATGAAGGCCACGGCCTCAACAGCCCGGCCGAATTCTTCTCGCAGATTCAGGCCCTGCTCTCGCCCGCCGTGTGCTATCACCTGTATTTCTCGCTTGCCGACCACCCCCTGCCCAACGGCCAGCTCATTGCCACCGCCGTCGGCAACTGTTTCCGCTACGAATCCAATAACCTGACCTCGCTGGAACGGCTGTGGAACTTCACTATGCGTGAAGTCATCTTCGTGGGCTCCAAAGACTTTGTGCTTGAAAAGCGTGAACAGTCGCGCCTGTTCATGCAGAAAATCTTTGAAGAACTCGGGCTGGCCTATCAGGTTGAAACCGCCAACGACCCCTTCTTTGTCGGCGAGTTTCGCAAGCAGGCCGCCTTCCAGAATGCCTTCCAACTCAAGTATGAAATCCGGGCGCGTCTGCCCTTCAAGGACAGCACTCTCGCCATCGGTTCCTACAACTATCATCAGGATTTCTTTGGCCGCCATCTGGACATCACCCTGCCGGACGGCAAGCCAATCCACACCGGCTGCACCGCCTTTGGGTTGGAGCGGGTGGCCTATGCTTTCCTCGCCCAGCACGGCTTTGACCCCGCCCGCTGGCCCGCTGCCGTTCGTGAGGCGCTGCCATGACCGAAGTCCTCTACCGTACGATTCAGGAAGCCGATTACCCCATCATCCGCACGATGTACGCCGAGCTGGATGCCTACCTGCGCACCCTCAATGTGCGCCTGCCCGAACCGCCTGACCCCGGCCAGGCCTGGATGGATTCTTATGTCCGCACTCTCGGCAAATTCAGCCAGGTGCATGTCGCCGAAATGGACGGCCAGGTGGCGGGCTTTATGCTCTCACGCGTCCGGCGCGTGCCGGAACACTGGGGCGGGGTGCTGGTCGGCCAGTTGAGCGATATGTGGGTCGTGCCGGAGGCCCGCCGCTTCGGGGTCGGGCGCGAGCTTTCGCGCATTGCGATTAATTGGTTGCGCGCCCAGGGCGCCCACTCGGTGGAAATTCAAATCGTGTCAGACAATGCCGCCAGCCTCAAGCTCTATGACACCCTTGGTTTCAAGCACGAACTGATACAGGTGCGCATGCTCTGGGAAGACTACCTCGAGCCCGCCGCTCCGGAGAACGCCCGCTACGACCTGCCCGACCAGGAGACGCCATGACTGAAATCGCCATCCGCCCCGGTAGCAAGGCCGACCTGCCCGGCGTGGGCAAATTGTGGGCCGAACTGGACGAATACCACCGCGGCCTGACTCTCAAACTGCCGCGCCCGGCCAACGCCGCCAGTCTGTGGCTCGAATCATTTCAGGACGAACTGGACAAGACCATCTTCCTCTGGGTGGCGGAACTCAATGGCGGCATCGAAGGCTTCTTGCTGGCGCGCCTCAAACGCCTACCCAATTATCTGGGCGAGGCCACCGTGGGCGAAATCAGCCACCTGTATGTGGACCAGCAGGCCCGCGGCCAGAAGGTTGCCGGGCGGCTGGCCGAAACCGCCATCGAAGCCCTCAAAAAGCACGACATTCATTCGATTGAAATTCAGGTCATGGCTGGCAATCATGGCGGCCTGACCTTCTGGCTCAAGCAGGGCTTTCACACCGAACTCACCCAGGTTCGGATGCTGGTGCAGAAATAGCCGTTTAGCCTGCTATGCCACTGCCCACCGTAACCCAGGCCCAGGTCGAAGCCGCCCTGCACGCCCTCGGCATCCAGCCCGGCGATGGGCTGATGACTCACAGCGCCCTGCAACTGCTCGGCCAGCCCGAAGGCGGCCCGGAACTCTACCTGCGGGCAGTGCTTAACGCCATCGGCCCGGCCGGCACGCTGGTCGCGCCCACGTATGCGTTCATCTTCCACAAGGGCATAGACTACGACCCCGCCAGCGCCCCTTCCAAAGACATGGGCGTGTTCGCCGAACTGGTGCGCCAGCACCCTGAATCGCGCCGCACCCGCCACCCGATGCAGCCGCTTTCGGTCATCGGCCCGCTGACCGAAGAACTGACCGCCCTCGATACGCACTCCGCCTATGAGCCCGGCTCCCCGGCCGACCATCTGCTGGCGCATGACTTCAAACTTCTCCTGTTGGGCGCGGATATTCAGGCCGTCAGCATGGTGCATTACTCCGAGCAGCGCGCCAGCGTACCCTACCGCTACTGGAAGGACTTCACCGGCCGCATCCGGCTCGGTGGTGAGTGGCACACCCGCACCTATGGCATGTTCGTGCGCGATGAAAAATACGACGCCCAACTGGTACTGAAACCGATTCAAACCGAACTCGAACGTCGCGGCCAGTGGCAGGCCGTCCGCCTCAACTTTGGCTGGCTTTCCACCTGCCGCCTGCGGGACTTCGTGGCCGTTACCGATGAACTGCTGGCCGCTGACCCCTGGGCGCTGGTCAGCAACCGCCCGTCCAGCATCTAGCCCACCGCCGGGTTGCCCGTTACTAATTGTCCCTTACCAGTTACTCATTACCAATACCCATTTCCTCGCCTCTCCGCGTTACACTATCCCCATGAGCGCCCCTTCCATGCTTGACCTGCTCCACGAACTCGCGCCCCTGCCACGCGAACTCGTCTCGGATGGCTACGATGCCGCCCTGTCGCGCCTGGCCGAGGTCGTCCCGATGACCATTCATGAAGTCCCCAGCGGCACACCGGTCTGGACCTGGACAGTGCCCGAGAAATGGAGCGTGGAGGAAGCGTATCTCGAATCGCTGGACGGCCAGCGCCTGCTGGATGTCGCCGACCACCCCCTGCACATCGTGTCATACTCCCTGCCGTTTGAAGGCGTGGTCAGCCGCCAGGAACTCTTCGCCCACCTGCACACCCACCCGCACCTGCCGGATGCCATCCCCTTTGTCTTCAAGTATTACCAGCGCGACTGGGGCCTGTGCTGCCCGCAAACCCTCAAAGACCGCTTGCAGGATGCAGAATACCGGGTCGTCATCCGCACCCGCTTTGAACCCGGCGTTCTTAAAATCGGCGAAATCGTCATCCCCGGCCAGCGCCCGGAGAGTTTTGTGCTGGCCGCCCACCTCTGCCACCCGGCTCAGGCCAACGATGACCTGACCGGCGTGCTGGTCGGGCTGGATGTCGCCCGCGCCCTGCTGGCCGGGCCGCCCCTGCGTCACACCGTCCGCATCCTGTTCTTCCCGGAGACCATCGGCTCGGTGACCTATTTGAGCCAGCACGAAGACCTTATCCCCAGCATGCGCGGCGGCCTGTTCCTCGAAATGCTCGGCAATGATGCCCCACTGGCCCTGCAGGGTTCCTTTCAGCCCGAAAGCCAATGCGACCGGGCATTGGTCAGCGCTTTGCGCGGCGTGGCCCCGACCGGGTACGCCGGCCCGTACCGCACCATCATTGACAATGACGAACGTCAGTTCAATGCTCCCGGCGTGCGCGTGCCCATGCTCTCGCTCTCGCGGGTGGTCAACCCCCACCTGCCGGAGTCGCGCTTTGCGCCTTACCCCGAATACCACTCCAGCGCCGATACCCCCGCCATCGTCACTCAGGGGCGGCTGGAAGAAGCCCGCGAGGTCGCCCTGGCGCTGGTACGCGCCTTTGACAGCAACCGCTATGTCGTCAACCAGTTCAAAGGCGAGGTCTTTGCCTCCGGCCACGGCATCTGGATTGACTACCGCGTCAACCCCGAGGGCCACCGCAACCTGTTTCAGATTATGGAACGCTGTGATGGCGAGCGTACCGTGGCCGACATCGCCACCCAGCTGAACCTGCCCTACCCGGCCGTCTGGGAAATCATCCACCAGTTCGCCGAAAAAGGGCTGGTCACCTTTAGCGATGTGCCCCAGCCCACCAACCCCCACCGAGCCGCCCAATGAACTGGAAAACGCCCCTCAAACGCGTCCGCCATAGCACCCGCCGCAAGGCTGCCGCCCGCCGCTGGGGCGCGGCCGCCCTCGCCGCCACGCCCGCCGTGCTGGGCAACGCCATGCCCAAGTCCGGCTCGCACCTCATCAGCCAGGTTTTGCAGGGATTGCCGGAAATCGGCCCGTTTGTGAACCCCGGCTTTCCGCCTGTTACCCGCGACCAGGCCAACGCCAAACTGGAAGATGCCCGCGTGTTCGCCAACCTGCAGGCCATGCAGCCCGGCGACCTGCGCTATGGCTACGTCCAGGCGCGTGAGCCGTTCCTCTCTCTGTTACAGCAGCCTGGCCGCGCCACGGTTTTCGTCTACCGCGACCCGCGCGATGTCGTCATCTCGCATGTGTTCTACGCCACCGAACTGCACCCCGGCCACGCCCAGCACCGCTACTACAATGAGGTCCTCACCAGCATGGAAGCCCGCATTGACGCCACCATTGAAGGGGTGGAAGCCCCCGGTGCTGAACTCTCGCCCCTGCTGGTCAAGTACGAAAAATATCTGCCCTGGCTGGTCCAGCCCGGCGTATTGTGTCTGCGTTTTGAAGACCTGATTCTGAATCGCGAGGTCGCTTTTAACGCCCTGCTGGATTATCTCGAACAGCGCGGCTTTCAGCCCACCCTGCCGCGGGCCGCGGCGCTGGCCGCCCTCGGGCGCGCCATCGAACCCAAACGCTCCGGCACGTTCCGCAAGGGGCAGCCCGGCAACTGGCGCGAGCACTTCACCCCCGCCAATCTCGAGCATTTCAACCGCGCCACGGGCGATCTGCTCGAACGCCTCGGCTATGAACGCTAAGCCCCGGCGCGCTTCTGTGGTGTAATTCCAGGCATGAACGCCAAACTCACCCTCAAGCGGCTGCGCCAGCACGCCCGCCGGGCCGCCGCCCGCGCCCGCTGGGGCAGCCTGAACGGCCCGGCGCTCTTTGGCAACTCGTTTCCCAAGAGCGGTACCCACCTGCTCACCCAGGTGCTGGAAGCCTTTGCGACTCTCGGCCCGGCTGTCGTCAGCGGCCTGCCGCCCGTTATCACCTTTGACGGCCCTACCGGCCAGCCCCGCCCCCTCTCCGCTATCCTTGCCGACCTCGCCCGCCTGCAACCCGGCGATATTGGCTACGGTCACCTGCACGCCGAGCCGGAAATTCAGGCCGCCCTGTGCGCCCCCGGCCGGGCCGCCTTCTTCATTCTCCGTGACCCGCGCGATGTGGTCGTTTCGCATGTCCACTATGTCACCGAGATGGAACCCAACCACGTCCACCACCGCTACTACAACGAGGAACTCCACACTTTTGAAGACCGCCTGCGGGTGAGTATCCTCGGCCTGCCGCACCTCGCCGTGCCCTTCCCGGATATCGCCGCCCGCTTTGCGCCCTACCTCGGCTGGCTGGCCCGCCCGGAAGTCCTCACTCTGCGCTACGAAGACTTCCTCGCCGAACCCGAAGCGACCCTCGGCCGGGTCTTCGACCATGCCGTCGGGCGCGGCTTTACCTCCCGGCTGGACCGCCCGGCCGCCATTGCCCGCCTGCACGCCGCCATGGACCCGCACCGCTCGCCCACCTTCCGCAGTGGCAAGGCCGGCGGCTGGCGCGCCGCTTTCACCCCTGAAATCACCGCCCTGTTCAAAGAAACCTCCGGCGACCTGCTGGTGCGCCTCGGTTACGAGCCGGACTCGAACTGGTCATGACCCCCCGGGCTTCCATCATCATCCGCGCCTACAATGAGGAGCGCCACATCGGCCGCCTGCTGGCGGGCCTGCACGGCCAGCATTTCCGCGACTTTGAAGTCCTGCTGGTCGATTCCGGCTCCACCGATAACACGGTGGCCATCGCCCAGCAGAACGGGGCGCGCCTCCTGCATATTGACCCGGCCGAATTCACCTTTGGCCGTTCGCTCAATCTCGGCATTCAGGCCGCCACCGGCGAATTCGTCGTCAATATCAGCGCCCATTGCTACCCGCTGCACGACGAATGGCTGGGCAACCTGCTGGCCGCCTTTGATGACCCGCAGGTCGCCCTCGCCTACGGCCTGCAACGCGGCACGCCCCACAGCCGCTTTTCGGAGCAACGATTCTTTGAGCAGTACTACCCGCAGGTCTCCAACCCGCGCCAGACCGACCCGTTCTGCAACAATGCCAACGCCGCTATCCGGCGCGCCCTCTGGCAGCAAAACCCCTACGATGAAGCCCTGACCGGCCTCGAAGACCTGGCCTGGGCCTCCTGGGCGCTGGCCGAGGGGCATGTCCTGGCCTATGTAGCCGAGGCCGGGGTCATCCACATCCATGAGGAATCGCCGCGTCAGGTGTACAATCGTTACTGGCGCGAGGCCATTGCCCTCAAACACATCCTGCCCCACAGCCAGTACCGCCTGCGCACCGCCCTGCGCCTGTTTGCCCGCTATGCCCTGGCCGACTTGAAAGCCGCCACTGCCCAGCGCCGCCTGTGGCAGGCCGGGCTGGAAGTCCTGTGGTTCCGCTGGATGCAGCACTGGGGCACGTATATGGGCTACCGCCACTCCGGCGGCCTGACCCCCGGTCTGCGCCAGACCTTTTACTATTCGCCGGAAATCCTCACCCGTAACCGCCAATGACTGAAGCCAGCGACCCTCACAGCAATACCCAGATTCTCACCGCCGGCGCGCCGCTGGCCGAAGCGCGGGCGGCGGTCATCCTCCTGCATGGGCGCGGCGCCTCGGCCGATGACATTTTGAGCCTCACCCCTTACATTGATGCGCCCGGCCTGTCTTACGTTGCCCCGCAGGCGCGCCAATCCACCTGGTACCCCTATTCTTTTCTTTCGCCGCTGGAACAAAACGAACCCTGGCTGACCTCGGCCCTCGGGCTGGTCGGTTGGCTGTTGGCCGATATCGGCGCGGCCGGCATTCCACCGGAGCGCACCGCCCTGCTCGGCTTCTCCCAGGGCGGCTGCCTGGCCCTCACCTTTGCCGCCCGTACTGCCCAGCGCTATGGCGCCGTGGTGGGTTTGAGTGCCGGGCTGATAGGCCCGCCGGGCAGTTCCTTTGCCTTTAATGGCTCGCTGGGGGGGACGCCCGCTTTCCTCGGCTGCTCGGATATTGACCCGCACATCCCGCTGGAGCGGGTGGAAGAAAGCGCCACCGCCCTCGCCGGGTTGGGCGCCCACGTGGATAAGCGCATCTACCCCCGCATGGGGCATACCGTGAACGAAGACGAACTGGCGGCGGTCAAAACCCTGCTGGCTGACCTGATTGTATGAGCGAGTTGCCGCTGCACCATCGCCTGTTGCGTTTTGCCAACAAAGTACGTGTCCTCGGACTGCGCCGCGCCTGGGATAGCGTGCGGGCCATCTTTCGCCAGCCGGCCGGGCCGGCTTTTCCGCTCGCCAGCGCCAACCGCGACCTGATGCTGGCTGGCAGCCTGAACGCCCTGCGCGACTACGCCCGCGCTCAGTCCGAGCGCCAGACGGTTGAAAAAGGTTTTGTGCCGCAGAACATCGCCGCCTACTTCCCGTTTGAGTACACCGCCGAGGACCGCACCCTGCGCTATGCGTTCTTTCCGGCTCTGAATACTTCGCGCGGCGTAGTCGTCGTCTTTCACGGCCATGTCGGTTCAGACATTCACCCCATCCGCTACAGTTGGCCGGAGTTTGACCTGCTGCTGCCGCTGGATAACTTCGGCTGGAATAACCTGGGCAGTTGGTTCTGGGGTGAGTTGGGCGATAACTTCGTTGAACGCCTGACCGCCGGGCTCATTGAGAAAATCCGCGCCGAACGGGCTGCCCCGGCCTGGTATTGTATTGGCGCTTCGATGGGTGGCTTTGCCGCTCTGTACTATGCCCTCAAATACCGCGCCGATGGCGTGTACGCCATGGCCCCCGTCATAGACCTCAAGGGCAAAATCCGCGACAACCGCAGTCAGAACATCGCCGGGGCCTACACCCACCTGGCCCGCCCGGACGATGAAGACCTGCACGCCCTGCCGGATATTTACGCCGCCGCCGCTGCCTGTGACCGCCTGCCGCCCCTCTTTCTCGTCCAGCACCAGTATGATCGTCTGAATCTCTTTGGCACCAAAACCCTGCCGCTGGTACAGTTGTACAATGAACGCCGCGCCTGGGCCGGGCTGCGGGTGCACCCCGCCATCGGCCACACCGGGCATGATGGCAGCTATGAAGAA
>JANJTX010000163.1 GCA_024710875.1 Anaerolineales bacterium | reverse complement strand
TTTTCGGCGAGATGCCGGCCGAAGTGCAGGCCAGCGTGGCCGAGTGGGCCGGCTGTGTGGCCGGGGCGTTGCAGGAAGGCGAGTATCTGGCGATTGTGCGGGCGGCGGGCTTTGAGCCGGTTGAAGTGCTGGCGCGTCAGGAGTATGATTATGGCAAGGGCGAGGGTTTTGGCCTCGCCAGCATCACGGTAAAGGGTACAAGAAATTGAGCCTGACGACCACAGCACTCTGGGAAGAATTCGGGCAGCGCCTGGGGGGCTTCATCCGCAAGCGGGTGGATGACCCCCAGGACGCGGAAGACCTGCTACAGGAGGTCTTCCTTAAGATTCACACCCGGCTGCACACGCTGGAGCAGGAAGAACGGGTGCTGCCCTGGATTTACACGATTGCGCGCAACACCATTCTGGATTACTACCGAGCGCGGCGCCCCACCGACCCGCTGCCCGAGGACCTGGCCGAAGAGCCGGAACCGCTGGAAGCCGAACCGGAAGCGCGGTTGGCGGCCGGCCTGCAACGCATGATTCAGACCTGCCTGCCGGGCGATTATCAGGAAGCGCTGCTATTAACGGAAATTCAGGGGATGAAGCAAACCGAGCTGGCCGAGAAACTGGGGCTTTCGGTGAGCGGGGCCAAGAGCCGGGTGCAACGCGGGCGGGTATTACTGCACCAGGCGCTGACGGATTGCTGCCAGTTCCACTTTGACCGCACCGGCCAGATTATTGACTACTATCCGCATACCGCCGAGTGCGCCTGCGGGCAGTGCTAGGCCAGCCTGGGCTGAAGCGTTGGGGCAAGAATTGGTGAAGGCACAAAGGGATATCATTACGGGGAGCAAAAATTCAGGCATGTTATATTAAAGCTATCTCACTTTGAAATGGAATAACGTTTTATGGCAGAACACGCCCTGATTGGATTGGCGCTGATATTGATATTGGGAATTGGCGCCCAATGGCTGGCCTGGCGCTTGCGCCTGCCGGCGATATTGTTGCTATTACTCACCGGCATTCTGGCCGGGCCAGTAACCGGACTGCTGCATGTGAACGAATTGCTGGGCGATTTGATTTTCCCGGTCATCTCGCTGGCGATTGCCGTAATCCTGTTTGAGGGCGGCCTGACGCTCAAACTAGGGGAATTGCGCGCCGCCGGCAGCGTGATTACCCGGCTGGTTACGGTGGGGGCGCTGGTTACCTGGGTGGTGACCAGCCTGGCGGCGCGGTACATCTTGAATCTAGATACACAAATGGCGGTGATGCTGGGGGCGATTTTGGTCGTTACCGGCCCAACGGTCATTGGCCCGCTGCTGCGGCAAATCCGGCCCAGCGGGCCAAGCGGCATTGCCCTGAAATGGGAAGGGATTTTGATTGACCCGCTGGGCGTGACCCTGACCGTATTGGTGTTTGAAGCGATTCTGATTGGCGAAATGACCCAGGCGCCCGGCAGCATCCTGCTGGGGATGGTCGCCACGCTGGGGGCCGGGGCGCTGGTGGGCGCACTGGGGGCGCTGGGTTTGATTTTTGTGCTGCGCCGACACTGGGTGCCGGATTACCTGCAAGGCAGCGTGGCGCTGCTGGCGGTGATGGCGGCTTACGCGGGGGCCGACCTGCTGCGGCCGGAAGCCGGGCTGCTTTCGGTTACCCTGATGGGCATTGCCCTCGCCAACCAGCGCTGGGTGGCGGTGCGCCACATTGTGGAGTTTAAGGAAAATCTTTCGATTTTGCTGATTGGCAGCCTGTTCATCCTGCTGGCGGCGCGGCTGGAACCTGAAGCCCTGCAATATCTGGATGGGCGGGTTCTCCTGTTCCTGCTGGCACTGGTATTGGTGGCTCGCCCGCTGGCCATCTGGATTTCTAGCGCCCGGGCCGGGTTTGCCTTACGGGACAAGGTTTTTCTTTCCTGGCTGGCGCCGCGCGGCATTGTGGCAGCGGCGGTGGCCTCATTATTTGCAGAACGGCTGGAAGCCGCGGGGTTTGAGCAGGCGGGACTGCTGGCACCGTACGTGTTCTTCACCATCATTTTCACCGTCGCCCTGTATGGGTTGACCGCCGCCCCGCTGGCGCGTTTTCTGAAGCTTTCCGAACCGAATCCACAGGGGCTGGTGCTGGTGGGCGCACACCGCTTGAACCGCGCCATTGCCCAGGTGCTATGCCAGCAGGGCATTCGCGTGATCTTGCTGGACAAGAATTTTAATAATGTCGCCCAGGCCCAGATGGAAGGGCTGCTGGCGCACTATGGCAATGTACTGGCCGAAGAAGTCATTGAGGAAATGGATTTAACCGGCATTGGACGATTGCTGGCGATGACCGGCAATGATGAGGTGAACGCGCTGGCGGCTCTGCATTTCAGTGAAACTTTTGGACGCACGAATGTCTACCAGCTACCGACGGCCGGGTTGGATACGGCGGACAAGGCCGGGCGGGCCGTACTGCACCTGCGCGGGCGGGTGTTGTTTGAAGAAACCGCAAATTTCCAGCGACTGGAATCTCTGTTTAAAAGTGGGGGGCGGGTGAAAGCCACCAAACTAACGCGCCACTTTGATTTTGAGGATTTCAAGAAGCAACACGGCGCGGATGCGGTGCCGCTGTTCGCGGTGGATAAGGTCGGACAAGTCACCATCTTCACCACCGAAGTGGATACGGCGCTGGAGGTGGGGCCGGAGCAGGTATTAATCAGTCTGGCGCCGGGCAAGCCATAACCGGGCGGCAATCATTCCCAGAGATTAAAGACAACGCGGGCTGGAAATTTCCAGCCCGCGTTGTTAGTTAGGGCGCATTATTCCACCGTCACGCTCTTGGCGAGGTTGCGGGGCTGGTCTACATCCAGGCCGCGCAGCACGGCGATGTGATAGGCCAGCAATTGGAGCGGGATGACGGTGATGATGGGGCTTAACATCCACGGGGTTTCAGGGACATACATGACATGGTCGGCGAGGCCAGCGATGACGCTATCTCCTTCGGTGGCGATGGCCACAACCGGGCTGCGGCGGGCCTTGCTCTGCTCGATTTGGCTGACCATTTTATCCACCCAGGGGTCACGCGGGGCGATGATGATGACGGGCATGCTCTCGTCAAAGAGGGCAATCGGGCCGTGTTTCATCTCGCCGCCGGGGTAGCCTTCAGCGTGGATGTAGGAAATCTCTTTCAGCTTGAGCGCGCCTTCGTAGGCAGTAGGCATGTTCACGCCGCGACCGAGGTACAAGCAGTGGGTGATGTCCTTGAGGGCTTCAGCAACTTTGACCACTTCCGGTTCACGGGCGAGGACCTGCCCGGCCAGGTCCGGGACGCGGGCCAGCTCGGCGACGAGGGCTTTGCGCTCGGCTTCCGGCAGGGTGCCGCGCAGGTCAGCCAGCAGGATGGCGAGCATGTACTGGTCTACCAGCGGGGCGGTGTAGGCCTTGGTGCTGGCAACGCCGATTTCGGGCCCAGACTGCATGGAGATGTAGCCATCCGAGATGCGCATGGCTTGCGAGCCGATGACATTGACGATGCTCCAAACGGTGGCGCCGCGGGCTTTGCCTTCGGCCATGGCGGCCAGCGTGTCGGCGGTTTCGCCGCTCTGGGAGATGGCCAGCACGACGGTGTTGGGGGTGATGATGGGGTCGCGGTAGCGGAACTCGGAAGCGATGTCCACTTCGACCGGGATGCGGGCAATTTTTTCGATGAGCACCTTGCCGACCATGCCCGCGTAGGCAGCTGTGCCGCAGGCAATGATGATGATGCGGTCAATCTTTTTGGCGAAGTCGGCGGTGAGGTTGAGCTGCGGCAGGCGGATGCGGCCTTCTTCAAAATCCACCCGGCCGGCGATGGTGTCGGTGAGGGAGCGAATCTGCTCGTGGATTTCCTTTTGCATGAAGTGGCGGTATTCGCCCTTCTCGGCTGCCACCGGGTCCCAGGAAATAATGTCCGGGGTGTACTCAATCTTTTCGCCTTCAAGGGTTTCAAGCTTCAGGCCGGCGCGGGTCACGACGGCCATCTGGCGGCTTTCGAGGAAGACGACTTCGCGGGTGTGCTCGAGGATGGCGGGGATGTCTGAAGCGACGAACATTTCGTCCTGGCCAAAACCGATGGCCACGCCCCCGGCATTGCCGATGCGGGCGGCCACGATTTTATCGGGTTCCTTGCTGGACACCATGACCACGCCGTGATGGCCCTGCAGGTGGCTGAGGGCGGCGCGGGCGGCTTCCTCAAGCGGGATGCCGGTGGCAAGGTGCTTTTCAACCAGGTGGACGATGACTTCGGTGTCGGTATCGGATTTGAATTCCACGCCTTCGGCTACCAGTTCTTCGCGCAGTTCGAGGAAGTTCTCGACGATGCCATTGTGGACGAGCACAACCTCGCCGGTGGCGCCCATATGGGGATGGGCGTTGCGGGCGTTGGGCTCGCCGTGGGTGGCCCAGCGGGTGTGGCCGATGCCGAGATGGCCGGAGATGGGGTCTTCATCGACGAGGGCAAGCAGGCGTTCGAGCTTGCCGGCCTCGCGGCGGACTTTGATGCTGCCCTCTTGCAGCACGGCCACGCCAGCCGAGTCATAGCCGCGATATTCCAGCCGTTTGAGGCCGTTGAGGATGATGGGGGTCGCGTCGCGCGGCCCGATGTAACCTACGATTCCACACATGTTGGGGTTCCTCCATGAACCGTGGTGCTGGTTTGCCCGCAGGCAAACCCAGACTCCGGCGCGCGAACTGCGCCGTTGTCTGCCGCGCTTCCCGCCGGTTTTGTCCGTCCCGTTGCCGGGGCGGCGTTGGCCGTGAGATTTTGAGTTGGAGGAAAGGACATCGGGGGCGTGGCGCTCCCGGAGGGCTTCCGCTGAACTTTCGATTTTAGGCAATCCCTGGTGCTGACTGCCCGTGCCCTACCCTGCGGCAGGGAACCCTCAACCTCGTCACCCGGCGGTGGTTTGCCGGGCCATGCGCTGTCCGTTTCCTATTCAGTTGGCACGCCGGCGGGTTGCCTGCCGTGCGTGGACGCGGATTATACCAAAAACCGCTAGTGCTTCAACTACGGCCAGCCTACGATTGGGGGACGCGGGGACAACGCCAGCACTATCCGTAGGGGCAGGTTTGAAACCTGCCCCTACATCGGAAATCCCGTCATGTTGCTGAACGCAGCGAGAGATTTTATAAACCGCCAGCACGCTCATAGGGGACTGGAACACCCACAAGGGGCTAGAGGGTCAAAGAACGCTGCCCAGAAGGCGATATGTTGGTGATAGAATCCGGGCGTTTTGCCGATTCTGCCGATGCCGAAAGCGTGAGACCGATGCTCGTCAAAGAATGGATTGTGCTGCTGCGCAAAGAGTTCGCCGGATACAATGCCGGCGTTTTTCAACGCGACCTGCTGGCCGGGCTGACGGTAGCGGCGGTGGCCCTGCCGCTGGCGCTGGCCTTTGGGGTGGCCTCCGGGGCGGATGCGGCCGCCGGGCTGGTGACCGCGATTCTGGCGGGGCTGGTGATTGGGCTGCTGGGCGGCGCGCCGTACCAGATCAGCGGGCCCACCGGGGCGATGTCGGCGGTGCTGATTGTGCTGGCAGTGCGCTACGGCCTGCAAGGGGTGTTTGTGGCCGGCCTGCTGGCAGGGGCGATGGTGCTGGTGCTGGGGCTGTTGCGGCTGGGGCGCATCGTGAGCCTGATTCCGGCGCCAGTCATCTCCGGCTTTACCAGCGGCATTGCGGTCATCATCGCTCTGGGGCAACTGGATAATGCGCTGGGGCTGCACACGCCGCCGGCCGAGAATGTACTGACCAAACTGCGGGAGGTGGCGGCGGCCCTGCCGGAGACCAATCTGGCGGCGGTGGGGATAACGCTGGGGGTCATCCTGCTGATGGCGTTGTGGCCGCGCCTGCCATTTAGCCAGCGAGTGCCGGGGTCGCTGGCCGCTATCCTGCTGGCGGGGCTGGCGGCGGTTCTACTGCATCTGGATACGCCGACAATCGGCGAGATCCCGCGCACGATTTTGCTGGAACAGCGGCTGCGGCTAAGCGATCTGCGGCTGGACCTGGTGGGCGAGCTGTGGCTGCCGGCGATGACAATTGCGGCGCTGGGGGCGATCGAGAGCCTGCTGTGCGGGGCGGTGGCCGGGAACATGACTGGCATCCGGATGCACAGCAGTGTGGAACTCGTCGGCCAGGGGCTGGGGAATATGCTCATCCCGTTTTTTGGCGGGGTGCCAGCCACGGCGGCCATCGCGCGCACCAGCGTGAATGTTAAAAGCGGCGGGGTGACGCGCATGGCTTCGATTTTGCATGGGCTGGCGTTACTGGCGGCGGCCTTGCTGTTCGCGCCGTGGATGGCGCGCATCCCGCTGGCGGCGCTGGCGGGGGTGCTGATGGTGACGGCGTGGCGCATGAACGAATGGCATGCGATTCGGTTCTATTTTGGGCGGCGGCTGCGGCATGCGGTCCTGGCATTCCTGATTACGCTGGCGGCGACGGTGCTGCTGGACCTGACCCAGGCGATTCTGATAGGCTTTGGCATCAGCAGTTTGATTTTTATGGCCCAGTTGAGCGAATTGCAGGTCACGCGCCAACCATTAGATGAAGGGCGGCTGGCCGAGGCGGGGCACACCTTCAGCCACCCGGGGGGCGAAATTGTGGTGTACACCGTGAGCGGGCCGTTGTTTTTTGCGGCGGCGCGGCGGCTGGTGGAAGATATTGAAGCCGGTGACCCGCCGGAAGCGACCGTAATACTTTCATTGCGAGGCGTACCGTTGCTGGATGCCACCGGGATGGAGGTGCTGCGCGAAATCTGGCAGCGCCAGCAGCGTGGGGGTGGGCGGCTGCTGCTGGCGGCGCTGCAACCGCGGGTACACACCCAGTTGGAGCGGGCTGGCCTGCTGGATGAAATCGGGACGGCAAATGTGTTCTGGGGCGCAGACCGGGCGATTCTCTCGCTCGGCCAGCCGATTCCGCCGGAGCCGGCAGTGAGCGAACCGGCCGAAAACAGTCTGCTGGAGACGCTGGTCATCACCCCCCACGAAGACCGCAGCGAACAGGAACTGTAGCGCCCACATGGTATAATACGGCGCTTGGCGGACTGGGCTGGCATGCCCCGCCTGCCAAACTTTTAACATAGGAGTACGCTCTTGGCTTTCAATCCCCTGAATTGGCTTCTGGGGTTTTTCTCACTGGACATCGGCATTGACCTCGGCACAGCGAACACCCTGGTGCATGTACGGGGCAAGGGCATTGTTATCAACGAACCCTCGTGGGTGGCAATTGATAAAAAAACCCGCGCCGTGCAGGCGGTGGGCGCCGAGGCGAAGGCGCTGGTTGGCCGCACCCCGGCCAACATCATTGCCGTGCGCCCGCTACGGGATGGCGTGATTTCCGAGTTTGAGATTACCGAAGAAATGCTGCAATATTTTATCGGGCAGGCACACCAACAGAGTCTGGTGCCGTTGCCGCGCCCGCGGGTAGTCATCGGAATTCCTTCCGGCGTGACCGAAGTGGAAAAACGGGCAGTGCATGATGCCGCCATGCTGGCCGGCGCACGTGAAGCCTACCTAATTGAAGAGCCGACTGCCTCGGCGATTGCGGTGGGCCTGCCGGTGGACCGAATTGGCGGCAGCATGATTGTGGACATTGGCGGCGGCACAACCGAAGTGACCGTGTTCTCGATGGGTGGGATTGTGACCTCGCGCTCGCTGCGGGTGGCGGGCGATGAAATGGATGTAGACATCCTGAATTACATCCGCAACAAGTACAACCTGCTGATTGGCGAGCGGATGGCCGAAGAAGTCAAGATGAAAATCGGCTCGGCTTACCCGCTGCCGGAAGAAAAGACCTTTGTGGTGCGCGGCCGCAACCTGGTGAACGGCCTGCCGGAAACGCTCGAAATCTCCTCGGTAGAAGTGCGCGAGGCCATCAGCGGCTCGTTGCAGACCATCATTGATACGGTCAAAGACACGCTGGACGAAGTTGCGCCGGAAATCATCGCTGACCTGATGGATCTGGGCATCTGCCTGGCGGGCGGCGGGGCGCTATTGCAGGGGCTGGCCGAGCGCATTTCGGATGAGACCCGCATCCGGGCGTGGGTGGCGGATGACCCGATGACCTGCGTGGCGCGCGGGGCCGGCCTGGTGCTGGAAGATTTTGAAAACCTCAAGCCTTGGCTGTTGAAGCTGGACGGCATCTAGCCTGCGGATTCCTCCATTTGGGGGATTCATGGCAAACGGCTTTTCAAGCACACTTAAGCCGGTCGCTTCTCCGGTACAATTCCCCTCAACCTCATGAAACCTTTCAAACGCCCCTCCTGGCAACCGCTGGCCGTTGGTCTGTTGGCAATTGGCGTGCTGGTGCTGGCCTTCGGTGGCTATCTGAACCCGGTGGCGGGCGCGCTGTTACGGCCGCTGGAACCGGTGCAGGTGTGGCTGAACACGCGCTTCCTGGCGTTTCAGACACTGGTAAACGCACCGGCGGATACGGCCAACCTGCAACAGGAAAACGCCCAGCTGCGCGAAGAAGTGGCCGCTCTGCAAACCCAGATTATCGCCCTGCAGCAGCAGGTGACCGAGGTGGAAATCCTTTCGGCCTTGCTGGATTTTGCCCGCGCCCAACCCCAGAATGAGTACCAGGCCGCGGCGGTAATTGGCATAGATCCCTCGCCATTCCTGCATTACATTCTCATAAATCGCGGTTCAGATGATGGCCTGCGGCGCGGGATGCCGGTGGTGAGCGCTGAGGGCCTCGTAGGCCGGATTGCGGCGGTAACCGCCAGCGCGGCGCGAGTACAACTGATTACTGACCCCAGCTCGCTGGTGGATGTGCGCATTCAGCCCGCCGAGGTGGATGGCATTCTGGCTGGCAGCCTGACGGCCGCCCTCTCGGTGGAACAGATTCCGGTCTCGGTCAGCCTCCAGCCGGGTGACCTGGTGCTGACCTCTGGCCTGGGGGGGCAATACCCGGCGAACATCCTGGTGGGGCAACTGACCAGCGTACGGCAGGAAGCCACCGCCCTGTTCCAGCAAGCCGCTCTGGACCCGGTTACCGATTTCCGGCGGCTGACGATTGTGCTAGTGATTACCAACTTCCGGCCGCTGGATGTAACCCCGCTGATTCCAGACCCGGCCGGGAGCCCCTGACGATGCTGCCCGCCTTTATGGGTTTCATTGCCCTGGCAATTGCCACCGTATTACAGACCACACTGGTGGTGCGCTTGCCGCTGCTGGAAGGCATTGCGGACCTGCCCTTGCTGACGCTGCTGGGCTGGGCGCTGCGGCGCCGGTTGCCGGGCGCATGGGCCTGGGGGGTAGCGGCTGGCCTGCTGGTAGGGCTGGCCACGCACCTGCCCATCTGGCTGATGCTGGCGACTTATCTGGCGATAACCGGCCTGGCCATCTCCCTGCCGCGCCGGGTGTGGGACCTGCCAATTCTCAACCTGTTCCTGGCCACGCTGGCCGGTACGGTGCTTTTGCACGGGCTGGCCTGGGTGTATCTGTGGGTGTTGGGCTCCCCGATTGGGTTTGGCGAGGCCTTCAACCAGGTCTTGCTGCCCAGCCTGCTGCTGAATTTTCTGCTGGCCCTGCCAATATATGGCCTGATGGGCGAGTTTGCGAAACTTGTGTTCCCGGATGAGGTAGCCAATGAATAGCCCCCAACTCAACCAACGCCCACCGGCGCTTGACCCGCAACGGGTTACCCTGTTTGGATTGGTGGCGTTGCTCATTTTCGTGGTGTTTGTAGTGCGACTGTTCACGCTCCAGATCGTGGAGGGGCCAGAATGGCAGGCACAAGCGGAAGGCAACCGCACTGAAGGCATCAGCCTGCCGCCGCGGCGCGGGGTGATTTATGACCGCAACGGGATTGTGCTGGCGCGCAACATCGCTTCATACAACATCGCGGTTACGCCGGCCCTGCTGCCCACCGACCCGGGCGAAGTGGCCGAGATTGTGCGCCAATTGGCGCTGTATTCCGACCTGCCCATCAGCGCCGGCGATATCGCAGTGGACCCGCTGATTCAATGCGGCGGCAACCTGGGGATCGCCGAGATGCTGGCGATTGGCACCAGTTTTGCGCCCTACCAGCCGGTGCTGGTGGAGTGTGATGTGCCGCGCGAGGTGGCGCTGGTCATCCAGGAAAAGGCGGCCGATTGGCCGGGCGTTTCGATCCAGATTGAGCCGGTACGCGATTACCCGACCGGGGTACTGACTTCGGCGTATGTGGGCTATCTGGGGCCGATTCCAGCCGTGTTGGAAGAACGGTTGCGAGAGCAGGGGTTTTTGCCCAATCGCGACAAAATCGGCTATGCCGGACTGGAATTGTTCTTTGACTCGGTGTTGCGGGGCATCCCCGGCCGCCGGGAGGTGGAGGTGGATGTAGCCGGGGCGACCTTGCGCGACATCGCGCCGGTACAGCAACCGGTACCGGGCCAGAACCTGGTGCTGACGATTGACATGCGGCTGCAGGAGGCTTCCGAAGCCATCATCCGCAATGAGATATTCCTGTGGAACCAGTATTTTGATACCTTGCGGATTTCCAGCGCGGTGATTATTGCGATGAACCCACGCACCGGCGAAATCCTGGCGATGGTGTCTTACCCCAGTTACGAGAATAACCGGCTGGCGCGTTTCATCCCGCAGTATTACTACGAGCAATTGCTGGCCGACCAAACCTATCCGTTACTGAACAAGGCAGTGGGGGCGCAGTTGCCGGCGGGCTCGGTGTTTAAGATTGTGACTGGCATCGGGGCGCTGAACGAAGGCGTGATTACGCCAGACCAGATCATTCAAACCCCGGGGCTAATTACGGTGACCGAGAGTTTTTACGCCAACGACCCGGGCCGGGCGCGCGAGTTTGTGGACTGGAACCGCGAGGGTTTTGGCTCACTGAATTTCATTGGCTGCATCGCCAACTCCAGCAATGTGTGTCTGTACAAACTAGCAGGCGGCTACCGGGATGAAATTCCGGAAGGGCTGGGGATCTGTCGGTTGGGGACGTACGCGCGGGCGCTGGGCTACGACCAGTTTCTCGGGATCGAACTACCAGACGAAACCGATGGGCTGGTACCGGACCCCACCTGGAAGCGAATTAATCAGGGCGAGAACTGGTCTACCGGCGATACCTACATTGCCGGCGTGGGGCAGGGCTTCGTGATTTCCACGCCGTTGCAGGTGCTGATGTCTGCGGCGGTGGTGGCGAACGATGGCGTGATGATGCGCCCGACGATTGTGCGCGAGGTGGTGGATGGCGAGGGCAATGTAGTGCCGGTGCTGACCGATGACCTGGGCAACCTGCTCACACCAGCCTACGATGCGGCGGGCAACCTGGTGGGGCTGGATGCCGACGGCAATGTGGTGCCGGATGCCAATGTGGTCAGCCCGTTTACGCCGGATGTGAAATGGGACCTGACCACGGATGCCCGCATCCAGACGTATGAGAACCCCTCCGGGATTGGGGCTTGCCGCGAAATACCCGGCGAACTGAAGACGATTGAGTCCTGGGTATTCGAGATGATGCAAATTGGCATGCGCACGGCGGTCACCAGCGGCACACTGGAGCGCCAGTTCGCCAACCTGACCGTGACGGCAGCCGGCAAGACCGGCACGGCCGAATACTGCGACCCGGTAGCGCTGGAGAAGAACCTGTGCATCCCGGGCAACTGGCCAACTCACTCCTGGACGGTAGCCTACGCCCCCTACGATGACCCTGAAATCGCGGTAGTGGCCTTCCTGTACAATGGCGGCGAAGGCGCCAGCGTGGCCGGGCCAGTGATCTACCGGGTACTGGAAGCCTACTTTGAGCTGAAAGCGATTGACGCGGCCAGCGGCCAGCCGTAAAAAGTCGCTATGCTATAATCCCGGCAGCGTGCGGGACGGACAAGGACAGCGTAGTTGGCCGTACGTGATATTAATGTGCAGGGTACCCAAGCGGCCAACTATTAAAAGCAACCGGAAGATTGCTTCAAAGTAGCCATTTGGGATCTGCGAGAGCGCACATGTTAAGTTTTGAGGAAGACATGTCTAAAGATTTTCGGTGGACAACTTAGCATGCCTCCAACTGTGCAAATAAAAGGTATACGCGAGGGCCTGCTGGTAACCCTGGGCGAAGGGCCGTGGTCTGAAGTGCAGGCGGCACTGCTGGCAGAGATCGCCGAAAAAGCGAGTTTCTTTAATGGGGCGCGGTTGGTGTTGGATGTGCAGAATCACATCCTCAATGCCGCTACGCTGGGCAAACTGCGCGACCTGCTGGCGGATTACAACTTGAGCCTGTGGGCGGTGCTGAGCCACTCGCCAACCACCGAACAGACTGCCCAGACGCTGGGGCTGGCAACTCGCATCCACCAGGGGCGGGCGGATGACGCGCCGGCCAGCAGCGACCCGGAAACGGAAGGCGCCGAAGCGGTGCTGGTACGGCGGACCTTGCGCTCTGGCAGCCGGGTGGAGTACCCCGGGCATGTCACCATCATTGGGGATGTGAACCCGGGGGCCGAGATCATCGCCAGCGGTGATGTGGTGGTGTGGGGTCGCCTGCGGGGGCTGGTGCACGCCGGGGCCGAAGGCGACCCGGAAGCGGTGGTGTGCGCCCTGGACCTTTCGCCCACCCAGTTGCGGATTGGCGAGCACATTTCACTGGCACCGCCCAGCCGCAAGACGCCCCGCCCGGAGATGGCTTTTATCCGCGAGGGGCAGGTGGTGGCCGAGCCCTGGAGCCTGCCCGGCCAGGAATGAAGCGCGGCAAAAACCCGGGCGACCGGGAAACAGCCGATTTCAAGACGAGAGTCTATAATAAACGAGTGTTGGCTGACCGGTTGGTTGGCGACGCCTGAATCTGACGCATGGTGAGAACTGTTTATGAGCCCACGTAAAACTTCTACGAATTCCTCCAAACCAGCCGGTGGCGGGCGGGTGATTACGATTACCTCCGGCAAGGGCGGGGTCGGCAAGACCACTGCCACTGCCAACCTGGGGGCGGCTCTGGCGGCCGAAGGCCGGAAGGTATGTTGTATTGATGGCGACATCGGCCTGCGCAACCTGGATGTGGTGCTGGGGCTGGAAAACCGGATTGTGTACGATATTGTGGATGTGGTCGAAGGCCGCTGCAAACTGCGCCAGGCGATGATTCGCGACAAACGGCTGCCGGAACTGTATCTCATTCCCGCCGCCCAGACGCGCGACAAGAGCGCCCTCTCGCCCTCGGATATGATTCGGCTGACCGATGAATTGCGCGGCGAGGTGGATTACATTGTGATTGATTCGCCGGCCGGGATTGAGCGCGGCTTCCGCAATGCGATTGCACCGGCGGATGAAGTGGTGATTATCACCAACCCGGAAGTCTCGGCAGTACGGGATGCCGACCGTATCATCGGCCTGATTGAGGCCGAACAGAAAGGCCCGGCCAAGTTGGTCATCAACCGCCTGAATGCAGCGATGGTAAAACGGGGCGATATGCTGGCCCCTGAGGATGTTCTGGAACTGCTGGCGATTGAGTTGATTGGACTGGTGCCAGAAGACGAGAATGTGATTGTGAGCAGCAACAGCGGCTCGCCGATTGTGCTGGACCCCAAGAGCCGGGCCGGGCAGGCCTTTCGGAACATCGCCCGGCGGCTGATGGGCGAGGATGTGCCGTTCCTGGACCTGGATGCAGATGGCGGCTTGCTTAACCGGCTTTCACGCCTGATGGGGCGGGGAGGCTAAAGCCAATGGACTTCCTGCGCAGTAAACGCAAGAGCGCCAATAAGGCCAAAGAACGGCTTAAACTGGTGTTGATTCATGACCGCACCGACCTGCCACCGGGGGTGATGGAAGACCTGCGGGATGAGTTGATTGAAGTGATTTCGCGCCACATCCAGGTAGACCGCGAACATGTACGCATTCAGGTCAACCAGGACGGGCGTGACCAGCACCTGGTGGCAGAAATCCCCTTGAAGCCGGCCAGCAAAGGCCGCGGCCGCTAAGCCCCTGCCCCAAAGCCCCAAAATCCGTTAAAATTGTTAGCCAGGGCGCGGCTGCGCCCGGCTCTTGAGTGTTTCCCGATGCGATTAAATACCTGGCGTCACTTCGATTTTCTGCTGCTCGGCTCGGTGCTGGTGCTGATTATCTTTGGCGTGGCAATGATTAACTCGGCCATTGCCGGCAACCCGGAACTGATTGAACTGCAGACGGTGGAACGGCAAATTGTCTTTGCGGTTATCGGTTTAGGGGTGATTCTATTCACCACAATTATGGATTATCACTTATGGATCAGCCTGAGCCGGGTGATGTACGCCGTGATTGTGTTTTTCCTGGCGCTGATTTTCTTTGGCGGCGAGACGGCTTTTGGGGCGCGGCGCTGGCTGGATGTGGGCTTCGCGCTGATACAGCCTTCCGAGCTGGCCAAGCTGACGCTGATCCTGATTCTGGCAGATTTTTTTGAGCGCAACCGCAGCCAGGCCGGTACGCTAGGCTGGGTGGTGCGGAGCCTGATTACAACCCTCGGGCTGACGATGTTCATCCTGCTGCAACCGGATTTGAGCACCTCGATTGTGTTGTTTGTAATCTGGGGGGCGTTGCTGTTTGCCAGCGGCCTGCCCTGGAAGATGATAGTGGTTTTTGGTCTGCTGGGGCTGATACTGGCGATGGTAGCGTTCCCGTTTCTGGCCGATTACCAGCAGCAGCGGGTGGTGCAATTCCTGTTCCCGGACCCCAACGCTAGTTTTGGGGCTACCTATAATGTGAACCAGGCGTTAATTACGATAGGCTCCGGGGGGTGGCTGGGCCAGGGATACGGCCAGGGCAGCCAGGTGCAGTTGCGCTTTTTGAAGGTCCGACAGTCTGACTTTATCTATGCGGCCACGGCCCATGAGTTTGGCTTTGTGGGTACAGTTCTGGTCATGGGGGTGTTGTTATTTATGATCTGGCGCATTTTGCGGGCGGCGCGCCTGGCGCATGATACGTTTGGCGCATTGATTTGCTACGGGATCGCCACCTGGATTCTGTTCCAGACGATGGTGAACATCGGGATGAATTTGAATTTAATGCCGGTGACCGGCCTGCCCTTGCCGTTCATTTCGCATGGGGGCAGTTCACTGCTCTCGCTGATGTTAAGCATTGGGCTGGTGGAGAGCGTGGTGGCGCGCCATAAGATGCTGGAGCATTAGTTCCAGTAGAAAGCTGGCAATTGACACAGGCAAAATAGAAAACGGGCCGCGAGTTGCGCGGCCCGTTTGGCTTGGCTGAAAATTCTACTCCGCCGGGGCGGCGCGCTTGAAATCCACAAAGCGATAACCCACGCCGCGCTCGGTGAGGATGTATTTGGGGTTGGCGGGGTCTTCTTCCAGTTTCTGGCGCAGGTAATTGACGTACAGGCGCACATAGTGGGGTTCGTCGCGGTATTCGTAGCCCCAGACCTTGGCGAGAATCTGATCGTGGCTGATAACCCAGCCGGCATTTTGGACAAGATGATAGAGCAGGCGGTATTCGGTGGGGCGCAATTTGACCAGTTCGCCCTGCAACCAGACTTCCCGGCGACCAAAATCAATTTTGAGGCGGTCATCCACTTCGATGACGCCACTGGTGGCGCTACGGGCGCCCTCGGTGCGGCGCAGCACAGCCTTAACCCGGCTGACGAGTTCGCGCGGGCTGAACGGCTTGGTGACATAGTCATCCGCCCCGAGTTCGAGGCCGTGGACGCGGTCGTCCTCCTCGCCTTTGGCCGTGAGCATGATGACCGGAACATCGTTATTTTCTCGGATGAGGCGCAGGACTTCAAAGCCGTCAAAGTCGGGCATCATCACATCCAGCAGGACGAGGTCCGGCAGGGACTGACGCAGGCGGTCCATGGCCTGTTGGCCGGAGTAGGCTTCTACGACTTCAAAGCCATCATGTTCCAGATTAAGGCGGATGAAGCGCACCATGCGCTCTTCATCATCCACCACCAGAATGCGGCGGTTGCTGAAATCGCTTTCGGACATGGGTTACTCGCGGACGAAGCCGATAATCTGGTCTTCTTCTTCGCTGGGCATGATTTCTACAAAATTGATGCGCGACCAGGGCCAGATGACGGTGGTGACATCATCGGCCAGGTAGCTGACATCTTTGCCGTCCTTGCGGCGAACATTCTGAACGACGAGCAGGTTATCAGTAATGGCGGGGACTTCTTCGAGTTCGCCCAGAATGGGTTCTTCGTTGGCGATGTGAATGATGACAGTTACTGGCATGGGAACTCCTGGGTCAATGTTGAGGGAGCGGGGCCCGCGGAGGTCAGTCCTGGCGCAAGAGGGCCTGCAGTTTGAAGCGACCAAGGGAAACGATATCGCCGTGGTGCAAGTCATATTCGCGGTGAGATTGTACCTTCTGGTTGTTGAGGCGGGTGCCGTTGCTCGAGCCGAGGTCTACGAGGATAATGCGCTCGCCGCTGACGCGCAATGTGGCGTGCAGTCGGCTGACGCCCTGAGAATAGGCATCAAAGGGCGTGAGGTCAATATCCGGGAGGATGGATTGGCCTTCGCTGACGCGGCCGATGGTGAACTCATCGCGGCCCACCAGCGGCAGAATCTGGCCGGTGCGGACGACATGCAGGCTGACGCGGGCTTCCGAAGTCTGGACTGGGGCGGCCGGAGCCGGCGCGGGGCCGGCCGAATCGCCGTTGGCACCGCTATCCGTGGCGCGGATGGCCGCGGTGGACAGGCCGTCTTCATTGACGAGTTTGGTGCCGCATTCGGCGCAGAACAATGCCCCATCAAAGTTCTCGTGGGTGCAGTTTGGGCATTGGACAGTCATAGTTCAGTCAGCCTCCTCAATCCACTTCTGGCATGACCAGAGAGCGCGTAGCATATTTTATCTGCTTTTTGCCATCTTCGCTAATTGATTCGCCCTTTCCCAGTTCTTTCAGTTGCAGGCGGACGGTATGAGCCAGATCGGGCCGGCCCGCAGAGAGCAACTGGTGGGCAAGCTGCCCCAGGCGCTGGGTGGCTTTTTCATGGTTGCCGGCCTGCAGATCCTGGTGGGCTTTTTCCTGCATGCGGTAGAGCGAGAGGCGCGACATGGCCTTAACCAGTACCTGGGGCGGGGGTTCGGGTTCCGGGTCATGCGCCACCATGCGGGTAAGGTCGAACCGCGCAGTGGTATCCGGGATTTTGCGGGTGGGAATCTTGAGTTTAAGGTCGCCCTCGGCGAGGGTCAGTGGGCGGGAATTCTCCGGCGCTTCGCGCACCAGAAACTCCATGAGCACCGAGAGGCTGGGGCCGAGGGGGATGTTACCGAGCGCCACCGGGGCGGTGATATCCAGCGCGGCCGGGTCAGGCGAAAGCCGAAAAGCGTAGCGCAGCTCAGCCTGGGAGCCGGGCTTGTAGTCCAGCAGGACGTTGTTGGCATAGGTGCGGGTGAGGTTCTGAAATTGTTTTTCGAGCAGTTTCTTGATGTCTTCGGGGTGAGAGGCGTAGGCGCTGGTACCGCCGGTTTTGCGGCACATCTGGTCCACAAATTCATCATTCCAGTCGCTGCCGATGCCGAGGCCACTGATGGTGATGCCGCGTCCGGCGGCCATGTCTGCCAGTTCGAGGCAGGCGGCCTCATCGCCATAGGTTTTGCCATCGGTGACCAGCAGGAGATGATTGACATAGGAGGGGCCAAGGTTGCGGCTGATTTCGTTCAGACCAGCCTTCAGGCCGTGAAGGATTTCGGTGCCGCCGCCGGTAGCAATCTGACTGATGCGGGCCTCAATGCGACCGAGGTCAATGCCACGCTCGGCGGGGATGATGGCTTCGGCCTTGTCATGAAAGGTGACGACCGCCAGATAGTCTTCCTGCTTGAGGGAGCGGATGAGCATGGTGGCGGCGGCTTTGACCATATCCAGCCGCGGGCCGGCCATGCTGGTGGAGGTATCCAGCACCAGGCATACATTGAGGGCCGGCTTCTGGCGGTCTTCGGCGGTGGGGCGCGAGAGCAGGTCCAGCAACACATAAACGAGCTGGGGGCTGTTCATGCTGGGCAGGACGCTGCGGCTGTAGATGGCATTGACCATGACATCGGCCGGGGGGTCTATATCATCCGGCAACAGCTGGTCGTAGGCGAGGCGTTTCTGGGGGTTGGAGAGGGTTTCGTAGGCTTCCTGAACCTGCAGGAAGAGTTCGGTAGCATCCGGGTCAGGGCTGACATCCGGGTGCAGGTGGCGGGCGGCGGCATGGTAGGCAATCCGGATTTCTTCGGCAGTGGCTTTCTTGCGCAGCCCAAGGCGGGCGTAAAAATTGTCGAGATAACCGGTTGCCATGCAGCCCCTTTAGTCCACCAGGCGAACAAGAATAGCAGTGATATTGTCCGGCCCGCCGTGGTTGTTGGCGGCTTCAATCAGGTTCTGGCAGGCGGTGTGGGGGTTGGGGGCGCTGGCGATGATGTGGAAGAGTTCATCTTCCGGGACGACGCCCCACAGGCCATCCGAGCAGATGAGCAGGTAACCGGGTTCCGGCATGCTGGCAGTGAAGACATCGGCTTCGACCGGCTCGCCCTGCCCCAAAGCCCGGTAGAGCATGGATTTCTGGGGATGAACGGCGGCTTCTTCGGCGGTAATCTGGCCGAGTTCTTCCAGCCGCTTGACGAGCGAGTGGTCGCGGGTGAGGGTCTGGACGCGGCCATCCATGTAAATGGCGTAGGCGCGGGTATCACCGACATGGGCAACGGTCATCTGGGTGTTCATGACCAGCACGGCGGTCAGGGTGGTGCCGCCGCCGGGGGCGCCCTGGGTGATGGCCTCGTGCGCCAGCCGGACGCCCTGGCGCATAATTTCCTGCAGGCTGTCCTGGGGCGGTTCCGGGTCAATGCCAAAGAGGGGATGGTGCAGACGCTGGGTGAGGTAAGTGCTCATGCTGCGCACGGCCAGGTCACTGGCGAGGTGGCCGTTTTCGTGGCCGCCCATGCCATCGGCCACGATGAAAATGCCCATTGGCAGGGTGGCCTTGCTGGTGGAAACGGTGGCGGTTTGGGCGAAGATGGCATCTTCGTTGTTATCGCGCTGGCGGCCCTGGTCGCGCCCCACCCCAACCACCAGTTGGGGCGGCTCCACGCGGTTGAAGGCCTGGGCCATTTCCTCCAGTTGCTCTTCGTTGAGCGGGGCGGTGGTTGCCTCGCTGGGCAGGTTGGCGGCATTGCGGGGCACGGTGGGTACATCCCGCGCGGCGCTTCTCTTGGGGGGAAACAGTTTTTTGAAAAAGTTGGCCACAGTACCTTCTTCCCGAGTAACGCCTAAGCCAGCAGGGCGTACACTTTTTTGTCGGTTGAACCGATATAGATGATGTCTTCGTTGGCTGCCGGGCTGCCGGTAATCGGCCCTTCGGTAGCAAATGCCCATTTCTGGCGGCCGGTGCGCATTTCAAGGCAGTAGAGGTGGCCATCCACCGAGCCACAATAGACAAAGTCCTTGTAGACAATCGGCGAGCCGCTGATCTGATGCTCGGCGGTGAAACGCCAGACTTCCTTGGCGGTACGCGAATCCACGCAGTACAGCACATTGTCGGCCGCGCCGATAAAGAGCAGGTTGTCTGAAAGGGTTGGGCTGGAGATGGTGGCCTTGCCGAGCCGGAAACGCCAGAGTACCCAGCCGGAGTTGGGGTCAATGGCATAGAGGGTGCCATCCTGCGAGCCGACATAAACGGCTTCCGGCCCGATGATGGGCGAGGAGGTGATGGCGCGCTTGGCCTTGAAACGCCACTTGACCTCGCCGCGGAAATTGGCACACAGCAGTTCGCCGGCTTCATTGCCGAAATAGGCATATTCCTGCGAGACCCAGGCGGTGGAGCGAATGGCGGCGCCGGTTTCCACCTTCCAGGAGGCCCGGCCGGTGGCGACATTCACGGCGTGCAGGTAGCCATCATCCGAACCGACGAAGGCGTGCCCCTCGGCGATGCGGGGCGAAGAGCGGATGGGGCCGTCACTGAAATACGTCCACACCACGCTGCCGCTGCGAGCGGAGATGACATGCAGGCGCTGGTCTTCTGAGCCGATGTAGATGTTACCTTCGTAGAAGGCCGGGCGGCCGGGGATACCGCCATCGGTGGCGTACTTCCACTTGAATTCGCCGTTGGCGGCATCCAGGGCATAGAGGTTGTGGTCGTAACAACCGACATAGAGGGTACCGCCGTTGAAGAGCGGGGTGCCGCGAATCTCATCCTCGCATTCAAAGACCCACAGCGACTTGACCCCGCGTGAGGGGGCGCTGCTGCCGCTGGTCTGGCTGATGAAGCCGCTGTGGATGAGTGTGCCGGTGCGCTGGGCGACGCCCAGAAGGGCCTGCTTCATCTCGGCGGCGGTTTTGAAGCGGTCATCCGGGCTGTACTGGAGGGCTTTTTCCACCACGGCGATCATTTCGGGCGAAACATTGGGGTTGATGTCTTTGATGGGGCGCTCGGCGAAGGAAAAAGGCGCTTCGAGGCGCGGGTCGCGCAGGGTAAGCAGGTGGTGGAGGCTGGCACCGAGGGCGTAGAGGTCTACGGCCGGGGTAGCCTCGCCGCGGTATTGGTCGGGCGGGGAATAGCCCTGGGTGCCGACCATGGTGTTCTTGGTGCCGCTTTCAAAGACCTTGGCGATGCCAAAGTCGACCAGCACAATATGGTTCTGCTGGTTAATCATGATATTGGAGGGCTTCATATCCCGGAAGATGATCGGTTCGGGTTTGTGCTCGTGCAGGTATTGGAGCACATCACACAATTCAACAGCCCAGTTCAGGATTTGTTCTTCAGGGAAGAAAGTGGTGGTCTCGGCGAGGATGTCATCCAGGTCGCGACCATTGACATATTCCATGACGAGATAGGCGCGGTCATTGTGGGTATGATAATCATAAATGCGGGGAATGGATTGATGGCGCAGGGTGGCGAGGATATTGGACTCGCGCTCGTAGATGCCATTGATGTTTTTGCGCACCAGCGGGTCGGCGATGTTGCTGATCATCTCTTTAATGGCGACCAGGCGAATGGCCTGAAAATGGGTGTCGCGGGCGCGGTAGACGGTGCCCATGCCGCCGGAGCCGATAATCTCCTGAATCTGATAACGATCCATGAGCGTATCGCCGGCGCGCAACTGATTGCCGGGGCCACTGGGTTCATCTGCGCCCAGTTTACGGGTAATCGGGTCTGTCAGGGCCAACCTCCTCTCTCTCCATATGCACTTGCAACTGCCAACGAAGGCAGGATTCTCTGATTATACAGCCAGAAAGGCAGGCGCGTTTCGCAAATGCGAATCTTTTGTCTTTTCCGCCAATTGGAAAACGGGGGTTTTGAAGTTCTGTTACCCGTTGCGGAGGCGGTCTACGGCGTGGGGCTGGGGGTTGGGTTGGGGGCTGGGGGCAGTTCCCAAAGCAGGAGGGCCTGCACCAGTCGCAGGTTAATCTCAAACTCGGTGCGGTAATGGTCGCTCAATTCCACATCAATGGCGGGGACGCCCTGCCCGGCCGACCAGTCTGCCAGACTGCCAGTCATGTGGCAGCCGGTGAAGGGCGGCGGGTAAGGGTAGCCGCTGGCCTCGGCGAGGTAGATAGAGAGCTGTTCAGATTCTCCACCGAGGGCCGGGTAGAAGCCGGGGGCGGCGGCATGGTAGGAAATGAGGGCGGTCAGGGGTTGGTGAGTGATGACAAAATTCATCAGGGCGGCAGTTTCGGGCTCGGAGAGGGCATGTTCCCCGCCGTGAATCGGCAGGTAGTTCCAGCAACCGGACTTGGGCCACTGGGCAGTCCAGTCTTCGTTGGGGTAGTTACGGTTGAGGTCCACGCCGTTGGCGTTGGCGCGGCCGCGAGTCTGGTAAGGGTACTGGGCGCCATCCGGGTTGAAGACCGGCAGGATGTAGAGGGTGGCTTCCGCTGGAATGTCCTGCGGATTCACGGCGAAGTGATTTATCAGTTCAATCGCCAATTGGCTGGTATTGACTTCGTAACCGCCGTGAATGCCGGCCATAACCAGATAGGCGCGCGGGCCGGTGCCAAAACGCCAGACTTCCAGCGGACGGCCCTCCACGCTGTGGCCGATGACCAGCGGGCCTTCCGAATAGGGGCGCGGGGTGGCGCTGACCGATGGGGTTGGGGTAGGCGTAATGAAAGCGGGTTGCGAGGGCGCGGCCGCCAGCAGCCACAGCCCGAGCAGGGGCAGCCAGAAGAGTCTACGCGCCATCCTGCCGCCAGATATAAAAAGCCAAAAGCAGAGCGACCAGGCTGACCGCCAGCCCGGCATAAAACGTCCACGGTCGGTAAATGAATTCCAGTTCATGCTCGCCAGCAGGCAGAGAAACCGTCCACAGGCGTTCGGTGGAATTCAGCGGGATGGGTTCGCCATCCAGCGCCGCCTGCCAGCCGGGGTAGTTCAACTCGGCCAAGGTGAGCCGCCCGGCAGCCGGAGCATTGACCTGCAAAGCGACCCGAATCGCAGTGCGGGCGGTAACGGTGTATTCGAGCGGGGTAGCGCCACAGCACAGCGGGCTGTCTGCGGCGGGGAAGTAATGCGCCCATTGGGGGTGGAAGAGGCCAGTCAGCCCGGTGGCGAAGCGCGGGACGTTTTCAGCATCCGGCCGGACAAGAAGGCCGACATTGAGAAATTCCAGCGAAGCCTGCCAGGCGGCCCGGGCGGCGGTTTCGTCTGCGCCTTCTGGCAGGCGGAACCAATCCAGAATTTCAGCATAGCCGGCGGGTAGCAGCGGGTCAAAGTTGGCGGCGGCAGGCAGGCCATCCAGCAAATTGGTGTTGGGCAGTACGGCGCGGCGGACGGCGTGCCAGTCCTGCTCGGGCTCAAAACTTTCAAAAGAATAGAAATGTTCAAACTTGATGAGTTGCTCATCCTGCGGTAATAGAAAGACGCGCTGGCCGCCGGACAGGCTGCGAACGGTGGCGGCATGCGGCGAGGTTTGAGCATACAGGCTTAATGGACCAGCGGGGTTAAGCCCCCAGCCGGCCACGAAGAGGTCAGCGGCCAGCCACAGGCCAACAGCCCAGCCCCAGCGCGGATTGGGCGCATCGGTCTGGGGGGCAAGCAGATGCAGCGCGCCGGCTCCCAGCCCCCAGAAGCCCGCCAGAGCAAGGGCCGGGATGAAGGTGACGAGGCGCTCGGCGAGGGCGGGTGGGAAGTTGGGCAGGACAAGATAGCCGAGGCCGGCGCCGAGCATGACCGCCCCCGCCCCGGCGGTGGCGAGGCGCGACCAGTACAGGGCGCGCCCCTGCGGCCGCTGCCAGTTATGAGCGCCCAGCCCGGCCAGCAAGGCAAAGGCGACCGTCGCCCACAGCAGCCAGCGGGCCGGGGCCTGAAACAGGTCAAAAGTCGGGATGTGGGCAAAGAGCCAGGGGTAAAGGGGGGTGTTATCGCCGAAGGCCAGCGCAAAGGAAACCAGCAGGATGACGAGCAGGGCGCGCCGCAAAGGGCGGTCGGTGGGGCGGCGGGTGAAGAGAGCCGCCAGGGCGAGCAGCAGGCCGAGCAGGCCGAGGTAGGCGGCATCTTCCCAGAAGGCCGCATAGCCCCAGTAATCCCCGTGGGCGGGGTTGCCGAAGAGGTTGGGGGCGATGAGGGTGAGCAAACGCCAGGGCCAGAAAGAGTATTGCAGGGCGAGTTCCGGGTTGTAGGACTCGGCGCGCTGCGAGTGCAGGAGATACTCGGCGGTAGGCAGCAACTGGGCGGCGGCGAGGGCGGCGGCCCAGCCGCCCGCCAGAATGACACGACCGGCGGCGCGCAGCAGGCCCGCCCGGCCGGCGGCCTGCGCGCCCCAGAAGAGGGCCAGCCCCCCCGCCAGCAGCAGACTGTACCAGGCGGTCTGGGCATGGCCGGCCAGCAATTGCAGGGCGCACACCCCGGCGAACAGCAGCAGGGGGCGTTTGCCCGGCCGGGTGGCGAGGCGGTAGGCGGCCAGCAGCAGCCACGGCAGCCAGGCCACGGCGGCATTGATACTTAAGAAATGGGCGCGGGCCACGGCGTAGCCGGAGAGGCCAAAGGCGAGGCCACTGACGGTCTGGGCGGTGAGATTCCAGCCGAAGGTGCGGGCGAGGCGCGCCATGCCCCAGCCGCCCCAGGCCAGATGCAAGGCGGCCAGCGGGGCCATCAGCCAGGCCATCAACGGCAGGCCGCCTAAGGCGTAGGCGATGAAGTAGCCCCAGGTGGGCGGGTAAAGCAGGGCGGACTGGTAATTGGCCAGCAGGGGCGCGCCGAGACCCAGCAGCGGATTCCAGAGCGGGAGTTCGCCCGCCAGCAGGGTGCGGCTGGCCTGTGCCCACCACGGGGCGAATTGCAACAGGGGCGTACCCCAGAAAATGGCGCGGCCAGTGAGGTAAATCGGGGCGTAGAGGGCCAGCGGCGTGAGCCAGACCAGAATGAGCGGTGAGGACAGGCGGCGTTTCAACATACGGGCATCAAATGAAAGTGGCGATGTCGTCCAGCGGCTTTTTGTCGATGTCCGGTACCTGGGCGTTTTCGGCCGGATAGCCAGCGACCAGAACCAGATAGGGGCGTTCATTGTCTGGCCGGCCGAGGATTTCATTCAGGAAGCCCATCGGGCTGGGGGTGTGGGTGAGGGTCGCCAGCCCGGCCTGGTGCAGGGCGGCGATGAGAAAGCCGACGGCAATGCCGACCGATTCCTGGACATAGTAATTCTTGACCTTGCCACCCGAGGGCAGGCGGCTGTAGGACTGGGCCATGACCACAATCAGGTAGGGGGCGGTTTCGAGAAAGGGCTTATGCCAGTCGGTGCCGAGCGGGGCGAGGGCTTCCAGCCACTCCTGGGGGGCGCGGGTTTCGTAAAAAACGCGCTCTTCTTCCTCGGCGGCAACGCGGATGCGGGCCTTAACCGCCGGGTCGCGCACGACCACGAAATGCCAGGGCTGCATGTTGGCCCCATTGGGGGCGGTACCGGCGGCGCGCAGGCAGTCTTCAATGATTTCCTGCGCCACCGGGCGGTCAGAAAACTCGCGTACCGTGCGGCGGCGGCGGATGTCTTCATAGAAGGCGCGGGCGCGGCGGGCCATTTCCTCGGGCGGGAGTTCGGCGAATTGCAGGGGGATAAATTTGGCTTCGATCATGAGGGGAATTCCTGAATTCTAATCTGGATTGTGGGAGGTAGCGCGGCGGACCGACCAGCCCAGCCAGAGCAGGCCGAAGGCGGCCAAGACCAGCCCGGCAGCCAGCTCGGGCGGGAAGGAGGGAAAGGGCTGGGGGGCGCGGTTCTGGCTGGCGGTTGCCAGATTTTCGTAGATGCGGGTGCTGTCAAATTGGGCTACCAGAACAAGGTCGGCGGCGGCGAGGGGGAATTCGGCGGCGATGTAGCGCACATCTAACTCAGCCAGGCGAGCGGCATCCGGGGTGTAGGCGGCATTGGCGGTGGCCGGGTCGCCGGGCAGGGGCGGCAGGGTGACGCTGTAGCCGGCCTGCGGCACGCCGGTGGCAGCGGCGAAAAATTCGGCGTAGGCGGTCAGTTGCAGGGGGTTCACGCCATCGGCGAGACGCAGACCGAGGTCGGCGGCGGTGTGCTGGGGGATGGAATAGGAAGGCGAGTAGACGCGGAAGTCACCCGGCTGGGCGGCGAGCCACTCGGCGGCCGGGCGGCCTTCAGCGAGGGCGACCGCAGCGGGGCGCATACTGAACAGGCTGCCAGCCATGACGGCCAGATCGAGCAGCAGCAAGAGAAGGAGGGCGCGGCCAAAAAGAGCAGGGGACAGTCGCCCGGCCAGAAAAGCCAGCCCGAGCGCGGCGAGCAACCCGGCCAGCACGGCAGCCCAGCCGACGTTGGATGGCAGCGCGCCAGAAAAGGCCGCCACCCCAACGGCGAATATGATCAGCAGGCCCGCCAGCCCGACCCAGGCCAGCCGCAGGCGGCGCAGGGATACGGCGGGTAGGCCATTTTGCAGGGCTTGCAGGCCCAGAGCCGCCAGCACGGCCAGGGCAAAGCCAGTGATGAATAACGCCCGCGGCGGAACGCGCAGCAGGGAAACGCCAGGTAAGCCCGCCAGCCATTCCGCGCCGGGCAGGGCGGCGCCCAGCGACCAGAGCAGGCTGACGAACGCCACCCCACCCCAGAAGCGGCCGCGCCCGGCCAACAGCGCCGCCAGCGACAGAAAGAGCACGACGAGGCCGGGGTACAGCGTCCACTCAGCCGGGCCGCCGAAATCCGGCACGAGCAAACCAAGCAAGCGGGTGGGCGGCAGCGAGAGGGCCAGCACATCGGCGGGGGTCAGCGCAGCGCGGGTGGTGTGCGGCAGCAGGCGCAACAGCGGCAGAGCCAGCGGCGCGGCCAGCAGGAAGGCCAGGGCCAGTGATTTAAGCGTGTCCAGCAGGTTCTTCTGGGTTGTTTGACTATGCGCAATTGCGTAAGTCAACCAGAGCAACCCGCCATAGGCGGCGGCGCGTGGGTCGGCGAGGGCCATCAGGCCGAGGAACAGGCCGGGCAGCAACCCCCTGCCCTGCCCGGCGGCCCACAGCAACCACGGCAGCCATTGGAAGGCGTAGAGCAGGGTGAGATGGCCGGCGCCGTAATGCGCCCAGAATTTGGGCAACCATTGGAAAGCCAGCGCGCCGAACAAGGCCGCCGGCTGGCCGAGCCCCTGCCGGCGCAGGAAAAGCGCCATGCCGATGCCACCGACCAGCACATGCAGCAGGGCGACCAGATTGAGGCCAAACGGCAGCGGGAAGAAGAAAGCCAGCCAGCCGGGCGGGTAATGCAGACCGGAGAGCGGGTCGGCGTAGAAAGGGTAGCCACTTAGAATCAGGTCGGACCAGAGCGACGGCGCGCCGGTTTGCAGCAGCGTCCGCTGGATGTGAAGGGCGTTGGGGAAATGGGAAATGGCGAAGTCTGAAAAGCGAGCCTCGGGCGCGGGGTACGGGAAACCGTTCAGGCCGGACAGCGCCAGAAACAGCGGGGCCAGCAGTAGCGGCCAACCGCGCCTAAGGGCGGTCAACAGCATAGATGCGGACATCCTGATGGGTAAAGATGACGGGCCAACCGGTGGGCGGCGGACCGAGGGCGGCCTCGCGCGGGCCGTAAAAGATGTACTCCGGCTGAAGGTCAGCCAGGTAGAAGAAAGCCGCCTGACCGTCCGGGTCAGCGAAGAAGGCCAGCACATCGCCTTGCTTGCGCTCGGCGTCCAGCGTCTCAAATGGGTGCCCGTAAGGTACGCGCACGGCGGCCGCGCCGGGCAGGTACAGGCCGCTCTCCGGCCCGGCCAATACCAGCGCGCCGGGTGGGGCGTTTTCCAGCAGCCAGCGGTGGGCGGCAACCTCACCCGCCGAAAGGTAGATTTCGGGTGGACGGTTGGCAATCGCAAAGCCGGCGGTGAGCAGGACGATGAAATTGGTCGGCAGGGCGAGCAGGAAGACCACCCGCCAGACTTGCCGGGCGCGGGCTTCCGTCAGGTAGTGTTGTAAAGCCAGTACCGCCAGGGCGGCCAACGGCACCTGCCAGCCGGAGAGAAAGCGGCGCTGAAGTTCAAACGGGGCAATTGCCAGCAAGGGAGTCAGGGCGGCCCATAAACCCACCAGCCACCAGATGCTGGTATGCGATTTTTTATCCACCGCCACCCACCAGCCGGGGAGCGCCAGCAACAGAGCGGGGGCAAAGGCCAGCGCCACCTGCCACAGGGGCGGCAGAGGCGTGAGGTTCTGAGCCGACCAGCCCGCCAGCACCGGGTCAGCCCGCAGGGCATTCAGGTAATAGAGCAGGACCGGCCCGCCGCCCAGACCAATCGCCAGAGTGTACTTAAAGGCATCCTTGCGGGGGAAGACTCCGTAACGGTGGATTGCCCAAAAACCCCAGGCGACCAGCACGACCGGGAAACTGAATGAGGAAATAACCGCCAGGGCCGCGGCGGCCAGAAACACAAGGATGGCGCGCCGCCCGGTGAGCATCTCTTTGGGCGGGGCAAAAAGCCAAACCTGTAAAGCGAGGCCGAGCGGGAAATGCGGGTTGGCATAGGCGGCGAGGAACGGGTAAGCCTCCGGGATAGTGAAATCCGGCGGCAATTCCGGGGCGGCGGTCGCCAGCCAGCCCAGCCCGGAGCCGAACAGGGCCAGCAGCAGAAACTGGCGCTGGCTGGCGGACTGGTCAAACAGGGCGCGTCCGAAACGGTAAAGCGCGAAAACGAGAGCGGTTGCGCCGAGCAGGCGGGCGAAGTGAAACACGAATACCAGCGGCAGGCCAGTCAGGCGGGCGAGGTGGCCGAGCGCAAGGTAGAATGTATTGATATAGCCGCCGGCCGAGATTTCTTCGGTGAAGGGAATCTGGTAGTGCCACTCGCCCAGCCAGCCCTGGCGCATTTTGGCCAGATAGGTGTGGCCGTCAATCGGGTTGTAAAGAAAGCCGCCGAAAACTTCGTCCGGGCCGGCAGTGGCCGCGGCCAGCAAAACGGGCAGGCCGATGAGCAATAAAAAGACCAGCAGAGTAATCAGCAGAAAGCGACGGTCAGCGGGCGCAACCATACCTGCATTCTACCCGACCTGACCGGCTCGGCTTGCCAGATGCCCCATCCCGACCTATAATCAGGCCTATGAGCCAACCGCTGCGCCTGTTTGAGTTACAGAAAATCGACAGCGCGCTGGACCGCGCCCGCGCCCGGCTGGCCGAGATTGAAGCCGCCCTGCGCGGCAACCCGACGGTACAGAAAGCGGAAGGGGAACACGAAAGCGCTCGCATCCACCACCACGAAGCCCAAAACGCCCTGCGCAACGCCGAGGCCGAAGTAGGCGCCCAACAGCAAAAAATCGATAGCAACCAGCGCGCGCTGTACGGCGGCAGCATTACCAACCCCAAGGAACTGGCCGACCTGCAACACGAGGCCGAAGCCCTCGGCCGCCACCTGGCGCGGTTGGAGGAAATCCAGCTCGAAGCTATGGTCGTCTTTGAAGAAGCCGAAGGGGCGCTGGCGACTGCCCTGGCAACGCTGGAAGCGGCACGGGCCACCGCGGCGGCCGAAGACCAGGCCATGCTGATTGAACAGAAGGCCCTGCTGGCCGAAGTGGAAACACTGGCAGGCGCCCGTAACGGGCTGCTGCCGGACATCGCCGTCGAGGGGCTGACATTGTATGAAAGTTTGCGCAAGAGCCGCAAAGGGTTGGCGGTGGTAGCGGTATCTGAACCCGAGTGCCCGGCCTGCGGCGCGACCCTCACGGCGGCCCAGGCGCAAGCCGCCCGCTCGCCTAACCAACTGGCGCAATGTGCGGATTGCGGCCGCATCATGGTGAGCGGCTGATGGACTTTCTGAATTTCGCCATCCATCTGCCCTCGTTTGGGCTGGGCTTTCTGGCCGGGGTGCTGCTGCTGGTCTTCCTGCAGCAATTGCGCCCGATACTGCGCCAGACGCGTGAAGCCGTAAAGGAACAGGTCAGTTCGGTGAAGGCCGGGCTTTCCACCAGCATTGAAGTGCGCTTCCGGGGCGATGTGGTCAAAATGCTACAGACCAACCATCTGGCGGCGCCACTATTCTCGCTGGATGAAATCGCGCTGCCCGCCCGGCTGCTGGCCCCGCCCGCCCCGATTGTGCCGGACGGCGAAATCCCAATTGAAGACATTACCACCCAGACCCTGCCCTACCTGCCTGACTGGCCAGAGGCCCCGGCGGCGTTTGGGGCGCTGAACTTAAGCCTGGCGGAAGCCATGAGCCGGGGGGCTGACCTGCTGCTGGTGGGACGCCCCGGCAGCGGCAAGACGGTGGCGCTCACGCGGCTGGCGCTGCGAACCGCCCGCCAGGACGCCGAACTGGAACCCGACCTGGCTCGGCGCGTGCCGGTGTATGTGCATGCCGCCGAACTGGCCCTGCCACCGCGCGAGGCCAATAAACCGCTGGACGTGCTGTACAACGCCCTGGCCGAAAAGGTCAGCACCATTGTGGAAGCCCAACTGCCGCAGTTCCTGGCGGCGATTTTTGAGAACGAGCTGGCCCTGCTGCTGGTGGACGGGCTGGACGAAATGCCGCCCACCGCCCAGCACAGCATTATTGAGTTTTTGGTGGATATCCGCAACCGCTACCCGGGCAACCGCCTGATTGCGGCGGCCGCGCCGGAAGATTTAAGCGCCATGGAGCCGCTGGGCCTGCATCCGGTGGCAATGGCCGCCTGGAGCCGCGATGAAGCCGCAACCTTCCTGGCACGCTGGGCGGAATTGTGGCAGGAGCATGTGGTGGATGAACCTTGGGCGGCCAACCTGCCGCCGGCGGTTGACCCACTGGTGCTGAATAGCTGGTTGCTGGAAAGCGGCGACACCGCCTCGCCGCTGGCGCTGACGCTCAAAGCCTGGGCGGCCTATGCCGGCGATGGGCGCGGGCCGCGGCTGGCCGACGCGCTGGATGCCTACATCCGGCGGATGACGGCCGACATTGCCAACGCCCGCCCGGCGATGGAGCAACTGGCGGCCCAGATGACCCTGACCCTCAACCCGGTGATTGCACGTAACGCCGCCGGGCGCTTCGTGTCTTCGTTTGAAGATCCAACCGCTCCGGAAGGAGAGGCCGCCAGCGCCAGCCCGGTAGAAGGACTGGCCGATTTTGAAAGCGAACTGGATGCCCTGCTGGAAACCAGCGACTTCCAGGATGAGATCGAAAGCCTCAAAACTGAAGCGGCCTCGACCGCCAGCGGCGGCGCGGCCCTGCTGACCGACCCGTTCCTGACCGAAGACCTTGACAGCCTGGCGGACGACACCCCGGCCGATAAAGGCAAAGGCCGCAAGGGCAAGGAAGTCTCCGGGCGCAATGTACGCCGGATGCTGCCTGAACTGGTCAAGAGCCTGATGCTCACCTACCGGCCGGGTTCGCGGATTTCATTCAGTCACCCGCTGGTGGCGGGATACCTGGCGGGCAACGGTCTGGCGGCGCGCGGCGGGGCGACCCAACTGCTGCCGCAGCCGCCGTGGGCCGGTCGCACCCTGGCGCTGGAATTCATCGCCGCCAATGGCGATATCTCCAGCCTGATGAATCCGCTGCTGGATGACCATGACCCGCTGCTGCGCACGACCCTGATTGCCGGGCAATGGCCGCGCCACGCCCCGGCCAACGCCGCCTGGCGCGCGACCCTGCTGCGCACGCTGGCCGGCCTGCTGCAACGCGATGATTTGGCGCTCGGCCTGCGCCTGCGGCTGACGACCGCCCTGGCCTTCTCCGGCGAGAAAAGCATCGGGTCTTTGTTCCGGCAGATGCTGGGCGCGCCGAACCCCTCCAGCCGCATTCTGGGGGCGCTGGGTTGCGGCCTGACGCGTAACACCAAAGCGGTGGAGCCGCTGACCCAGATTCTGTACGAGGCCTCCGGCCTGCTGGGGCGGGCGGCGGCCCTGGCGCTGGTGGCCATCGGCACGACCCCGGCCCTGGAAGCGGTGACGACAGCCCTCTTGCAAGGCGATGAAACTTTACGCAAAGCGGCCGCCGAAGCGCTGGCCAACCACCCTGAAGAAGGCTACGCCGTGCTGAAGGAAGGCGCCACGGTGGACGACCTGGCGGTGCGCCGGGCGGTGGTCTTCGGTCTGGCGCGCCTGCGGCATGAAGCCTGGGCGACTCAGTTACTGGAAACGATGCAGGTCGAGGACAGCCAGTGGGTGGTGCGCAACGCCGCCCAACAGGGGCTGGAAGCGATGGCACAGGTCGGCCGCTTGCGCGTGCCCGCGCCCCAGCCGCCGCTGCATGAAACCCCGTGGCTGATTGCCTTTGCCAGCAAGCATGGCATGGGCGTGACCGAGAAATCGGCGTGGGAGACGGTGGGGCTGGCGCTGCGCGAAGGCAGCGAGGAAGAGCAACTGGCGGGGATGGACCTGCTGCGCCAGCACCCGAGCGCAGCGCGCAACAACCTGCCGGTGCTGTACCAGGCGCTGACCGGGCCGGATGGCGAGATGCGCGAAGCGGCTTTCTTTACCTTGTGGCTGATTGGGGCGGCCGGGGTGGACCTGCCGAGTGTGCAAAAGATGGGGTTGAATTAGGGCCGGTCAAGCCTCTATCCAAAACAAACGCGCCCCGCCGATTAGACGGGGCGCGCAGTGTTTAAGCGGGGGAAGCGATTCAGGAAAGATGCTCGAGAATTTTCTGGTGGACTTCTTCGCTGTCCATGTCCAGAATCGAGATGAGTTTGTCGCGGCCGGTTGCACCGGCCACGATTTCCAGCTTGCTCTTGGAGATGCCGAGCACTTCGGCCAGGAATTTAATCAGCTCTTCGTTGGCGGCGCCTTCGACCGGCGGGGCGGTCAGGCGAATCTTCACGGTGCTGTCGCTCAAGATTTCCACAATCTCATTGCGGCTGGCGCGGGGAGTCACGCGCACCGGCAGGGCCGAGCCTTTGCGTCCATCGCTGAATTTCTTGGAGAGTGACATCATGGCATCCTCACTGGGTCCAGATTTAGAGTGACAGCAACATTCCGATCAGCACATTGCCCAGCACCTGCACCAGCAGCATGAAAACGAGCGGGCTGAAATCGAACATGCCGGTGGGGGGCATAAAACGGCGGATGGGGGCGAGCAGCGGCTCGACGATACGGTCGAGGGTGGCGCGCACCGGATGGTAAGGGTTCAGGAAGAATGAAACGATTATATCGGCAAACACCAGCCAGGTGAGGGCGCGCACGGTGAGGGAGATGAACTGGGCGATAACGAGAGCAGCCGACATAGGGCAAGTATAACCCACCCTGTTTGGGGCTCGCGTTTCAATTTCAGGGCGAAAAAAGAGCCGTGCCGACGCGCACATGGGTGGCGCCTTCCTCGATGGCGACTTCGAAATCGCCGGACATGCCGGCGCTGACGCTGCCCCACTCGGCGGAGGGAAAACGCTGGCGCAGAGCGGCCTGCAAACGGGCGAGGCGCTGGAAGTGCGGCCGGGCGGCTTCGGGGTCTTCGGCGTAGGGGGCGAGGGTCATCAGGCCGCGCACGTCCAGATTCGGCAGGGCCAGCAATGGTTCGATTTCCCGCCACAGGTCCGGCCAGCGGGTTTCGTCGTGGGCCGGCCAGCCGGATTTGGCGGCCTCGCCGCTGACGTTGAATTGCAGAAGGACGGGCAGGCGGCCCGCGGCTGCGGTGTTCAGTTTTTGGGCGAGAGCGGGGCGGTCGAGCGAGTGCAGCAGGTGGGTGTGCGGCAGGAGCAGCGGGATTTTTCGGCTCTGGACGGGGCCGATGAGATGCCAGCGGATATCCGGGCAGTCCGGCAGTTGGGCGGCGCGCGGCGGCAGTTGCTCCGGGCGACTTTCGCCGAAGTCACGCTGGCCGAGGGCGTAGAGAGCGCGGATGGCCTCTACCGGCTGGCCTTTGCTGACGGCAATGAGGGTGATGGCGGCCGGGTCACGGCTGGCGCGCTCGGCGGCAGCGGCGATGCGCTGTTGCAGGGCGGCGTAGCGGGCGGCGAGGGGGGAGTCGGGGGGCATGTTGAAATGGTAATTGGTAATTGGAAATTGGCAAGGGGGCGTGAATACGGGGCGCAAATTGCAAATGAGAAATGGCAGGGGAAAAGCGGCTCACGCAAAGTGGGCGATAAAGATAGCCACGCAAAGTACGCAAAGAAAAGTTGATGCAATCGTAGCAAGGTAGGCTTGCCTGTATAATTCCGACATGGAGTGCGAAAGTGCTAGCGGGTAATCAGCGCATACGAGGATGATGATGAAATTCGTAAACTCAATGTGCCTACTTAGAGGCACAAATTGGTCTTAGTCTTGTGAGTTGGAATATGAAAAACTTGAATCCTCTCATCGCAAGTATGTGTGCATTGATTCTATGGAGCTGCATAGCGCAGCCCTCAACAAGCATGCCAGTGCATAGTGATGAGCAGCTAACTGCTACCAATGTTGCTCCATCAGACGCAGGTTCATCAGCCATTTTGCAGCCGATATCAATCCCTGAAGATAATCAGAATGACGAAAATTGCCGAACGACTGACGAAGGCATAGAGGATCTATTATTTAAGACTGCACAAATAACAGCACAGAATCTATATCTCTGGTCACCAATTCTTGAACCGGCAACATTCTTAGCAATTTCACCTGATTTGCAGTTTCCTAACAATCAAATAGCGCCTCCACATGAAATTTCGGACATTGAATATCCAAAAGACGCTATTGCGGTCTTATTCCCTATAAATGGCAATTTCCTAGCTTATCTCACAGTTAATACATCAATCAAATTGTGGATTTCGAACTTAAACCTTCAAGGGCCTGTTTGTATTTGGGAGGATACATCTGATTGGTTAGGCGAAATCCTTCTCCCTGAAGACGTGAGGATTAGATGGGGAGCCAATCAATCTCAGATAATTGTTTCGAGCAACCTTGGCAATGATCACTATGTCATTCTGGACCTAACCGCACATTCAAATTGGCAAGGAAGCGGCGGATGTAATCGTATCCAGGCAACAGAGGACTTGATAATATTGTGCACCGACAAACTTAATAGCAATTTTAGAGTTTCCTCAAGAGGAATTGAGTTAATCACAACCGATGACGATACAGAGTCAATGGAGATGTTGGAGTGGGCTTTTTCGCCCTCAGGTGAATCACTGCTAATGGTGGATGGGAATTTGGACATATTTTTAATTAATGAAAGTCGGGATGTTTTGAAACTGCCAGTAAAATTTGATGCTCCACTTTGTTGTGGCCTGGAGTCACACAGAGATGGCCTACAGTGGCTAGATGATGAAGGAAGGGTTCTGGTCTTTGGACACGAAGATAATGAACCAAGCCATTGATACATAATTGATGCTCAGAGTATGGAGATATTGTGGGAACAGCCAATTTTACAAATTATGCAAAGTCTAGGGGTTACTAGCGATACATTCTATACTCAATACGATGCTTCGGTTTCTTTTGATGGAAATTGGTTTGTAAGTACATATTCATCAGGAGCATTTCACTTCTTGGCAATTACTTCAATCCAAACCAATGAGACTGAAGTAGTTGGCGAAATTGTAGGTTTTGATATTGCATGGGGCCAAGATTGATGCGGTCCCCATCACTTATTCACACCTAACTCATAGAATCAATTCGTAAATTTCATTTAGCGTTTTTTCTGACCGCTGTCTATTTGGTGACGGCCTTTCAGCACGACCATTTATAGGATAGCCGCCTTGCCTGTATAATTCCGGCATGGCTGACGAAAAACCGACTCTTTCTCATATTGATGCACACGGCAAGGCGCGCATGGTGGATGTGGGCGGCAAGCCGGAGACCGCCCGCACGGCGACCGCCAAAGGCGAGGTCCACATGCGGCCGGAGACGCTGGCCTTGATTCGGGCGGGGGCGCTGAAAAAGGGCGATGTGCTGACGGTGGCGCAGGTGGCCGGGATCGCGGCGGCCAAGCGCACCGCGGAGTTGATTCCGTTTTGCCACGCCCTGCCCTTGCAGCATGTGGCGGTGGAGTTCGAACTGGATAACGCTCTGCCGGGGGTGCGCATTACCGCCACGGCCAAGACCAGCGGTCAGACGGGGGTGGAGATGGAGGCGCTGACGGCGGTAAGCGTGGCGGCGCTGACGATTTATGACATGGCCAAGGCGGCCGAGAAGACGATGCGGATTGAGAATATCCGGCTGGTGGAGAAGACCGGCGGGCAGAGCGGGGATGTGCGCAATGAGTGAGTTGAACTCTAACGATTTAACCACAGAGGCACAGAGACGCGGAGAAAATCTTAGGATTAGTAAATAAAGGATAGTTTCGGCCCGGAGGGCCTCGCAATGACAAGCAGGGCGGCCACAAGGGCCTCCGCTACAAAGGATCGGTTGAGATGAGTGAAGGCAATGCGGTGAAGTTGTTGTTTTTTGCGACGCTGCGGGATAAGGTCGGGGCGAAGGAAGCGGCGGCGACCCTGCCGGAGGGGCTGACGGTGGCGGCGTTTAAGGGCTGGCTGGGCGAGCAATATCCGGCCCTGGCGGGGGCGACGATTCTGGTGGCGATAAACAAGGAATACGCTTTTGACGAGGAAATCATCCCGGCCGGGGCGGAAATCGCCCTGTTCCCGCCGGTGAGCGGCGGCAGCGGCTGGCCGGAAATTTTTCGGATTACGGAAGACGAACTGGACATGAACGAACTGCTGGCGGCCATCACCCTGCCGAGTACCGGGGCGGCCTGTTTTTTCAGCGGCATGGTGCGGGCCGAAACGGCGCGCGGCGCCGGCCACACCACCGCCCACCTGGACTACGAAGCCTATGCCCCGATGGCCGAAGCCAAGATGAAACAGGTGGCGCAGGAAATCCGGGCGCAGTGGCCGAGCGTGGAAGGCATTGCCATTGTGCAGCGGGTCGGGCGGCTGCTGCCAGGCACGCCCACCGTCCTGATTGCCTGCTCGGCGGGGCACCGCGACACCGGCGTGTTTGAGGCGGCGCGGTATGGAATCGACCGGCTGAAAGAAATCGTGCCGGTGTGGAAGAAAGAAGTCGGGCCGGACGGCGCCGAATGGGTCGAAGGCGGGTACATCCCGACCGCCGAGGACCGATGACGGCTTACGCCTGCACCAACTGCGGCCGCGGCCTGCCGCAAGAATTCGCCCACCGCTGCCCGACCTGCAACGGCGTATTCGATGTGGCCGCGCCCGGGCTGACCTATGACCCACAGGCGGTGGATGCTGGCGCGCCGGGCATCTGGCGTTACCGGCATTCGTTTGGGCTGCCAGAAGGCGCGCCGCAAGTGACGCTGGGCGAGGGCAACACGCCGCTGGTGGCGGCCGAGGTCGGCGGGCGCAGGGTGTATTTCAAAGTCGAGGGGCAGAACCCGACCGGCTCATTCAAAGACCGGCTGACGGCGGTGGAGATGAGCCACCTGCTGGCAAGCGGGGTGAGCGAAGCAGTGGAAGATTCCTCCGGCAATGCCGGGGCCTCGTTTGCGGCCTATGCGGCGCGGGCCGGGCTGCGCGGGCGGGTGTTCGTGCCAGACTATGCCGCCGGCCCCAAGCGGGCGCAGATTGAACGCTACGGGGCGGAAATCGTGCGCATTATGGGGCCGCGCTCCGAGGCGGCCAAGGCCGCCCAGCGGGCGGTGGAGGCGGGGGCGGCCTACGCCAGCCACGCCTACCTGCCGCACGGGCTGGCCGGGCTGGCGACCCTGGCTTACGAGGTAACCGAACAACTCGGGCAGGCGCCGGGGGCGGTAATCGCTCCGGCCGGGCATGGCAGCTTGCTGCTCGGTCTGGCGTATGGTTTTAATGCATTGCAAGCGGCCGGTATGACGGCCGCCGTACCGGCTCTGGTGGGGGTGCAGGCGATGGCCTGCGCACCATTGTGGGCGCTGACCCAGCGCGGAGCGGCCGGGCTGGGCTTTGTGACCGAAGGCGATACGCTGGCCGAGGGCGTGCGGGTGCGGACGCCGGTGCGGGGCGATGCCCTGCTGCGCCTCGGCCAGAACCAGCCGATTCACTTTCTGGCGGTGGAAGAAGAGGACATCCTGCCAGGGCGTGACCATCTGGCGCGTTTGGGGTTTTATGTAGAGCCAACCTCGGCGATTGTGTGGAAGGCCCTGGAACTGATATTGGAGCAGGCGCGTGACCCGGTGGTAGTGGTACTGACCGGGCACGGGCTGAAAGCGCACTAAGGCGCAGCAAGAAGGAGAACGAAATGGAAAAAGTCGTCATTACCGGGCTGGGGGCAGTATCGCCAGTGGGCAATAACGTCAGTGAAACCTGGCAGAACATTCGCAATGGGGTAAGCGGCGTGGCGCCGATTACGCTGTTTGATTCAGCCGATTTTCTGGTCAAGGTGGCGGCTGAAGTCAAGAACCTCAACTTTGAAGAGTATATTCCGGCGCGGGAAGTGCGGCGGCGCGACCGCTATGAATTGTTCGCCGCGATTGCCGTGATGGAAGCCCTGAAACAAAGCGGCCTGACGGTCACGGAAGCCAATGCCGGGCGCATCGGGGTGGTGATTTCCTCGGCAATTGGCGGCCTGACTTCGCTGGAGGAAAACCACCGCGACCTGCTGCAAGAAGGGCCGCGCAAGGTCAGCCCGTTTCTGATTCCGATGCTGATGTCGAATGGCGCTTCCGGCCTGGTGGGGATTGACCACGGGCCACAGGGGCCGGCCTTCAGCGTGGCTTCGGCCTGCGCCTCGGGGCAGGATGGCATCGGCATGGCGTGGCTGATGTTGCGAGCCGGGATGATTGATGTGGCGATTGCCGGAGCCAGTGAAAGTACGATCTCACCGGTGGGCGTGTCTTCGTTTGACCGGCTGGGAGCGTGCTCCCGGCGCGGCGCGGGCGAGGGCGCGCCAGCCCCGTTTGACAAGGACCGCGACGGGCTGGTGGTGGGCGAAGGCTGCGGCCTGCTGGTGCTGGAAACCGAGAGCCACGCCCGTGGGCGCGGGGCCGAGATTCTGGCCGAGCTGGCGGGCTATGCCTCGACAGCAGATGCCTTTCACATCACCGCCCCGCATGAGCAAGGGCTAGGCGGGGCGAAGGCGATGCGCCAGGCGCTGGAAACGGCCAAGGTCAACCTGGACGAGGTGGATTACATCAGCGCGCATGGGACGGCCACGCCGCTGAATGACAAATCTGAAACGGCGGCGATAAAAGCGGCCTTTGGCGAGCAGGCCTACAAGCTGGCGATTTCTTCGACCAAGTCCATGACCGGGCACATGATGGGCGCCACCGGGGCGCTGGAGACGCTGCTGTGCGTGCAGGCGATTCGCGACGGGGTCGTGCCGCCGACGATTAACTACCGCACGCCCGACCCGGAATGCGACCTGGACTATGTGCCCAATGAGGCGCGCCAAAAGCCGGTGAAAGTGGCGATGTCGAACGCCTTTGGCTTTGGCGGACATAATGCCGTGTTGGTGGTGAGGGAGTATAAGTAGGAATACAGGTACACAGGGAAACAGGGAGACAGGGGGGCGGGTATACAGGTACACAAGTAGACAAGTATCAGGTACACAGGTATCAAGGGGGAAGCAGGTAGGCAAGTACCCAGGGGGAGCAGGCAGGTAGATTCGCGATTTAAAATCAACCTATCAGGGGGTATTACTTGTTTACTTGTTTACTTGTTTACTTGTTTACTTGTCTATTTGTAACCCCGCCTTTCCCCATTCTTTAAGACACGCCAGGGGGCGGCTCTGATACAATACCTGCCTGTTATCCCACTTTGAACTGATGGGCCGCCAGCCTCCCGACCCCCGCTTTGTGGGGCGGCTGGCGCTCCCTGAGTTCCCCGGAGGCTGAACGATGGATGCCAATCAGGGAGACCTGGCGCTGGAAACGCCCCAGGAATTTGCCGCACGGCTGAATCTGCCCTTCAAAAACCAGCTGCTGCTGGGCCGAGCGCTCACCCACCGCTCCTACCTGAACGAACACCCCGAAGCGATCGAAGACAATGAACGGCTCGAGTTTTTGGGCGATGCCGTGGTGGATTTTGTGGTCGGGGCGTGGCTGTACAACCGCTTTCCAGAGATGGCCGAAGGTGAAATGACCCGCCTGCGGGCAGCGCTGGTACGTACAGAGGCGCTGGCCGAGTTT
>JANJTX010000186.1 GCA_024710875.1 Anaerolineales bacterium | reverse complement strand
AGCCCAGCCAGCAGATGCGGGCCGGCAGGCCCTGAAATGGCACGCGCTCGCGCGCCATCGTCAGCCAGCGTTGCAGGTGGGCATCTTCGGGGAAGAGTTCGCGGATGGCGGCATCGGTTTTGTAGATGTCTTCCGGGTCGCCGGAGAGCGCCACCCAGCGGAAGGGGCCTTTGCCCTCGCAGAACAGCGGGCGGATGTAGGCCGGGACGAAGCCGGGGAAGTCAAAGGCGTTTTCCACGCCCCACTCGTAGGCGCGCTGGCGCAGGTTGTTGCCGTAGTCAAAAGTTTCGGAGCCGGCTTTCTGAAAGGCCAGCATGGCCTGGATGTGGCGCGCCATGCTTTCATTCGAGCGGCGCTCGTATTCGCGCGGGTCGCGGGCGCGCAATTCATCGGCTTCGGCCACTGTCAGGCCAGCCGGGACGTAAGCGAGGATGTCATGGGCGGGGGTCTGGTCGGTGACCACGTCCGGAACGATGCCGCGGGCCGCCAGCTCGGGGAAGATTTCAGCGGCGTTGCCAATCAGGCCAATGGAGCGCGGCTCCTGACGCTGGACGAGTTCCTCGATGCGGGTCATGGCTTCTTCGAGGGTGTCCACGACTTCATCCACATAGCCGATTTCCTGACGGCGTTTGGCCCGCGTCGGGTCAACTTCGACCACGAGGGCGATTCCTTCGTTCATCGTCACCGCCAGAGGCTGGGCGCCGCCCATGCCGCCCAGGCCCGCGGTCAGCACCCACTTGCCCTTGAGCGAGCCCCAGCCGCGCTGGCGCGCCAGCGCACCGAGGGTTTCAGAAGTGCCCTGCAGGATGCCCTGCGTGCCGCTGTAAATCCACGAGCCGGCGGTCATCTGGCCGTACATCATCAGCCCCTGGGCAGCCAGTTCGTCAAAGTGCTGCTGGGTGGCCCAGTGCGGCACGAGGTTGGAGTTGGCGATCAGGACGCGCGGCGCATCCGGGTGGGTGCGGAAAATCGCCACCGGTTTGCCGGACTGCACCAGCAGGGTTTCATCTTCGTCCAGATTTTTGAGCGAGTCAAGAATCGCATCAAAGGCCGGCCAGTTACGGGCCGCCTGGCCGCGGCCGCCGTAGACCACCAAATCTTCGGGGCGTTCGGCGACCTCGGGGTCAAGGTTGTTTTGCAGCATGCGGTAAGCGGCTTCGATGAGCCAGTTTTTACAGGTCAGTTGGGTGCCGCGCGGGGCGCGGATGGTGCGGGCGGTGGACATGACGGCCTCCTCGGTGTGATGCACAGCATTGAACCGATTATGCCATAGGAAACGCCCCCGCTTCCTTCACAAAAGCGGGGGCGTGTGGCCGGGGGGTGGACGCTTCGCCTCCGAGCGTCCAAACAATCCGGCGTGGGAGTACGGGGTCAGTCCAGAATGGCGCGGCGAGCTTCGGGCAGGGCGATGAGGTACACCATCCGGCTGGTGTAGGCGCTGACGCGCCCGGCCCGGCGCAGCAGTTCCAGGTCGCGGTCGGTGGCGACATGGCTGAACTCACCTTCGTCGAAGGGCCGGTAATCGCCGGTGAGGATGTCCTGCACCTGGCCGTTGCCCCAGTCAATCATGGGCGTGCCATCCACCAACTGGCACACCCAGGTACGGTTAATCGCATTGCCACTTGCCATATTCGCCTCCATCTCCATCCGACCTAACAAAATTGTAAGGTTATGGAGGCGGGAATGCACTCCCCCATGCGGGTCATGTACCGGGGTACTAATGGGGGTACGAATAGGCCGGGCTTGGTACAATCGCGGCATGGCGCGCTTTTTACTCAAATCGGCGGTACATGTGTTTTTCCTGCGCGGCGAGGAAGTCCTGCTGCTGCGGCGCGCCAACACCGGCTATGCCGACGGCCAGTACTCCGTACCAGCCGGGCATCTGGAAGGCGGCGAGACGGTGCGGGCCGCCGCCATTCGCGAGGCCGCCGAAGAAACCGGCCTGCAATTGGACGAAGCGCAGGTAAAGGTGGTCGGGGTCATGCACCGCAAGTCGGACGATGAACGCATTGATTTTTTCGTGGCAGTCACGGAATGGCCGGGCGAACCGCACAACGCCGAGCCGGAGAAATGCGACGACCTGCGCTGGTTTCCGCTGGCGGCCCTGCCGGAGAACACCATCCCGTATGTGCGGCAGGCGCTGGCAAACGTTGCCGCTGGCCGCTGGTTTGACGAATTTGGCTGGGAGGATATATGAGCGACGCGACTGCCGGGCTGACCCCCGGCCTGTACAAGCAATTGGACTTTACCGTAGCCGCCGAGCACACCGCCGCCCATCTGGGCAGCGGCACGGTCGGGGTGCTTTCCACGCCATCCATGATTCTGTTCATGGAAATCGCCGCCCGCCAACTGCTGGACGAGCATTTGCCGGAAGGCTTCTCCAGCGTGGGCACGCGGGTAGATGTGCGCCACAAGGCCGCCGCCCCGCTGAAAGCCGAGGTGCAGGCCCGCGCCGAAATCGAGCGGGTGGAGAGGCTGACGGTCTTTCTGGCGGTGCAATGCACTTTCGGCGACCGCCTGATTGGGGTCGGGCAGCATGAGCGCTTTGTCATCGATGTGGAACGTTTCCTCAAGCGGGCGAGCGGATGATGCGCAAAGGTATAATTTAGCCGCCATGCCGATTCTGGACCCGAACGCCTTTGAATTTTTCAGCCGCAGCCCGGAGCAAACCCGCCGGGTGGGCATGCGCCTCGGCGCGCTGCTGGGGCGCGGGGATGTGCTGTGCCTCTCCGGTGATCTCGGGGCGGGCAAAACGACCTTCGTGCAGGGGCTGGCGGCCGGCTGGGGCTCGACCGATGCCGTGACCAGCCCGACCTTTGTGCTGGTGAATGTCTATGACCGCGAGGACGGCCAGCGGCTAGCGCACCTGGATGCCTACCGCCTCTCCGGCCCGGCCGAAGCGGAAGCATTGGATTTAGACCTGCTGCTGGAAGGCGGGCCGCTGGTGGCCGAGTGGGCGCCGATTATTCAGGCCGCCCTGCCCGAAGAAACCCTGGAATTGCAAATGGAGTGGGTCGAAGAAGAACACCGTCAGTTGAACTTCAAAGCCCACGGGGCGCGCCCGCGCCAGCTGCTGGACAGCCTGCAAGCGGCTGTGATGGGGGTGGCCTGATGCTGCTGGCATTGGATACCGCCACCCAGCAGGTCGGGCTGGCGCTGTATGACGGCGCCGAAGTACGGCATGAGGTCCTGCTGGCGGGGGCTGCCCGCCACACGGTGGCGCTGGCCCCCGCGGTGGAACAGGCGCTGGCGAATGCCGGCTTGACGATGGCCGATATCGCCGCAGTAGGCGTGGCGCTCGGCCCCGGCTCGTTTACCGGCCTGCGGATTGGGCTGGCGCTCGCCAAAGGCCTGGCGCTGACGCGCGGCCTGCCCCTGCTCGGCATCCCGACCCATGACATCCTGGCGGCTGGCCAGCCGCTGAACGCCGGAGAACGGCTGGCGGCAGTGGTTTCGGCCGGGCGTGGGCGGCTGGCCGTGCGCTGGTATGCCGCCGCCGAAGCCGGCTGGCAGGCCGAAGGCGAAGCCCAATTGCTGACCGCCGAGGAATTGAACAAGGAAATCCGCAGCCCGACCCGGGTGTGCGGCGACCTGAACGATGACACCCGCAAGTTGCTGGCGCGCAAGCGCAAGAATGTCACGCTGGCCTCACCGGCCGCCAGCCTGCGCCGGGCGGGCTACCTGGCCGAGCTGGCCTGGGCGCGCTGGCAGAACAATGAACGCGACGACCCGACCACCCTGGCCCCGATTTACCTGCGCACCAATCAGGACTTGCCCGAATGAATGCCCCGGCCGGTACGCTGACTCTGCGGCGCATGACGGCGGCGGATATTGATGCTGTCCACGCTCTGGATGAACGCTCGTTTACCAACCCCTGGCCGCGCAAGAGTTTTGAGTTTGAATTAAATGAAAACGAAGCCTCGCGCCAATGGGTCGCCGAACTGGATGGCGCGTTGGCGGGGGTGATTGTCGTGTGGCTGCTGGGCGATGAAGCCCACATCGCTACGATAGCGGTGCAGCCGGAGTGGCGCGGGCGCGGGATTGCCGCCCGCCTGCTGTGCGTGGCCTTGCAGGCGCTGGCCGCCGAGGGGGCGGTTACGGCGGCGCTGGAAGTACGGGCGGGCAACGAAGCCGCCCTGCGCCTGTACCGCAAGTTCGGCTTTGTCGAGGTCGGGCGGCGCAAGGGCTATTATCAGGACAATGGCGAAGATGCCCTGTTGATGGACCTGACCGGGCTGGAGCCGGCGCGGCTGGCAGAATTATGCCCCGAGGCGGTGAGATGAACGCAACCGAGACCCTGGCGCAAGTCGCGGCCGAGTGCGCCGCCTGCACCAATTGCGGCCTGCACGCCGGGCGCAAGAAGGCCGTGCCAGGGGTCGGGCCGGCCGAGGCCGAGATCCTGTTTATTGGCGAAGGCCCGGGCTACAACGAAAACGAACAGGGCCTCCCGTTTGTCGGGCAGGCCGGCAAATTGCTGGATGAAATGCTCGCCAGCATTGGGCTGCGACGGGCGCAGGTGTTCATTACAAACGTGGTAAAATGCCGCCCGCCTGCTAACCGCGACCCGCAGCCGGAGGAACTGGCGGCCTGCAACGAGTATCTGGAACGCCAGATTGCGGCCATCAACCCGAAGGTAATTGTGACGCTGGGGCGCTTCTCGATGGCGAAATTTCTGCCCAATGCCCGTATCAGCGCCGTGCATGGGCAGCCACACACGATAAACGGGCGGCTGGTGGTGCCCTTCTTCCACCCGGCCGCCGCCCTGCACCAGCCTGACCGCCGCCCGGCCCTGGCCGCCGACTTTGCCAGACTGCCCGCCCTGATAGCCGCCGCTACCCAGACCGAACCACCCCACCCCGCTGACGAACCGGACGAACCCCGGCAGTTGACTCTGTTTTGAGGACTCCCCCATGACCACAACCAAAGACACTTTGCTGCAAAAAATCGCCGATAAAACCGCTGTGATTGCCATTCTGGGGCAGGGCTATGTCGGCCTGCCGCTGGCGGCCGTCTTCGGCGAGGCCGGCTATACCGTGATTGGCATTGACCCGGACAAACGCAAAATTGACGCCCTCGAACAGGGACAGTCCTACATTGGGGATGTCTCCAGCGAGCTGGTGAGCAAACTGGTGCAGGGCGGCAAACTGCGCCCGACCCGTGATTTTGCGACCCTGGCCGAAGCCGACGCGGTCTCCATTTGTGTGCCGACCCCGCTACGCAAGACCGGCGACCCGGACCTGACCTACATCGTTTCGGCCACCGAAGAATTGAAGAAATACCTGCACCCGGGCATGGTGATTGTGCTGGAAAGCACCACCTACCCCGGCACCACCCGCGAACTGCTGCTCGAAATGCTCACCGAGGGCAGCGACCTGAAGGTCGGCGAGGATTTCTTCCTGGCCTTCTCGCCGGAACGGGTCGACCCGGGCCGCGAGGACTGGACGACCAAGAACATGCCCAAGGTCATCGGCGGCATCACCGCCGACTGCTCGGATGTGGCCGCCGCCTTTTACCACGGCGCGATTGACAATGTGGTGCGGGTGACCTCCTCCGAAGTGGCCGAGATGGCCAAACTGCTGGAAAACACCTTCCGCATGGTGAACATCGGTCTGGTGAATGAAATGGCGCTGATGTGCGAACGGCTGGGCGTGGACGTGTGGGAAGTGATTGACGCCGCCGCCACCAAGCCCTTTGGCTTCATGAAGTTCACCCCCGGGCCGGGGCTGGGCGGACATTGCATCCCGATTGACCCGCTGTACCTCTCCTGGAAATTGAAGTCCTTGAATTACACCGCCCGCTTCATTGAGCTGGCTTCCGAAATCAACACCAACATGCCGCGCCACGTCGTCAGCCGGGTGCAGGATTTACTGAACACCCAGAGCAAGTCGCTCAAGGGCAGCAAGGTGCTGGTGCTGGGCGCGGCCTACAAGCCGGATATTGACGACATGCGCGAATCGCCTGCGCTGGATGTCATCGCCCTGCTGCGCGAAAAGGGCTCACTGGTGGACTACCACGACCCGCATGTGCCCCACATCCACCATGAGTTTGACGGCTGGGAGATGGACAGCGTGCCGGACCTGCTGAAAGCGGTGGCAGCGGCCGACATCGTGGTGGTGGTCACCAACCACAAAGCCTATGATTACGAGGCCATCCTCGCCAAAGCCAACCTGATTTTCGATGCCCGCAACGCCTACGGCAAGCTGGCGCCGGACAACCCGAAGGTCGCGCGGCTGTAATGGCGCGTTACCTGCTGGCCGGGGCGGCCGGTTTCATCGCCGCTCGCACCGCCGAACTGCTGCTGGCCGATGGGCATGAAGTGGTGGGGGTAGACAACCTCAGCCCCGCCTATGACGTGCGGATGAAAGAATACCGCCTGGAACGGCTGCGCCAGCAGGCCGGTTTTTCGTTTTTGCAGTTGGACATCGCCGAGAAAGAATGCATCCCGGCCCTGGCTGAACACGGCCCATACGACGCGGTCATCAACCTGGCAGCGCGGGCCGGGGTGCGCGCCAGCCTCGAAGACCCGTGGGAATACCTGAACACCAACACCACCGGCACGCTCAACCTGCTGGAACTGTGCCGCCACCACGAGATTAAGAAATTTGTGCTGGCCTCGACCAGCAGCATCTACGGGGCGGATGCGCCCCTGCCGACCCCTGAAACCGCCGAGAGCAGCCAGCCCTTGCAGGCCTACGCCGCCAGCAAAAAAGGGGCCGAGGCCCTGTGCCACGCCTACCATTACCTGTTTGGCATTGATGTCACCGTGGTGCGCTACTTTACGGTCTATGGCCCGGCTGGCCGGCCGGATATGAGCATGTTCCGCTTTGCCAAGTGGATTGCGGAGGGCGAGCCGGTGCTGGTGAATGGGGATGGCGAGCAGTCGCGTGGCTTTACCTATGTGGATGACATCGCCCGCGGCACGGTGCTGGCGCTCAAGCCGGTGGGCTATGAAATCGTCAATCTGGGCGGCCACGAACAAATCACAATTAATGCCCTGATTGCCCTGCTGGAAGAGGAACTGGGGCAGAAAGCGCAAATAGAGCACGGCCCCTTCCACAAGGCCGATATGCTCGCCAACTGGGCCGATGTAAGCAAAGCCGGCGCGCTGCTGGGCTGGGAGGCGCAGGTGCCGCTGGTCGAGGGCGTGCGGCGGCTGGTGGACTGGTACCGCGAAAACCGCGCATGGGCGAAGAACATCCTCACGGATTGAGCCGCACGTCTCAATGAACAGACTGGAATCTTGCTGATGCTCGCCCGCCTGCGCGCCCTCTACCACCGTATTTTTGAAACCGAGATATTGCGCCGGATTGTGCGCAATTCGTCTTATCTCGTAAGCGCCACCGTGTTCGCCGCCGCGCTGGGCATGGCGCAGAACTACTTCCAATTCCGGGTACTGGAGCCGGCCGGGGTCGGCTTGCTGGGAGCACTGGCGACCTTTACCAATGTACTCAACCGTCTGACCGCTTTCCGGATCGATGAACTCGTGGTGCGCTATGTGCGCCTGTACCAGGAGCGCGGCGAAACCCAGAAGGCCGCGGCGGTCTACAAACTGGCGGCCGGGCTGGAGGCCCTCGGAAGTCTGGCGGCTTTTGGGCTGATTGCCTGGCTGGCCCCGCTGGCGGTCGAGCGATTCTCTGACCAACCCGGCACGGAAATGTGGTTCATCCTGTACGGCTCGCTGGTGCTGATTAACATCGTTTTTGACAGTTCGGATGGCATTTTGCAGGTCTTTGACCGCTTTAATGCCAAGGCCGTGATTGATGGGGCCCAAAGCGTGGTGCGGCTGGGCGGCACGTTGCTGGTGTTCTTTGGCGGCGGCGGGCTGGGGGAAATCATCCTCGCCGAACTGGCCGGGCGGCTGGTGCGCTCGGCGGCAATGGTGACGCTGGCCTTGCGCACCGCCAGCCAGAAGTGGGGCGCGGGCTGGTGGCGCACGCCTATCGCGGTTTTGCAGGAAGACCGCCGGAGTTTGCTAACCTTCGCCTTCAGCACCAATTTAAGCGCCACCGTCAGCCTGGTAGCCAAAGACAGCGAAGACCTGTGGGTCAATGGCTTCCTGGGCAACACCGTCGGCGGGTTTTACAACGCCGCCCGCAGCCTGATTGGCCTGCTGCAAATCCCCATCAGCCCGCTGGCAAGCACCACCTACCCGGAGCTGGCGCGCTCCGTGGCCAAGAAAGACTGGGCCAGCGTGCGGCATGTCTTGCGGCGCGGCTCGTTCATGGCTTCGTTGTACTCGTTGCCGGTAACCATCGGCCTCATCCTGTTCGGCAAGCCGGTTATTACCCTGTACGCCGGAGAAGCCTACCTGCCGGCCTATGCCCCGCTGGTGGTGCTGCTGATTGGCTATCTGTTTGTGAATATCTTCTATTGGAACCGGGTCGCCCTGCTGGCCTTTAACCGGCCGGTGTACCCGACTCTCGTCAATGTAGTTGGGATGGTCTTGAAAGTCGCGGGTGTGTTCGCGGTCGGTGAGCGCTACGGGGCGGCGGGCTTTGCGGCCCTGCTCTCCGGCTACTATATCTTTACCATTGGGCTGGCCGTGCTGCGCGTACGGGCGGATTTGCGTAACAAGCTGGCCGCGGGCGGAGCGGCATGAAAATCTGCCTGATTGCACCGTCCGCCATCCCGGCCCGCACGGCCAACAGCATTCAGACGATGAAAATGGCCCAGGCCTTTGCCGGGCTGGGGCACGATGTCCGCCTGCTTGCCCCCGGGGCCGCGCCCGGCCTCAAATGGGAAGAACTGGCGCGCCATTACGGCCTGACCACCGCGTTTGAAATCGCCTGGCTGGATGGCCCACGCTGGCGCGGCTACGGCTACGCCGCCACGGCGGTACGGCATGCCCGCCGCTGGGGGGCGCACATGGTCTTCACCCGCCAGCCACAGGCGGCGGCGCTGGCGGCGCGGCGGCTGCCCACCGTGCTGGAAATGCACGACCGGCCGCAGGGCGCGCTGGGGCCGCTGTTGTTCGCCTTGTTTATGCGCGGCCGCTACGCCGACCGGTTGGTGTGCATCAGCCAGGCCCTGGCACAGGACTTGAGCCGCGCGTTCAACTTTCCGCTGGAGCCGGGCTTCACCCTGATTGCGCCCGATGGCGTAGACCTGGCGCGCTACGCAGATTTGCCCGGCCCGGAAACGGCGCGGGCCAAACTGGACCTGCCGCAGACCTTCACCGCTGGCTACACCGGCCACCTGTACGATGGGCGCGGGGCAGAATTGATTTTAGAAGTGGCACAGCGCGCCCCGGAAATCAACTTCCTGCTCGTAGGCGGCGAACCCGCGGACGTGAGCCGGGTGCGGGCGCTGGCCGCCAATCTGCCAAATGTGCGCCTGCCCGGCTTTGTGCCAAATGCAGAGTTGCCGCGTTACCAGGCCGCTTGCGATGTGCTGCTGATGCCCTACCAGAAACGTGTGGCGGCCTCTTCCGGGGGGGATATCGGCCGCTATTTGAGCCCGATGAAGATGTTCGAGTATCTGGCCTGTGAGCGGCCGGTGCTGGCCTCGGCGTTGCCGGTCTTGCAGGAAGTGTTGAATGAAACGAATGCCGTCTTGCTGCCCCCGGAGGACCCCCAGCCCTGGGCGGATACCCTGCGCATGCTGGCCAAGGACCCGGCCCGCCGGGCAGCGCTGGGGGCGGCCGGCCGCGCCACCGCCGAGCAGCACACCTGGGAGGCGCGGGCGCGGCAAGTGGTGGAAGGCTGACGGCGCAGCTATGTTCGTGAGCTAATCTATCATTGCGAGGAGGACGAAGTCCGACGAAGCAATCTTTCCTGCCAGACTCCAGATTGCTTCGTTGGCAAATGCCTCTGGCATTTGACCGCTCGCAATGACAAACCTATTTTCTTTTGGCACTTCCACGCGACCGAGACCACACAGGGGCATTGTATAATCCGGCTGTTAAGCCATCATCACCCCAAGGAGCGCCCATATGCCCACTGCTCTCATCACCGGCATCAACGGCCAGGACGGCTCGTACCTGGCGGAATTGCTGCTGGAAAAAGGCTACACCGTGGTCGGCATGGTGCGCCGCTCCAGCACCCGCACCTACGAGCGCATCGAACATTTGCAGGACCGGTTGGAAATCGTGCCCGGCGACCTGCACGACCAGTCTTCGCTGGTGGATATCCTCGAACGACACCTGCCGGATGAAGTCTACAACCTCGCGGCGCAGTCTTTTGTGCCGACCTCCTGGAACCAGCCGGTGCTGACCGGCGAAGTCACCGGGCTGGGCGTGACGCGCCTGCTGGAGGCCATCCGGCTGGTCAAGCCCACGGCGCGCTTCTACCAGGCTTCTTCCAGCGAGTTATTCGGCAAAGTACGCGAAGTGCCGCAAAATGAAGACACGCCCTTTTATCCGCGCAGCCCGTACGGGGTCGCTAAAGTCTATGCCCACTGGATAACGGTCAATTACCGCGAGTCGTACAACCTGTACGCTACCAGCGGCATCCTCTTTAACCATGAAAGCCCGCGGCGCGGGCTGGATTTTGTCACCCGCAAAATCACGCACGGCGCGGCCCGCATCCGGCTCGGCCTGGCGACTGAACTGCGGCTGGGCAACCTGGAAGCCCAGCGCGACTGGGGCTTCGCCAAAGATTATGTCGAAGCGATGTGGTTGATGCTGCAACAGGACACGCCGGAGGATTATGTCATCGGGACGGGCGAGGCGCACTCGGTGCGCGAGTTCTGCGCCGCGGCCTTCAGCCATGTGGGGCTGAATTATGAAGACTATGTGGTGGTGGATGAGGAATTCTACCGGCCGGCGGAGGTGGACATACTGCTGGCCGACCCGCGCAAGGCCAGGGCCAACCTGGGCTGGGTGCCGCGCGTCTCGTTCACCGAGCTGGTGCAAATGATGGTCGAGGCCGATATGGCGCTGGTGGGCCGCGGGCTGGGGTAGGCGGGTTGCTTAACCCTCCGCATGGTAGAATCACGCCGCTTTTCGCACCAGAGAATCTGAACCCTCCAAGGACTGCCGATGTACTGGTATCGCGATGGAAATCCGTTAAGTTTGCTGCCCTGGCTGGGCGTGCTGCTGCTGTGGTGGGGCGGCGGTTGGCTGCTGGCAACGCACCTCTTCCGGCTGAAAAACCGCGAACGGCTGGTGGTCGGCTTTGGGCTGGGGCTGGTGCTTTACCTGTGGGTTACCAACCTGCTGGCGCACTGGCTGCCGCCGATGCTGGCGTTTTCGCTTTCCGGCGGGCTGATACTGCTGGCGGGCGCACTGGCGGCCTGGCGCAGCGGCGAGCGCTGGCTGGACCTGGCCGACCTCAAGGCCTGGCCCTGGCTGGCCGCCGGGCTGGCGCTGACCTATTTCTTCCTGCTGACTGGCAAAGGCCTGGCGATTTTTGACGAGCACAAAAACCTCTCGCTGATTTCCATTATGGCGGGCGGGGACATCCCGCCGCGTTTCTATCTGGATTACCCGCTCAAGCACATCTACCATTACGGCTTTCAACTGCTGGGCGCGAGCCTGATGCGCCTGGGCGGGATGATGCCCTGGAGCGCCTTTGACCTCGGCAAGGCCATCGTGTGGGCGCTGGCCCTGCTGCTGGCCGGGCTGCTGGGGCGGCGTTATATCAAGAGCACCCGCGGGGCCTTGCTGGCGGCGGCGGTACTGGCCTTCGCCAGCGGCACGCGCTACCTGCTGCTGTTGCTGCCGCCCGGCCTGCTCCTGCGGGCCGATGCGGTGGTGAACCTCACCGGCACCAGCGCCTTCGTCAACCTGCCGTTCTCTCAGGCGTTACTGACGGGCTGGACGATTGACGGCGGCCCGCCCTCACCCTATATTTTCGCCTTTCTGAATGGCATCTATGACCCGCTGGTGATGTCACATCAGGGTGCGCAGGCGACTTCGCTTTCAATTTTTCTGTTGCTGTGGCTGACGGCCACCCGCATCCGCCATCGCTTTGCGCCGTTGCTGCTGGCGGTGGTGTACGCCATGTGGGCGCTGGTGTGGGAAACCACCTACGGCCTGGTGTGGCTGGCGACCTTTGGGTTAGCGGCCCTATTCTACTGGCGGCAGCGCGAAGCCCTCACGCCCGTTTTTCGCCAGCATCTGGCGGGGCTGGCGCTCTCCGTGCCAATTGCGCTGACGCAGGGCGGCACGCTGACCGAACTCGCCCGCAAGGTGATTTTCGGATTCGAAGGCGGCGGGGTGGAAGCTCGGCTGCACTGGCTGCAGGCAGTCGGCAGCGGGGTAGCCGGATGGCTGCTGACCTGGCTGCCGCCGCTGGCCCCGGTTGGGGTCGGGCCAAACATCCTTGGCTTCTCGCTGCAATGGCCGCCGGCGATTCTCTCGGCCCACTTTGAGCCGCTGAGCCTCTTCTCGCCGTTTCAGTTGATTGTCGGCTTGTTTGAACTGGGGCCGGTGATTCTGTTCACGCCCTGGCTGACAGCCTGGGCCTGGCGGCGCGCCCAAGCCGGAGACTGGCCACTGGGTGTGGTGGCCTTGAGCTCGTGGATTGGCTTTGCCCTGCCGATTTTCCTGCAATACGAAGCCGGGCGCGATATCTCGCGCCTCACCTGGCAGGCGCTGGTGGCCTGGGGGCTGATGCTGGCGCTGGCCGTGGCCGGGCGGGATGTGAATTGGCCCGCGCTACTACGGCGGGCGGGGGCGGTAAGCCTGGCATTAATGATGTTCGGCGGGCTGATGCTGGCCGGCATCCAACTCACGGCGGTATCCACCACCCAACTGGCGCATCGTTACACCGAACTGGATGCCCAACTAGCCAGCGAAATCTGGGATACGCTGCCCTATAACGCTCGGATTTTCGGCAACCCGGGCAATGCCACCGTGCTGACCGGGCGGCTGGCCGAGCAACTGCTGGATGAGCCGGTCACACGGCGCTGGCAGAGTCTGCTGACCGACCTGGATCTGGATGTGCTGGTGGATTATGGCATGGAGTTTGTGCTGGTGAGCAACCGCTGGCCGAGCGACACGATGCTGGACCAGATTGCCGCTCTGGAGGCCCAACCCTGCGTAACTCTGATGACTGAAGTGTGGGATACCAGCCGGGTGAACTTCCGCAAACTGTATGACATTCGGGGGTGTGAATGATGGCCACCCAAAAAGACATCATGCGCCCCAACGCCATTCCGGCGCGGGCGGTCGATTCACCGGTGCAGGTCTCGGTCGTTATCCCGGTTTACAACGAACTGAAGAGCGTGCCGCTGCTGCACAAGGCCTTGCATGAAGCCCTGGATGATTACCCGACCACCTGGGAAGTCGTGTTTGTGGATGATGGCAGCCGGGATGGCAGTTTGCAAGCCCTGGAAATCCTGGCCGGGGGCGACCCGCAACACACCCGCGTGGTGGCGTTGCGGCGCAACTTCGGGCAGACGGCCGCCATTTCGGCCGGCATTGACTACGCCCGCGGCGACATCATCGTGCTGATGGACAGCGACCTGCAGAATGACCCGGCCGACATCCCGATGCTGCTGGATAAGATTAACGAAGGCTACGATTTAGTCAGCGGCTGGCGCAAGGACCGCCAGGATGCCTTCTTCACCCGCACCTTCCCGTCGCGCATCGCCAACTGGATTATCTCCAAAGTGACCGGCGTTGGCCTGCATGACTACGGCTGCACCCTCAAGGCCTACCGCCGCGAGGTGCTGACCGGCTTCCGGTTGTATGGCGAGATGCACCGCTTCATCCCGGCCTATGCCGGCTATGTCGGCGCCAAAATCACCGAAGTGGTGGTGCGCCACCACCCGCGCAAATTTGGCAAGACCAATTACGGCCTGAACCGCACGGTCAAGGTCGTGCTGGACCTCTTCACAGTCAAGTTTTTGAGCGGCTATGTAAACAAACCAATTTACCTGTTCGGCGGTTTCGGCCTGGGGCTGATTGGCATCTCCGGCAGCGGCTTCCTGTACCTGCTCTATCGCAAAATCGTCTTTCTGGCCGAGACCACGACCTCGCCGATTTTCCTGTTGAGCATCATGCTCACGGTGCTGGGCGTGCAATCCATCCTGCTGGGGCTGATTGCCGAGATTGTCGTGCGCACCTACCACGAGTCGCAGTCCAAACCGATTTACACCGTGCGCTTTGTGATTCAGGGCGACGAACCCAGCGAGCCGCATGCCTGAACCCCGGACCAAGCCCTCATTCAGCCTCATCCTGCGGGTGGGCGGTACCCTGCTGGCGCTGGGGCTGATGGGCTGGCTGCTGGTACGCCAGCAGGCGGACATTCGCCAGGCGGTCAGCGAGATGGATGCCGCCCATTTCTGGGGCGCGTTTGGGCTCATCATGCTCTCGCGGCTCTTCGTCACCCTGCGCTGGCATGTGCTGGTGCGCGGGGCGGGGGCCGAGATCCCCTTTTTGCATACCTTACGCCTGACCTTTGCCGGTCTGTTCGCGGCCAATTTTCTGCCAACCACCGTGGGTGGCGACCTCGTGCGGCTGGCGGGCATCATCAGCGCCGGCTATGGCGCCGCCGTCGGCACGGCCACGCTGGTGATGGACCGGCTGGTGGGCATGGCGGGCATGGCGTTGCTGGCCCCGTTTGGGGCGGCGCATGTATTCGGGTGGGGCGCCGTGAGCGCCAGCGCGGCCCTGTCTTTCCCGCAGCGGCTGGTCAACCGGGTTCGTAAGGCTTTGCGCCGCCTGCTGGAAATCCTGAAAGAGTGGGTTAAACGGCCGCAGGCCCCGTTGGCCTCGCTGGTGTTTACCTTTGCCCACATGGGCGTGTGGTTCGCCTCGATGGCCGTCCTGCTGGACGGTCTGAATGAAGACATGCCCTATTTTTTGATTGCCAGCCTGTGGAGTCTGGTGTACTTTGTTTCGCAGATTCCCATCTCCATCAATGGGCTGGGCTTGCAGGAACTATCGATTACCTATATCTTTGCGACCTTTGGCGGCATCAGCCCGCACAGCAGTCTGGTGATGGGGCTGGTATTCCGGGTGATGGTCACGCTCGCCAGCCTGCCGGGGGCGCTGTTTGTGGGGCAGTTGCTGCCGCAGGCGCGCGCCCAGGCCAACTCCGAAATTCAACCCTAAGGGACGTTATGAAGCTGAAACCCACGCGCAGTAAATACCTGGATGCGGACTCCGCCCCGGTGCGGACCGGGGAGTACGAAGAAAAAGGCGATTACCACATCCACCTGAACCCCAACTGGCCCTACCTGCCGGTGTATCTGGCCAAGATGGCCTACGCCCGCGAATTTCTGGCACGGCATGGCGGCGGCCGGAAAATCATTGACCTGGGAGCCGGCGAAGGCGTGCTGGTCAAACGCTGCCGGGAAGAGTTCGGCCTGGATATGCTGGGGCTGGACATTAATTATCAGTCTGACACGGTGATGCATGGCGACATTCTGGCGCTGGAAGCGGCAGATGCGAGTTATGACATTGTGACCTGTCTGGATGTGATTGAGCACATGCATTTCCACCAGCAGGAAATCGCCCTGGCGCAGATGTACCGCATTCTGAAACCGGGCGGGCGGTTGCTGCTCTCGGTACCGAATCTGGCGCATTTCGCCTCGCGCTTCACTTTTCTGTTTCTGGGCAAACTGCTGCGCACCTCAACGATTGACCGCCACATCGGCGACCGGCCGGCAGACGAATTCGCCGCCCTGTTGAAAGCCGCCGGCTTTGAAATCGAACGGCGGCGCGGGATGTTCCCGACCCTGCCGCTGATTTCGGCCCTGACGTACCTGATGCCGGCGCGGGTAGTCGGGCTGCACCGCCTGTACAATGCCGCTCTGGGCTGGCTGCCGGGTTGGTGCTTTTTAAATGTATTTGAGGCGGTGAAGCCCGCCCGCGGAGACCAACCCTAGATGCAACCCTTTCGTACTCCCGCAACATCCACCCTCTTAAAAGCCGGGCTGGCGCTCACCCTCGGGCTGGGCTGGCTGGCGTTTAACGGCTTTGAGGCCCAGATGCTGGCGCTGGATTATTTCAGCGTGTCGGCCAAATTGCGCGCCCTGCGGTTGGCGCTGCTGGGCGGGCTGGCGGCCATTGCCCTGCTGCTGGGGCTGGCGTTTACGCCTGCCGGGGCGTGGTTGCTGCCCGTGGCACGGCGGCTGGCGGGCACGCTGCGGCGGCTGAAGGCCGCCAACCTGGCCCTGTTCGCCCTGCTGGTGGTGGCCTTCCCGCTGTTTGTCTTTGGCGAATATGGCCTGTACATCAGCCTGCCGATGCCGCGCCTGTGGATGTTCTGGCTCTTCACGCTGGTTGGGGCGACGCTGCTGTGGGCTGGCCGGCCGGGTTTGCCAGCGTTTTCGGCTTTGCTGGCTTCTGGCTTACTGCTGGGGCTCGTGCACCGGGCGGCGGTCTTCCTGCCCGAAATCACGACCTACCCGCTTTCCTTGAGCTGGTCAGAAGTCAGCCGCTATTACCAGGCTTCGCTGTATGCCAGCCAACGCCTGTACGGGCTGGACCTGCCCCTTTCCATTACCCACCCCAGCCGCTATATGTTGCAGGCGATTCCCTTTATCATCCCGGATTTGCCGCTCTGGGCGCACCGCGCCTGGCAGGTCCTGCTGTGGTGGGGGCTGACCGGGCTGGCGGCCGGGTTGCTGGTGCGCCGCCTGAAACTGACCGACCGCGGCCTGAAACTCCTCGTATTCGCATGGGCGTTTGTATTTCTGATGCAGGGGGCCGTTTTTTACAACCTGCTGGTCAGCGTCGTTATTATTTTGTGGGGCGTGCGGACGGACAACCTGCGCCGCACGCTGGGGGTCGTGTTGCTGGCCTCGGCCTGGGCGGGTTTCAGCCGGATTAACTGGACGCCGGTGCCGGGTCTACTGGCGGCTGGCCTGCTGTACCTCGAGCAACCGGTCGGGGCGCGCACTGGCATCCCGTGGCGTTATTTCTGGCGCAGCGTGGGCCTGTTTGTGGCCGGCATGCTCACCGGGCTGGCGGCCTATGCGGGCTACATCGCCCTTTCCGGCAATGAAAATGTAGAACAATTTGGCTCGGCCTTTACATCTGATTTGTTGTGGAATCGCCTGCTGCCCAGCCCTTCGTACCCCCTGGGGATTCTGACCGGCATCCTGCTGGTTTCGTTGCCACTGCTGGCGGCCAGCGTGTGGCTCATCCGGCAGCAGCGCGGTGCGTGGCACTGGCTGCGCCTGCTGGGGCTGGGGGCAATCCTGGGGGTGCTGTTCATTGCCGGGCTGGTCGTCAGCACCAAGATTGGCGGCGGCACCAACCTGCACAATATGGATGCCTTCATGGTACTGCTGATGCTGGCGGGTACCGCCGTTTTGTTCGGGCGCACAACCGCCGAACCGGGCGCTTCCCCGCCGCAGGCCAGCCTGCCCGCCGGGTTACTGGCGTTGATTGTGGCCGTACCGGTTGGGCTGGCGGCCCTGACCGGCGGGCAATGGCCGGAACGTGACCATGCCCTCGCCCACCAGACCGTGGCGCAGATGGACGAGTTTGCCGAAGAGGCCGTGGCAGCCGATGGCGAGGTGCTGTTCATCTCCCAACGCCAGTTGCTGACCTTTGACCTGCTCGAAACCGACGTGCAGCTAATTCCGGAATATGAGCAGATTTTCCTGATGGAGATGGCGATTTCGCGCAACGAAGCCTATCTGCACCAGTTCTACACCGACCTGGCCGACCACCGCTTTGCGATTATTTTCTCTGACCCGCTCTTCCGGCGCATCAAGAGCGTGGAAGTAGATGCGTTGGCCGAAGAAAACAACGCCTGGGTGCAGTACATCATTGAGCCGATTTTGTGCGAATACTATATTGAAAGCACCTTCTCGGATGCGGGCGTGCAGGTCCTCAAACCCCGCAGCCAGCCGCGCTGTGATGTCTTCGATGCAAGTCCTGATCATTAATAGCGAGTACCCGCCGGTGGGCGGGGGAGCCGGCACGGCCAGCGCCCTGCTGGCGCGCACTCTGGCCGGGCAGGGGCATTCCGTCACGGTGTTGACGGCGCGCTTCAAGGGCCAGCCAGGCCGCACCACCGAGCACGGCGTTACCGTCTTGCGGCAGGTGCCGCTGCGCCGCCGCATGGACCGCTCCGGGGCATTCGAGCAGGTCATCTTCATGCTACTGGCCGGGTTTTATGTACTCGGAGTCGGGCGGCCGGATTTCACGATTGCCTATTTTGGCATCCCCAGCGGCCCGGCCGCCTGGCTGTTGAAAGCCCTGCGCGGCGTGCCGTATATTGTTTCACTAAGGGGCGGGGACGTACCCGGTTTCCGACCCTATGATTTCAAGACTTTTCACCGGCTGGGCGCGCCGGTCATCCGCTTTGTGTGGCGGCGGGCGGCGGCCGTGGCGGCCAACAGCCGCGGCCTGCGGGCGTTGGCTCTCCGTTTCGAGCCCAGCCAGAAAATTGAGATTATCCCCAATGGGGTCAATGCCAGTGAGTTTCCGGCGGTGGGGCGCGATTGGGCTCCAGCCGAGTTGGTCTTCAGTGGGCGGGTGGTGTACCAGAAAGGCCTCGACCTGCTGCTAACCGCGCTGGGGAATTTGCAGCACCTCGATTGGCGGCTGACGATTGTGGGCGATGGCCCCAGCCAGCCCGCCCTGCAACAGCAGGCCGAAAGTCTGGGAATGGCCGACCGGCTGACCTTTACCGGCTGGCAGTCGCGGCCACAATTAATTGAGCATCTGGGCCGCGCCAACCTGTATGTCTACCCCTCGCGCGACGAAGGTATGCCGAATGCCGTGCTGGAAGCGATGGCGGCCGGCCTGCCGGTGATTGCCACCCGGATTGCGGGTAACGAAGAACTGGTGCTGGAAGGCGAAACCGGCCGCCTCGTGCCGCCGGAAGATGCCGCTGCCCTGCAGGCCGCCCTGGCCGAGCTGATACCGGATGCAGCCCTCCGCCAGCGCATGGGCGCGGCAGCCCGGGCCCGCGTACAGGCCGAGTACACCCTGGAACGGGTGGCGGCCGATTACCTCGCTTTGGGGAAAGCCGCACAGAAAGGCCAAGGCTGATGTGCGGCATCTGTGGCATGGCCGGGCGCGACCGGGCGGCGGTGGATGAGGCCGCCCTGCGGCAGATGAACGCTGCCATCGCCCACCGCGGGCCGGACGGCGATGGTTTTCTACTGCGGCCGGGGGTCGGGCTGGCGATGCGCCGCCTGGCGATTATTGACGTGGCCGGCGGCGACCAGCCCATCGCCAATGAAGACGAAAGCCTGTGGATTGTGTTCAACGGCGAGTGCTACAACTTCCCTGAAATGCACCGCACATTGCAGGAGCGCGGCCACACCTTCCGCACCCGCACCGATACCGAGTGCATCCTGCACCTGTACGAAGACCACGGCGATGACTGCATGACCCACTTGCGCGGCATGTTCGCCTTTGCGCTGTGGGATACGAAACGCAACCGCCTGCTGGCGGCCCGCGATCGGCTGGGCAAGAAGCCCTTTTATTACACCGTGCAGGCCGGTACCCTGTACTTCGCCTCCGAGTTACCGGCCCTGCTGGCGGCCCTGCCGCACCGGCCGGAACTGGATATGCAGGCCCTCGATGATTATTTGAGCCTGCAATACATCCCCGAGCCGCGCACGCCCTTTGTGGGGATTCACAAACTGCCCGCCGGGCATCGGTTGGCGTGGGAAAACGGCGAACTGACGCTTGAACGCTATTGGGCGCTGGCCTACGAACCCAAGCACACCGCCCCTCTGCCGGAGTTGAAAGCCGAACTGCGCCACTTACTGACCGAAGCGGTGCGCATGCGCCTGTTGAGCGAAGTGCCGCTGGGCGCGCACTTATCCGGCGGGATAGACAGCAGCATCATCGTGGCCTTGATGGCGGGGCTGATGGATGCACCGGTCAAGACCTTCTCGGTCGGCTTTGAGGAAACTGCCTTTTCTGAACTGCCGCACGCCCGCCGGGTGGCCGAACGCTACGCCACCGTCCACCATGAATTCACCCTGACCTATGGCGACATCCCGGCCACGCTGGCGGATATCACCCGCCACATCGGCGAACCCTTTGCCGATCCCTCGGCCCTGCCGCTGCTGCACCTGGCGCGCCTGACCCGCCAGCATGTGACCGTGGCCCTGAATGGGGATGGCGGCGACGAGGCCTTCGGCGGCTACTGGCGTTACTGGCTCGACCCGTGGGCGGATGCCTACCTGAAGTTGCCGGGCGTGCTCACCCGCCGCCTGCTGCCGGCCGCCCTGCGCCGCCTGCCCGACCGGGGCGATAAGCCCGTCGGCGGCAGTGTCGTCAACGGCCTCAAGCGGCTGGAAACGCTGGCCCAAATTGACCGGCGCGCCAGCCTGCTGCGCTGGGGCTCGTACTTCTCGCCGGTGCAGAAAGCCGTGCTGTGGCGGCCGGAATTTCAAGCCGCGCTGGACACTCGCAACGCCGAAAGCCTGCTGGCGGCCGCCTGGCAAGATGCCCCGGCGCGTGGGCGACTGGACCGCACTCTGTACGGCGATAACACCACCTACCTGCCGGGCGACCTGCTGGTCAAGGCCGACCGGATGACGATGGCTGCCTCGCTGGAGGGGCGCTCGCCGTTTCTGGACCATGAAGTCGCGGGCTGGGCGGCGCGCCTGCCAGAACAGTACAAGCTGCGCGGTCGCACGGGTAAGTGGATTCTGTGCGAAACGTTTAAGGACTTGCTGCCGCCTGAAATTCTGGGGCGCGGCAAGCAGGGTTTTGGTATTCCGGTGGGGACGTGGTTGCGCGGCCCGCTGGCGGGCTGGAGCCGGGAACGCCTGCTGGGTTCGGCCAGTCCGCTGGCGGGCTGGTTCGAAGCCGCCGCCCTCGAACGGCTGCTGGCCGAGCATGCCGCTGGCCGCGCCGACCACGGCAAGCGGCTCTACGCGCTGGTGATGCTGGCGGAGTGGAAGATGCAGTTTGGGGGGTGAGGGGGTGGTTATTTTGGGCGGCCGGGCAGCGGGACGCTTAAGCTCGGGTCGCGGGCCAGCATCAGGTGGCCTGTGGCGAGGCTCTTGGACTCGCTGAAGTGCATGCCTTCGGGCGGGGTCAGGCCCTGGGCCCAGCCGGGCGCGCCCTCGGCGCGGTTGGGTACGCCGTTGTATTTCTCGGTGTAGTACTGAATGGCGCGGATGAGATTGACCAGCGGGGGGTCGGCGCGCTGGCTGTCTTCGATCTGCCAGAGCATCCATTCCAGGTCGTTTTTTTTGGGGCGCGGCATGTCTGTATTATAGATTCAGGCATGGCCGGGTGCAGGCGGCTTGAGGGATGAATTTTGGGGGATTAGCGGCCAGCGGCGGCATCCACTTCCTGCACGGTGGCCTGCAATTCGGGCAGCAGGTCGCGCAGGGCCAGGTCGGTGAGGCCGGGGCTGTAGAGCAGGCGGGCGGCATCTGCCAATACGCCACGAACGATGGTCCAGGAGGGGCGGGCCGGTTCGGGCTGGCCGTAGGCGCGTGCCAGCTCGAGGGCCTCCCGGGTTTGGGTGAGCAGGGGCGCGGGAGACTCTGCGGAAAGCGGCAGGCTGTTGCTGGCGGCCTGCCAACCGGACTGCTGTTCGGGCTGGAGGAAGTAGTGCAGGAAAGTCCAGGCGGCCACCTGGGTTTCGAGGGGCGCATCCAGCAGGGCAAATTCGAGGCCGTGCAGGGGCAGGGCCGGCTGGCAGTTGGCGCCCTCGCAGGGGTAAGCGATGACCTGCCAATCGGCGGCGGCCAGCAGCTCGGCCTGGGCCGGGATACTCAAGCTGTTGGCGGAGATAAAGAGCGCCTGGCGGTTGGCGAACTCGGCGTTGGGGTAGGCCGTGCCGGGCTGCCAGGCGCAACCAGCCGTCACCAGACCGCGCAAAAAGCTGAACGCCGCCCGCGTTTCCACGGTATCAAAGGCATAGCCCTCGCCAGCCAGTTCGGCCGCGCCAAATGCGCGCAACCAGGCCAGCGTTACGGAGGCATCCGTGGAAATCGCCCAGCCGCCTGTGCCATCGCCATTGGCGGCTGCGGCGGCGCAGGCCTGCTGCTGGAATTCAGCCGGGTTGGCGGGCGGGGCGGTGAAGCCGAGTTCAGCGGCCCAGGCGACGTTGTAGAACAGGACTTCGGCGCTTAATATGGCAGGCAGGCCGAGGCGCAGGAAGCTGCTTTCCGGGCTGGTAGTGGCGGGCTGCCAGAACAGGGCCGCGTTTTGGGCGGCGGTCAGGCCGTAGGCCGGGTCAAGCACGAAGTCCTCCAGCGGGACGACCAGCCCGGCCGCCTGCCAGGCTGAGACCTGAGCGGGGGTACCGATGACCAGCGGCGGCCAGTTACCTTCGGTCAGGGCGCGGGTCATGTCCTGCCCGAGTTGGAGGGTGTTGGCGCGGGTTTCGGGAATAATCTGAATGCCGTGTGGGTTGGCGGCGTTGAACTCGGCGGCGAGGGCTTCGAGGGCGGCGCGGGCCGGGCCGCTGAAGGTGTGCCACAGGCGCAGTTCACCAGCGGCCGGGGCGGGCAGGGTTGGCACGGGCGGCAGGGTAGCGCTGGGGTTGGCGGCCGGGGTGGGGTTGGCCGCGGAGGTATTCGGCGCGGAGGTGGCCGCCGGGCCGGGGGCGGCACAGCCGACGAGCAGCAGAACGAGGAATAGCAAACAGAGCGGACGCACGCCGCGATTATACAGGCAAGTGCGGCGCGGGTTCAGCCGTCAGGGTTGCGGGGTGCTGTGCATCAGGGGTGTGAGGCCGAACCACAGGAGTTCATGCGTCCAGCCGGCCTGCACTTCCACCGGCCGGCTGATGCCGGTGGTGAGGTTGTAACCGGCTTCGCCACCGCACAGGGGGGCGATATCGGCGAAGACGCAATAGGGGCCGGGGGCGAGGTCATTGAAGGCAAAGCTGCCATCTTCTCCGGAGAGCACCGATTGCAGAATTGGCCCGCTGCAATCGCCCTGATGGAGGTGGATGCGAATATCAGCGAAGCCCTCTTCGCAGGCGCAATCCCGGTCAGCGTTGCTGTCGCAGAACACGCCACCCAGGATGCGGCCGGCTTGTGGTGCGGCCGGGGCGGCGCAGGCGGCCAGTAGAAAGCCGAGCATGCCCAGAATGCAAGCAGTTTTTCGTAGTGTCATAGCGGCCTCCGAATGCCGTAGCGAGGTTAAGTCGCGGGCAGGTGCGGGCTGCCCCCTTTACTGTATGCCTGAAGTGATGGAGGGACTAGGGTCATATGTCCGAGAGTCGTTGCCGTTCCATCCTGTATCGATGTTTGGTCAGCGTATAATCTGTGAGATGAAGACCAAGCGCTTTTCTGGCTGGGCGGGACTGGTGCGGCGGGTGCAGGCTACCTGGCGCGACTCGGTGCTGCTGCTGCGTGAGTTCGCCGCGCCGCTGTTCCTGTTCGGGCTGGCGTTTTTTGGCGGGGGACTGCTGTATTACGGGCTGGCGCGCAACACGCCCAGCGCGCTGGATAGCCCGGCCGAAGGGGTGTACCATGCGCTCGGCCTGACCTTTTTGCAGCCGATTGTGGAATTTCCTGAAGAGCCGTATTTGCAGGCGTTCTTTTTTCTGATGCCGCTGATTGGCTTTGTGCTGCTGGCGCAGGGCGTGGCAGACTTCGGGGCTTTGTTCTTTAACCGCCGCACACGCGGCAAGGAGTGGGCGATGGCCGTGGCAAGTATGCATAATAACCATGTGATTCTGGTGGGGCTGGGGCATCTGGGTTTTCAGGCGATGTTGAGCCTGCACTCGATTGGGCGTTCGATTGTGGTGGTGGAGGAGGACCCGCAGGCCGACCTGCTGACCCAGGCCCAGGCGCTGGATGTGCCGGTGATTGTGGATGACGCCACCCGTGAGACCACGCTGGAAGCCGCCGGGGTGCGGCGGGCGCGGGCGATTTTGCTGTGTACCCAGAACGATTCGCTGAATTTGCAGATCGCGGTCAAGGCGCGCGTGATGAACCCTGAAATTGAGGTGGTGGTGCGAATTTTTGACTATGATTTCGCGGCGGCGATTGAAAAACAGTTCGGGTTTACGGCTTTGAGCGCCTCGGCGATTTCGGCGCCCTCCTTTGCGGCGGCGGCAGCCGGCATGGAAATCACCCACCCGATTACGATTCAAGGCCAGCCGATGAACCTGGCACGGTTGGAGGTGAACCCCAATTGCGTGCTGGATGGACTGACCTTCAGCGAAATTGAAACGCGTTTTGATGTGAGTGTGGTGCTGTGGCAGCACGGGGCGCAAACCGATTTTCACCCGCCGGCGGCGGCGATGGCGGCTACCGGCGGTACGATTGCGGTGCTGGGCGAGATGAATAACATCGCCAAATTGCTGGAGGCCAACCACAGCCGGGCGCGGGCGACGCGGCGGCGCAGAGCCGCCGGCTGATTGCGTGCCGGTCAGGCGGCCCGAATGTATAATCGGTTAACCCAAAGGAGAGTGTGCCATGACCAAAGCCGACCCGCTGAGCAGATTGGAAGCGCAGGCCCAGACCTGGGTGCGCCTGTTGTTTGAGGTTTCCAAGGAATTTTCTTCCTCGCTGGAGCTGGATGAAGTGCTGGGGCGGGTGTTGAAGCATACGGTGAAAATCGCCGGGGCGAGCGAGGGCAGCATCTTTTTGTTCAATGAGCAGGGGCATGTCCTGCGCAGCATCATCGCCCGCCAGGAACTGCCGCCGGAAATCAAGACGCCGGTGGTGGAAACCGTGATGCGTGAAGGCATCGCTGGTTGGGTGTACGAGCACAGGAAATTTGCCGTGGTGCTGGATACCAAGGACGATGAACGCTGGGCGGATTTCCCCGGCGACCGACTGCTGACGCGCTCGGCCATCAGCGTGCCGATTCTGGAGGGCAAGCAGGTGCGCGGCATTTTCACGCTGACGCACACCGAGCCGAATGCGTTTAATGAAGACTACAACAATGTGCTGGGGCCGATTGCCGAACAGGCCGCCCTGGCGATTCGCAACGCGGTGGCCTACACCCAGACCCGCAGCGAGTGGGTAGTGTTGCAGGCGATTATCCACGCCGTGCGCGACCCGATTCTGGCGGTGGACCCGGGCGGCCATCTGATTCTGTTTAACAAGGCGGCCGGCGAGAAGTTGAACTTAAGCAAGGCGAGCGAGGGTAAAGCGGTGGAAGGGGTGATTAAGGACAAGAACCTGCTGGCCTATCTGAAGCGCAGCGCCCCGGAAAACGAGCAGATTACGCTGACGGATGGCACGATTTTGGAATGCACGGTGGCGGATGTGCTGGGGATGGGGCGGGTGATTACCCTGCACGATGTGACGATGTTGAATAAGTTGATTGCGCTGGTGAATGAATGGTCGTAGCAGGGGGATGGGGGCGCTTGCGATGATATGGGTAGGGGCGACCGCCGGTCGCCCCTACGATTTTTATCGAGAGGGGAAACTGGTGGCCGGATAATTGTGAAATGCTAAAGTTGCCTGTGGTGTTTGTAGGGGCCGAGCTAAGCTCGACCCCTACGGTGCGGTGGCAAGGCTGTTTGTGGGCAGGCGGCGACAAGCCTGCCCTTTGACTAAGATTGGGCGTAGCATGCTACGCCCCTACGGTTAAGCGTCAAGGGTGTTTGTGGTCTGGCGGTAATATGGGTACGAGCGAGGTGAATCGGCGACTCTAACCTCTCGGAGGTTCAAAACCTCCGGGAGGTTGCTTTATTACTGTTGCCTTATTTCCGGCCCCAATGGATGCCGACGGTGCCGAACATGCGGCGCACGAAGCCCACGGCCTGAAAACCGGCCTGGCTGAAACCCTCGGCGAGGCGTTCAGCGGTCAGGAATTTCTCGGTCGAGCTGGGCAGGTAGGTGTAAGCTTCCGAATCGCCAGCCACCAGCCGCCCCAGCAGGGGGATGACGCGGTGCAGGTGGAACTCCAGCAGGGGGCGGTACCAGTTGTCGCGCGGCGGGGTGGTATCCAGGCTGGCAATGCGGCCGCCGGGTTTGAGGGTGCGGCGTTGCTCGGCCAGGGCGCGGGGCACATCCGGCACATTGCGCAGCAAAAAGCCACTGATGGTGGCATCAAATACTTCGGGTTTGAAAGGCAGGTTCTGGGCATCCGCAATCAGCCAGTGCACGCTGGCTCCGCGGCGGCGGGCCTTGCCGACCCAGACCATCTCGGGGGTGAAGTCCGAGGAGATGACGAAGGCATCCGGGTGGCGGCGGGCGATTTCAAAGGCGATATCGCCGGTGCCGGCGCCGAGGTCGGCCACGACTGCCCCGGGCTGGATTTCCAGTTTGGCGATGGCCTGTTTGCGCCAGCCGACATCCTGCCCGGCGGTCATCAGGCGGTTGAGCAGGTCGTAGCGGCCGGCGATGCGGCCAAACATGCGCTGGACGTAGCGGGCGCGTTCATTTCCGGTGAGGTGGCTCATGGGCTTGGGCTTCCGTTTCTATTCAGGTTTTCGGGTGGGCCGCAGGCGGGCTTCCAGGGCGGCCAGCCGCGTTTCGAGGGTGTAGGGGTCGTGGGCCAGCAGGTGCAGGCCCTGAAAGAGCAGCAGCAGCTGGGTGATGCCGAGCCAGGCCAGCACCGCGGCGGCGAGGGCGACCACGCGGGCGCGCAGGCGCGGGGCGGCTTCGGCGGCGGCCTGCAGGGTGGTTTCCATTTCAGTCAGCAGGTCATCATAGCCGGCGAGGGCGCTCTGGCCGTCTTCAAGGGCCGCGCCCATCTCGGCCAGGCCGCCGCGAATGCTCAACAGGTCGGTGCGGATGGGGTCGAGCTCGCGGCGGGCGTTGGTGAGGTCTTCAGCGACGGCCGCCAGCGATTCTTCCATCGGGGTCAGGCTGGCCTGCACGCCGTCAATCGCTTCGCCCAGCGGCACGGCCGGTTCGTAGCGCAGGCCGGTGAGCTGGGCAATGGTGTTCATGCCTTTGAGGAAGAAATCTACCACGCCCGCCGAGCGGCCAGCGCTTTCCAGAGCCGTATCGGTATTGGCGAGGACGCGCGGCAGGTCGTCTTCCAGCAAGGTGGTAATGGAAGCCAGCACGCGGTCGGTGATGACGAGGGTTTCAGCGGCCGAGCCGCTGGTGGTTTCCAGGGTGGCGAGGGTGGCGGTGGTTTCGCTCATGGCGCTCTGGTAGGCGGCCAGGGCGGTGCGGGCATCGCCCACCAGGCCAAGCAGGCGGTTAATCGCCGGGTCGGTTTGGGCGGCGAGGGCGCGGTTGGCGCGGTCCAGTTCCACCGCACCATAGATCGTCAGGGCCAGCCCGGCCACCGCCAGCAAAATCAGGGCGAAGGCCAGCGGGCGGCGGATGCGGGAGAGGAAAGGGAGCATGAGGGGTTCCTCCGGGTGGGTCAGGCCGGGGCGCGTTTCGGCAGCCGGTCGGCCAGTTCGCCAATCTGGCGAATGGTGGGGCAGTCGGCGACATCGGCCCACAGGCCGTGCGGGTCAATCAGCACCGGCAGGATATTGGCCCGCCGCGCCCCGACCACATCCGCATAATAATTGTCGCCGACATACAGGGCCTGGTGGGGTTTGGCATTGGCCAGGCCGAGGGCGTAGTAGAAGATTTCGGGCTTGGGCTTCCAGGCACCGATTTCGCCAGCGGCGAACTGGAAGTGCAGGTGCTCCAGCAGGCCCTTTTCGGCCAGATACTCCGGTACGGGCTGGCTGCGGTTGGTGACCAGACCGAGGATGTAACCGCGCCTTTTGAGGGTCTTGAGGGTCGGGATGACATCCGCCGGGATGACATCTTCCGGGCGGTAGTGGTCGGTCATGAACTGGTGAATCTGTGGCGCCCAGCGCTCGGCCTGGCGGGGACGGGCCCCCAGGGCGCGCAGGTGGCGGGCGGAGTAGTTGTTCCAGAAGTCGGTGTTCTCGCTGCCGTAGGTTTTGAGGTCAATCAGCAGGTCTTCCGAGTCGGCCCAGTATTCGTGCGACCATTGCAGGGCTTTGCGGCGGCGCTCGGGGCCATCTGGCGCGCCGAGCTTGGCGGCGTAGTCCCAGAACAGTTCGTGGCCGTCGGGTTGGCTCTGGCGCAGGGTGCCATCCAGGTCAAAGATGACGGCAGTGATGCCGTCCGGAAAGGGGGGCTGGGTTGTCACAGGGGTTATTTTACCCGCCGATGAAGGACATCTCGACTTTGGGCAGGTTGGTGGTCTGGGCGGTGCGCAGCTCGGAGTAGCGGTCGGCGCGTTTTTGCCACACGCCGGTGATGGCGGCGCGCAGGTCTTCATCGCTGGCGCCGCCGCGCAGCAGGGCCTTGAAGTCGGTGCCGCCGATGGCGAACAGGCAGGTAAAGAGCTTGCCATCGGCCGAGAGGCGCGCCCGTGAGCAGTCACCACAGAAGGGCTGGGTGACGGAGGTGACCAGGCCGATTTCGGCCGGGCCACCTCCGATGCGGTAGCGCTGGGCGACTTCGCCGCGGTAGTTGGGGTCGAGCGGCTCGAGCGGCAGCTCGGCCGACAGCCGCTGCACAATTTCGCGGGCCGGTACGACATCATCCATGCGCCAGCCGTTGGAGGCGCCAACATCCATATATTCGATGAAGCGCAGGATGGTCTCGGGGCGGTTGAAGTAGCGCGCCATCGGCAGCAGGCTGTCTTCATTGACGCCGCGTTTAACGACCATATTGACTTTGACCGGCGCAAAACCAGCCCGGGCGCTTTCTTCAATCCATTCGAGTACTTTGGCAACCGGGAAGCCCACATCATTCATGGATTTGAAGACAGCATCATCCAGCGAGTCGAGGCTGACGGTCATGCGTTTGAGGCCGGCGGCTTTGAGGCTGTGAATGCGCTCCAGCGGAAAAGAGCCGTTGGTGGTGAGGGCGATATCCGGCGCGCCGGGCAGGGCGCTTAGCGGGGCGATGAGGTCTTCCAGGTCGCGGCGCATGAGGGGTTCGCCGCCGGTCAGGCGCAGTTTGCGGGCGCCGAGCGAGACGAATACGCCCGCCAGGCGCGTGATTTCCTCAAAGGTCAGCAGTTCGGGCTGGGGCAGGAAGGCGTGGTCGCGGTCGAAGATTTCCTTCGGCATGCAGTAGGTACAGCGGAAGTTGCAGCGGTCGGTGACCGAGATACGCAGGTCGTGCAGGGCACGGCCGAGGGTGTCTTCGAGGGAGGGAGTTTGCATGGTGGGTGTACCAGTAAGGGCTGATAGTATATCAGTAAGTGGGCGGCAGGCTGGCCCAGGGGTCCTCTCCGGCGGCGCGGGCGCGGGCGTAGCGCAGGAGGATGTCTGCGGTGGCGAGCAGCGGCACGATGACCAGGGCGGCAAGAATGCCGACCAGGGCCAGGGCGCCGATGACGGCCAGAAAGACCAGCCCGGGGTGCAGGCGCAGGCGCTGGCCCATAATTTGCGGGCGCAGCCAGACGTTTTCCAGCAACTGGATGCCTGAGAAAAGAACGATGACAAGCAGCATGAAGGCGGGTTCAGAGAGCGGTAGGAAAGTGGAACCGCGCACCCAGGCGATGATGGCGGCGATGAAGATGGCAATGGTGGGGCCGAGCGAGGGAATGATATCCAGCACACCGGTGAGGATGCCGATATCCAGGGCGCCGGGCAGGCCGATGGCAGCGGCGGTAATGCCGGTGAGCAGGCCCATGATGAGCATCAGGGCCAGTTGCCCGAGCAGATAGGCCCGCCACACGACTTTGATGGCGTCGTACAGGCGCTCGGCATCGGGACGCTGCTCGGCGGGCAGCAGGTTGAAGAGCCAGTTGCGCAGACGAGCCCAATCCAGCAGGAGGTAGTAGCCCATCACGACGACGAGCAGAACCCAGACGATGTTGGCGGAGGCCCGCTGGAGGGTTTGCAGGGCGGCGGCGGGGTCCAGGCTCTGGATGAGGCGACTTTCCAGGCTGCGGGCGGCATCGGTGAGGGATAGATCGAGGCCGAGGCTGGCGAGGTCAGTATCCAGTTGGGCGACGATTTCAGGGAGGCTGTGCAGAGCGTCCAGTACCACCGGGTATTGGGCGAAGGCGGTTGGGACGAGCAGGCTGGTGGCGGCAATGATGAGGACCAGGAAGGAAAGGTAAATGAAGGCGACAATGAAGGGGCGCGGCAGGCGTGGCAGGCGACCTGAAACGAAACCAACCAGAGGGTTAAGGAGGTAGGCCAGCAGCGCGGCGACCAGCAGCGGGCTGATGAGCGGGCTGAAGTTCTGGACAAACCACAGGAAGGCGGGCGTGAGGAGGCCGAGCAGGAGCAGGTGGCGGAGGGTGACGGGTTGGTTGAGCATAGCGGTATTATACAGAAATCAAGCCAAAATTATTCATGATATTGTGATTTATGTATAAGTATTTGCAAAATATTTTGCATTAAAGTTGGCTGGCGGCCAGCGCTTCGATTTCACTCACCACCCGCCCCAGTTCATCCACCAGCCGGCCGCCGCCGGTGGCGGCCAGCAGGGCGGTGTGCAGGGCGCGGTAGTACCAGAGCGTGCCGGATTTCTCGCCGGTAAATTTCTCCCACAGGGCCGGGCCTTCCAGCGGCAGGTCGGTGAGGATGCTGCGGGCGTTGTGGAGTTTATCGGCGCAGACGACCTTGAGGATGTAAGCGGGTTTGCCGGGCAGGCTGGCGAGGTAGGCTTCCTTGCGCGGCCGCCATTCGGGCTTGGGGTCTTCGTGGGTGTCGGTGCAGGCGGCCACGATCTCCGCCACGCGCCCGCCAAACTCGGCCCGGATGCGCTCCAGCGTGGGCAGGCCGCCCTGGTCCTCCACGGCATCGTGCAGCAGGGCGGCGATGGCCTGGTCTTCGTCGCCATCGTCTTCAATCACCAGCGCCGCCACCGAGAGCAGGTGACTGATGTAGGGGATGCGTTTGCTTTTGCGGTTCTGGAAGCGGTGCAACTCGTGGGCGAAGACCAGCGCCCGGTCAAAACGGGCGGTGAGCAGGGGGGTATCGGTCATCGGGGGCCTACTGTTCCGGGGTGATTTGGATTTCGGGGGTCGGGCGGGCGGCGGGCGGGCGCAGGGGGATCATCATCAGGAAGCCGAGGATGATGACGATTTGGCCGAGCAGTACGCCGCGCTCCTGCCAGTAGCCGAAGAAAGTCTGCGAGGGGAAGGGCCGCGTGCCGAGGCCGAAGACATCCGCCATGCCGGCCGCCATCGCAATCACGAAGCCGGTCCAGGCCAGTCGCAGGCCGATTTCGGCGGCGATGGTCTTGCTGCCGGGCGGCCAGAGTGAATCGAGGGCCAGCGAGCCGCCAAGGGTCATCCACGCCAGCCCAAATGTGAAAATAGAAACCTGGCCAAAGCCAATGCGCTCGACGGGCGACAGGCCGAGCAGCGATGGGTCGGCGCCCAGCACGAACAGCAAGAAGCCCGCAACGGCCAGGCCAAGGCCGAGGCGACGGCGGCGGCTTTTGGGTGGGCGGGTGGGGGTGGCGTCAGCAGCGGGGGCGTTTTCGGTCATGAGCTTTCGGGCAGGCAGGTCTGCAACAGGCCCAGCCAGTTGCCGCCGAGGATGGCGGCAATATCGGCATCATTGTACCCGCGCCCGGCCAGCAGGCCAGCCAGTTGGTGGAGGTCGGCGAGGGTGTCAATGCCCACGGGGGCGGATTGCAGGCCGAAGCCGCCATCGGCATCCGAGCCGAGGCCGGCGTGGCGGGCATTGCCGGCGCGCTGGCAGGTGTAATCAATCTGGGCGGCGACGAGGTCAAGCGGCACGGGGGCGGGGTGCAGGTCGCGCGGGTTCCAGTCCATGCTCAAGAAGCGGTTGTAGGGCACGGCGCCGATGATGCCGTCGCGTTCCAGCAGGCGGTCAATGACGGCATCGCTTAAGTGGCGGTTGCTCTGGGTGCCGGGCAGCAGGGCTTTGGCGTTGCTGTGGCTGGCGATGACCCGGCCTTCGTAGCGGTCGAGGGCTTCGAGGGCGGCGGGTTCGTCCATGTGGCTGATGTCGAGCACAAAGCCGAGGTCGCCCATGACGGCCAGCAGCTCGCGCCCGGCGGGGGTGAGGGGGCCGGGTTCGGCGGTGCCGCCGCAAAAGCGATTGCCAGCCCAGGCGGGGCCAATCAGGCGCACCCCCCAGGCCCACCAGTCCTCCAGTTCGGCCGGGGTGCGCACGCCTTCGGCGCCTTCCATCAGGGTGACCAGCCCGACCGGCAGGTCAGGCGAATCTCCGGCGGCCTGCCAGCGGGCGAGGTGGGCTGCCAGTTGGGGGCGGGTGAGCAGGCGGGTGAAATGGCCGGGGTGTTCTTCGGCGAGGCGGTTGTAGACATCCAGTTGCTGGCGGTAGATGCGGTGGGCGTCGGCCGGGTTGTCATCGTTGTAATAGACCGCATCCCACTCGCCAACGCGGTGGCGGGCGGGGCTGGCGTAGAGCGTGCCAAAGACGACTGCCACGCGACCGCGCATATAGGCATCCCGCCCCAGCAGTGTGTCGCCGTTGACTTTCGGGGCGAGTCCGCCCTGCTCGGCGGCCCGGGTTTCGGCCACGCGGCGGGTGTAGTCGCGGCTGAAGGTCAGGATGTTCCAGGCCAGGTCCTGATGGGCGTCAATTATCAGTGGTTGGGGCATGTGGCTATTAAACCATTGTTCACCCCTGATTCAGCTGGCAATTATTGACATGCCCCGTCCGATATGATAGACTAGCGGCCTGAAAATCGAATAGCGGCAAACTCAAGCCGCACTCATCCAGAGAGGCAGAGGGACCGGCCCTGTGACGCCTCGGCAACCCCACCATCAGACGGTGGAAGGTGCCAACTCCGGCAGAAATATCTGGCAGATGAGGTCTGACGCACGCCGTCCAGCACGCCTCTCGCCATGAGAGGTTTTTTTGTTGTATAGCGGGTCAATGAGTTGCAGCGGGAAGTGGCAATGAGGAAACCCCTCGTTAACGCAGTCCCCGGCAACTCGTTGACCGAATAAAGGAGATATGAACTTGACCAACAACCGTACGTACACCCGCCGGGCTTTTCTGGATGCGCTGCAACAGCGCGTATTGGTTTATGACGGCGCCATGGGCACCATGCTCCAGCAGCAGAACCTGACTGCCGAGCATTACGGCGGCGAGCAGTACAACGGCTGCCCGGATTATCTGGTGATTTCCTACCCGCAGGCGGTCGAGAAAGTCCACCGCGCCTACCTGGAAGTGGGCGTGGATGTGATTGAAACCGACACCTTCCGCAGCAACCCGCTGACGCTTGGCGAGTACGGTTTGGGCGAGCGCACGATTGAAATTAACCAGACGGCCGCGGCGCTGGCGCGCCGCCTGGCGGATGAATACAGCACCCCCGACCACCCGCGCTTTGTGGCCGGTTCGATTGGCCCCTCTGGTAAGCTGCCGAGCGCCGATGACCCGACGCTCTCGGATGTAACCTACGACGACCTCGTCGGCCTCTTCCGGGTGCAGGCTACCGGCCTGATTCAGGGCGGGGCGGATGTGCTGCTGATTGAAACTTCGCAGGATATCCTCGAAGTCAAGGCCGCCATTCAGGGCATCCAACTGGCGTTTGAGGACACCGGCGAACGCCTGCCGATTCAGTGCCAGGTGACGCTGGACACCACCGGCCGGATGCTGCTGGGTACCGACATCGCGGCGGCGCTGACGATTCTGGAAGACCTGCCGATTGACGTAATTGGCCTGAACTGCTCGACCGGCCCGGAACACATGCGCCAGCCGGTGGCCTACCTCGGTGAGCATGCCACCCTGCCGGTATCGGCCATTCCAAATGCCGGCCTGCCGCTGAACGTAGACGGCGAGGCGGTCTACCCGCTGGAGCCGCAGCCCTACGCCGAGGCGATGTTTGAATTCGTCCAGAAACACAACATCAGCATTGTGGGCGGCTGCTGCGGCACGACCCCTGAACACCTGCGCCTGCTGGTGGAGCAGGTGCACAACCACCCGCACCCGCCGCGCCCGACCCAAAAGACACCCCGCCTCTCGTCTTCTATTCAGGCGATGGACATGTTGCAGGTGCCGCCGCCGTTCCTGATTGGCGAACGGCTGAACGCCACCGGCAGCCGCCAGTTCAAACGCCTGCTGATGGCCGAAGACTTTGACGGCATTCTGGAGATGGCGCGCGAACAGATTGGCGGCGGGGCGCACGCCCTCGATGTGAGCGTGGCGCTGACCGAGCGCGCCGATGAAGATTACCTGATGGCCAAAGTGGTCAAGAAACTGGCGATGGGCATTGAAGCCCCGCTGGTGATTGACACCACCGAGCCGGATGTGATGGAAGTGGCCCTCAAGCTGGCGGCCGGGCGCTGTTTGCTGAACTCCACCCATCTGGAGGCCGGGCGGCCGAAGCTGGACCGGGTCTTTCAACTGGCGCGCCAGCACAACGCGGCCGTCATCATCCTCACGATTGACGAAGACGGCATGGCCAAGACTGTCGAGCGCAAAATCGAAATCGCCCGCCGCATCTATGACATTGCCGTGAATGAATATGGCTTCCGGCCGCAGGATTTGGTGTACGACGTACTGACCTTCCCGCTTTCCACCGGCGACCCGGAGTTTAATAACAGCGCCGTGGATACGATAGAAGCCATCCGGCGGGTGAAGGCCGAGTTGCCGGGCGTGCTGACCTCGCTGGGCGTGAGCAACGTCTCGTTTGGCCTCTCGCCGCGTGCCCGCCTGGTGCTGAACAGCCTGATGCTGCACCACTGCGTGGAGGCCGGGCTGGACATGGCGATTGTGCATGCCAGCAAGGTCAAGCCGTATGCTGAAATCCCGGCCGAAGAACGGGCTTTGATGGATGACCTGATTTTCAACCGCCGCCCGGAAGCCCTGCAACATGTGATTGAGTTCTACGAAAACCTGGCTCCGACCGAAGAAGAAGACGGAGACGACCCGACCGAGGGCATGACCCCCGAACAGCGCCTGCATTGGAGCATCCTCCACCGCCACAAGGACGGCGTGGAAGACGCGATTGATGAAATCATCGCCCGCAAGGACCACGCCAGTGACCATGAGAGCGCCGTCAACATCCTCAACGGCACGTTGCTGCCGGCGATGAAGGAAGTGGGCGATAAGTTCGGGGCGGGCGAGCTGATTCTGCCGTTTGTGTTGCAGAGCGCCGAAACGATGAAGAAAACCGTCGGCCATCTGGAGAACTATCTGGAAAAGGTCGAGGGCGTGAGCAAGGGCAAGGTGGTGCTGGCCACGGTGTATGGCGATGTGCATGACATCGGCAAGAATCTGGTTAAGACGATTCTGGTCAACAACGGCTACGAGGTCTTTGACCTCGGCAAGCAGGTGCCGGCCGAGACCATCATCACCCAGGCCCAGGAACTGGGGGCGACCGCGATTGGCTTGAGCGCCCTGCTGGTGAGCACCAGCAAGCAGATGCCGCTGATTGTGAACGAGTTGCAGCGGCGCGGCCTGAAGTTCCCGCTGCTGATAGGCGGGGCGGCCATTAACCGCCGCTTTGGCTGGCGCATCCTCTACACCGAGGATGGCACTCCGTACGCCCCGGGCGTGTTCTACTGCCAGGATGCCTTTGAGGGCCTGGAAACGATGGACCGCCTGATTGACCCGCAGCGCAACGAAGAACTGATGGATGAGCTCTTCAGCAAGGCCGAAAAGGAACAGGGGCGCGAAGCCAAACCGCGCCGCACGGCGCAGGTCGGTGGCCGCTCGGCGGTCAAGGTGGCGGAACGCATCCCGACCCCGCCGCGCTGGGGCGTGCATGTGGTCAAGGATATGCCGCTCGAACTGGTCTTTGACTGCCTGTACAAGAATGAACTCTTCCGGCTTTCGTGGGGCGCCAAAAACACCCAGGGGGCGGAGTGGGAGAAACTGCAAAAGGAATTTGAAACCCGGCTGGCGGCGATGAAAAAGCAGGCCGTCGCCGAGGGCTGGCTGAAACCGCAGGCGGTCTACGGCTACTGGCCGGCCCAGGCGCTGGGCGATGACCTGCTGCTGTACGCGCCGGAGAGCATCGGCAATGGCAGCGGGCCGCAGGAAATCACCCGTTTCAGCTTCCCGCGTCAGGACAGCGGCGAGTTGTTGTGTTTGGCCGATTACTTTGCGCCGGTTGAAAGCGGCGTGATGGATGTGGTCGCCTTGCAACTTGTGACCGTCGGGCAGGCGGCCAGCGAACGGTTTGACCGTTATCAGGAAGCGGGCGACTACTCCGAGGGCTATTACACCCACGGCCTGGCGGTGCAAACCGCCGAAGCGACGGCCGAGTACCTGCACCGCCATATCCGGCGCGAGCTGGGGCTGGCGGCCGGGCAGGGCAAGCGTTACTCATGGGGCTACCCGGCCATCCCGGACCTGGACGACCATGCTAAGGTCTTCGCCCTGCTGCCCGCCGAGCAGGAATTGGGCCTGACGCTGACCGAGTCGTATCAATTGGTGCCGGAGCAATCCACGGCTGCCATCCTGTTGCATCACCCGGACGCCAAGTATTACAGCGTGGGCGAGAGCCGGGTCGAGCAGTTGATGAAGGAAAAGCCGTAATACCATGCCTGAAAAACCGAAATACACCGCCCGACAAATCGAGATTGCGGAACAATTGAAAGCCGCGCCGAAGGATGGCACAGAGTGGATAAAGCACCTGCCGCCCGTGCCGCCGCTTCCATCCAAGGGCGTGAAGGTCGTGGTGCTGCTGCCGAACGCGGAAACCGGAAAAGACGATGCCTGATTCTGGCGGCCCAATTGCAGGAGGCCAAGAATGACAAAAAAGAAAACCCCTCTTCCGAATCAGGTGAGCATGGAAACGATAAAAAAGATGATGCAGAGCGAACCGGTTTCGGACTTTCTGGCACTGCTGGATTCCTCCCCCAACCCGCTGCTGTTCGATGGGGCGATGGGTACGCAACTGCACCTGCGCGGGGCTTCGTTTGAATCCTGTTTTGATGTGCTCAACCTGAAGGACCCGGCTCTGGTGGCGCAGATTCACCATGATTACATCATGGCCGGGGCGCAGGTCATCATGACCAACACTTTTGGGGCCAACCGCTTTAAGCTGGCTGACCACGGCCTGGCCGATAAGGTGACCGAAATCAACCGGGCCGGGGTGGAGCTGGCGCGCCGCGCCGTAGAAGCCGCCTACAAACCGGTGCTGGTGGCGGGGGATGTCGGGCCGCTGGGGGTGCGGTTGGCGCCGTTTGGCCGCGTGCAACTGGAGCAGGCCCGGGCGGCGTTTGCCGAGCAGATCCGGGCGCTGGCCGAAGCCGGGGCCGACCTCATCATCATTGAGACCGTTACCGATTTGTACGAAGCCTGCGAAGCCATCTATGCCGCCCGCGACGTGTGCGCCCTGCCGGTGATTGCCAGCATGACCTTCACCCGCGATGACCGTACTCTGTTGGGTGACTCACCGAGCAAGGTGGCGTTGAAATTACGGGAAGCCGGGGCGGATGTGATTGGCGTGAACTGTTCTGGCGGGCCGGCCCAGATTTTGCGGATTGTGAAAGAGATGCAGCGGGTCGCACCGGAGGCGCGCTACTCGGTGATGCCCAACGCCGGCTGGCCGGAACGGGTCGGCGGGCGCATCATGTACCCGGCCGGGCCGGAGTACTTTGGCGATTACGCCCTGGCCTTCCGGCATGCAGGTGTGGCGCTGATTGGCGGCTGCTGCGGCACCACGCCGGAGCATATCCGTGCCATGCAGACCGCCCTGGAAAAAACGCCGGAGTCGGACTACAAGAATGGTTTGAGCATCCGGGTGGCGGAACCGGCGCGCGAGGAGCTTACCGAGGATACGCCCTCGCAATTGGCGCAAAAACTGGCGCAGGGCGTGTTTGTGGCGGCGGTGGAAATGAGCCCGCCGCGCGGCCTCTCGACCCACAAGATGCAGGCCGGCGCCGGGCTGCTGGCGGATGCCGGGGCGGATGTAATCAACGTGGCCGATAGCCCGATGGCGCGCATGCGCATGAGCCCGTGGGCGGTCAGCGACCTGATTCAGAAAAATATCGGTATTGAAACCACGCTGCACTTCCCGACCCGTGGCCGCAACCTGCTGCGGGTGCAGGGCGACCTGCTGGCAGCACATGCCATCGGTATTCGCAATGTGTTTGTGGTGATGGGCGACCCGACCCACATCGGTGATTACCCGGAAGCGATGGACAATTACGACCTGGTGCCGACCGGCCTGCTGAAACTCATCAAGCAGGGCTTTAACATGGGGCTGGACCATTCGGGTACGGAAATCGGGCAGCCGACTTCGTTCTTCGTGGGGGCGGCCTTGAGCTTGAGTATGCGGGATGCCGAACGCGAAATCAAGGTGCTGCGCCGCAAGCTGGCGAGTGGGGCGGATTTCTTTCTGACCCAGCCGGTGTTTGACCCGGCTGAAGCCAAAGCCTTTCTGGACCAGTACGCCGCCGAGTACGGCCCGCTGGACAAGCCGATTCTGGCGGGCATCCTGCCGCTGTACAACGAACGGCACGCCGCCTTTCTGCACAACGAGGTGCCGGGAATTGACATCCCGGAGGAGTATCGGGCGCGCATGGCCGCCGCCGGCGAGGACGCACCCCAGGAGGGCATCCGCATTGCGCTGGAATTGATTGAGGCCATCCGTCCGTTTTCGCAGGGTGTGTATCTGATGCCGCAGTTCAGCCGTTATGAAATCGCGGCCGAGATTGTGGAGGCGGTCAAGGGCGGGTAGACACGGAGACAGGGGGATGGGGGAGATTAGAGAGTAGATATTGGAGAATCGCGATAAGCGAAAGTTGCTGGAAGTTGGGTGTAGGGGTCGAGCTTAGCTCGACCCCTACGATGTTAATCAGGTTGGGAGAGGAATCTCAACCGCATCGGCAAATCTCGTCATTCTGAGCGAAGGGAAAAATCCCAACCGAGCCTGGCAATTTATCTCCCACGCTGGAAAACAACAACTTCTACTCGCCCAACAGCCGCGCATACAGCGCCAGTAGTTTTTCGGTTTCGCGGCGTTCATCGGCGTGCTGTTCCACATAGGCGCGGCCGAGGACGGCGGCCTGCTGGCGGTCGGCCGGATTTTCCGCCGCCCAGCGCAGGGCGGCCCGCAGCGCATTCTGGTCGCCGACCGGCACGCGGCGGGCCAGCGGGCCAGCCTGCAACAGTTCGGCGTACTGGGGCAGGTCGCCCAGCACCGGAAACGAGCCACAGGCGAGGGCTTCCAGCAGGCTCTGGGGCAGGCCGTCGCTTTCGGGCATCATCACGGTCACATCGGCCAGGGCGAAGACCTCCGGCATCTCGGCGTGCGGCAACTGACCGATAAAGCGCACCCGGTCAGCGATGCCGCGGTCCTCGGCGAGGCGTTTGAGGCGGGCAATGAAGCCGGGCTCGGCGGCGACCTCGGCCACCAGCAGGGTGGCGGGCGGACCGCCGCCCTGGAGATAATCGGCGAAGGCGTTGAGGATGATGTGCTTGTTGTAAAAGGCCGAGCCGCCGCGCGGGTCAAGGAAGACGAGGTCGCCGGGGGGAATCTCCCAGCGGGCGCGCAGGGCGGCGGTGTCAAGGTCAGGCCGGAATCGGCCAAGGTCAATGCCCCAGGTCAGGCGCACCAGTTTGTCGCGAGTGTCGCCAGTCTGCAATACAGCCGAATCCATCCAGTCGGATTTGGTGGTAATCGCAGCGGCGCGTTTCAGCAACAGGCGGGTGAAAGGCGCCCAGGGGAGTTGCAGGCCCTGGGTGGTGGTGATGTCGCTGCCCATGGCGGTGACCACCAGCGGCCCGCGCCAGCGCGCCAGCGGCAGGGCGGCCAGGCCTTTGCTGGCATAGTGTACATGGACGAGGTCGGGTTGAACGTGCCGCAGGGCGCGCTGCAGAAAGATGGGTTCGAGCAGGCTGCGGGCCAGCGGGGCGCGGGCCCAGGAAGGTAGTGCGTGGGCGGTTACATCCGGGAAGGGGGCGGGTTGGGCGGCGAACCAGTGAATTTCATGCCCGGCTTGCAAGCCGAGGCGGCCGCGCCCGGCCACCAGCGGGCTGTGGGGGTTGCCGAAAATCAGCAGGCGCGCCATGCAGAATCAGCGCAGGTGTTTGTTGCTGTCCATGTCGAACCACATCGCAAACAGCAGGAACTGGATGCCGGTGATGGCGGCGAACATGAAGGCAAGGGTGTTGATGGGCGGGGCGTTACCGGTTTCGTAAATTTTCCACAGGATGCGTGCTCCCAGCAGGCCGCTGCCGCCCAGCAGGGCGAAGGCAAAACTGTAGAAGAACACCAGCGGGTGAAAATCGCGGATGATGTACTTTTCTTTCATGCGCCAGAGGAAGTTCTTGAGCAGCAGCCAGGAGAGGCGCGGCACGACCTTGCGCAGTTTGATGCCGGACTTCTCACCGATGTTGTACACCGGCCGCACGGGCACATCCCGCACGCGCTGGTTGTAGACATTCAGCATCACGAGGATGTGATTGGGGTAGCCGTAGCGCGAGTAGAGTTTGTCGAGCGGCATGAGTTCAATGGCGGCGCGCGAAATGGCGGTGTAACCGGTCTGGCTGTCAGCGACGTGCCAGTAGCCGGAAGCGATTTTGGTGAGCAGCGAGAGGGTGGCATTGCCGAGGTAGCGGTAGCGCGGGATGGTCTCCCAGGCTTCGCCTGTGAACAGGCGGTTGCCTTTCACATAATCGCATTCGCCGCGTACCACCGGGGTGATGACGGCCGGCAGGTCGTCCGGGTCCATCTGGGCATCGCCAGCCATCACCGCCACCACGTCCATGCCGTCGGCGGCGGCCTGCTGGTAGCCGCGCACAATCGCCTTGCCCACACCCTGATTGCTCTTGAGACGCAGGTAGGTCAGGCGTTTTTTGTGTTTGCGGTCGGCGAGGTAAGCGGCGACGCGGGCTTCAGTTTCATCGCTGCTGAAGTCGTCCACAATATAGATGCGGTCGACATAGGCGGGCATGGTTTCAATCACGCGGCCAATCAGCAATTGTTCGTTGTAGGCGGGCACGACCACGCCGATTTTCTTTCGCTCAAACATAGGCTCTCTCTGGGCTTTCGAGGTGGATTCGGCTTTATTGTATCCCGCTTCCGAGGAGGCGGTGAAACACGGCCAGTTCCATTTCCACGACCCGGTCAAGCGAGAAATTTTCAAAAGCGTAAGCGCGGGCGGCAGCCCCCAGGCGGGCGAGCCGGTCGGCATCCGCGAGTAGCGTGCCCAGGGCGGCGCGCAGGTCATCGGGCGCAGTGCCGCACAGCCAGCCGGTGTGGTCATGCTGGAGCAGTTCGCGGATGCCGGGCACGTCGGTGCCCAGCACGGGCAGGCCGCAGGCCATCGCTTCCACCAGGGTTTTGGGGTGGCCCTCGTAGTGTGAGGGCAGCACGAACAGAGTGCTGGTTTGCAGGGTTTGGGGCAGGCTGGCGTGCGGCTGGTTGCCGGGCAGTTCCAGGCGCAGGCCCAGTTCGGCGGCGCGGGCTACCAGTTGCGGGCGCAGGCTGCCTTCGCCAATCATCAGCAAATCCACATCCAGCCCGGCGGCGGCTTCCACCAAGGCCAGCGGGTTCTTCTGGGCTTCCAGCCGCCCGATGAAACACAGGCGCGGCTTTTGAGGCGGGACGGTGGCGGGGGTGAACAGGTCGGTATCGACATAGTTGGGGATGATGGCGATGTCTTCGGGCGGCACGCCGTAGCGGCGGAGGATTTCAGCGCGGATGGCGGCGGTGGTGACGACAATCTGGTCGGCCTGGGTGAAGACGCGCTGTTCGAGGGCGCGGGCGGCCTGTGCCTGGGGCGAATCGGGGCCGTGGGCGCGCTCGTTGAACTCCGAGAACAGGTAGCCGCCGCGGGCGATGAATGGGGCGTGGCCGCGGCGGGCGGCGAACAGGGCAGTCAGCGCGCCGGGGGTCTGGTTGCTTTTCGCCAGCCAATTGCCGTGGCCTTTATAGATGAAGTTCAACCAGAAGCGGTAGAAGGCGGGGGGCAGGGCGCGGTGATTGCACACGACCTGCAGGCCGGGAAAGCGGGCGGCGATTTGGCGCTCTGCCGGCCCACCGTACGAAACGATGGTCACGGCCACACCCGCCGCCAGCAGCCGCTGGTAAAGAGCCAGCTCGCGCCCCAGCAGGCCGCCCTGCTCCCAGGCGTGCAACGACATACCCTCGGTCATGAACAGATGCAAATGCAGGCCGGTCATTTCGGCCCGGCCAGGATGGCGGCAATCCGTTCGGCCGCCTGCCCACCGCCGTAGAGGTCATCATCGTCGTCCGGCAGCGGCTCGTCCAGAGCGGCGCGGATTTCAGCCAGCACGGCGGCGGCGCTTTCGGGCGGGGCGAGGCGGTTCCAGCCGAGTTCCACCAGTTCGACCCACTCGGTTTCGTCGCGCACCGTTACGCAGGCGACGCGCTGGAAGTAGGCTTCTTTTTGCACGCCGCCGGAGTCGGTCACTATCAGGCGGGCGGCGCGTTCCAGAGCGAGCATTTCGAGATAGCCGACCGGCTCGATGACTTGCAGGGCTTCGGCCAATGTCGCTAATTCAGGGTGGGCTGCCAGCGTGGCACGCGTGCGCGGGTGGAGTGGCAGCAAGACCGGCTGGCCGGCCTGCCCCAGGGCAGCCAGTATGGCGGCCAACCGGGCGGGTTCGTCCGTGTTTTCGGCGCGGTGCAGCGTGGCAAGGATGTACTCGCCCGCCGCCAGCCCGTAGCGGGCGGGGACATCCGCCGGGGCCAGCGGCCCAAACTGGCGGGCGGCATCGTACATCACATCCCCGACCTGATGAATGCGGTCGGGCGGGATGCCCTCGACGACGAGGTTCTGGCTGGCGTCATCGGTGGGGGTGAAGAGCAGGTCGGCGGCGTGGTCGGTGAGGACGCGGTTGAGTTCTTCCGGCATGCGGCGGTTGTAGGAGCGCAGCCCGGCTTCGACATGCGCAATCGGGATGTGGAGTTTGGCGGCCGCCAGCGCGCCGGCCAGGGTGGAGTTGGTATCGCCGTACACCAGCACCCAGTCCGGCTGTTCGGTTTTTAACACTTTCTCGATTTCAATCAGCATGCGGCCAGTCATTTCGCCGTGCGCGCCGGAGCCGACCCCCAGGTTGTAGGCCGGGGCGGGCAGGCCGAGCTGGTCAAAGAATATTCTGGAGAGGTTGTCGTCGTAGTGCTGGCCGGTGTGGAGCAGGGTTTCGGCCAGGCCGGCCGCGGCCAGAGCGCGCGAGACCACGGCCGCCTTGACGAACTGCGGCCGCGCCCCGACGATGGAAAGGATTTTGGAAACGGGCATAGGGGGCATTATTCACCAGCGCGCCGCCCCTGTCAAGCGGCCGGGACTGGGGGGATGATGGGTGATTGAGGCCGGTTTACCACAGAGGCACAGAGAAAAACAATAAAGGGAAGCGATTTAGAGGTTGCTTCGCCCTATTCGCAATGACAACACACGTTTCTCAAGGTTCGCACCCCAAAACTGCCGCCGCCCCGGCCGCGTGAGGATTAAGGGAATATGATAAAATCGCTCTATTAATTCTTATGGCAGCCTCAAAAATTGTTATTGTTGATGATCAGCGCGAAGTAACCCGGGTACTGCGCTCCGGCCTGGAAAGTCTGGAACAGGAACTGCACATCAGCGAGTTCCTCTCCGGCGAAGAAGCCTGGCTGGAGTTGTCGCGCGGGGATGTCGATTTGCTGATTTCGGATGTGCGTTTGCCGGGTATGACCGGCTTTGACCTGATGACGCGCCTGCGCGGCCGCAACCCGGCTGCCAAGGTCATCCTCATCAGCGGAGCTGCCGAACAAAAAATCCGCCAGCAGGTGGCACAGGCCGGGGCGGATGGTTTCTTCTTTAAGCCGATTGATTTACCGGATTTTCTGGATGCCGTTGAGCGTTGCCTCGGCATGGTCGGTACCATCCTGCCCAGCGAGCTGGACCTGGAACGCCAGCAGGCCGAGGTGGAAGCGGAAGAAGAACGCGAGGCGCGCAGCCTGGCAGATTTGGTGGCTGACCTGCGCACTGAACTGAACGCCAAAGCCGTGCTGCTGGTGGGTGACCGCGGGCAGGCGCTGGTACGCGCTGGCACCGTACCCAACCCGGAGATTGAAGCCCAGGTGCTGCCCACTCTCTTGCCGACCTTTATCGCCAGTCTTAAGATCGCCCGTTACCTCGGTAAGCCCCGGCCAGAAAGCCTGTTCACGCTTAATGGCGAGACCTTCAGCCTGGCCTTAAGCCATGTGGGCGATGGCTACGCCCTGGTGGCGGTGTTGCAGAGTCTGGAACCCGCCGAGTTGCCGAAAATTGCCAAGGGGTTGTTTGGAGCCGACCAGGAAGTCTTGCAGCACCTCGCCAAACTGGGGGTTGCGCCCGCCAGCGCCGAGCCCAAACCTGAGCCGGAACCTGAGCCGGAAGACCTGCCAATTGATGCGGAGCTGGATGCGTTGTTCAGCAAGCCGGCGGCGGTCAAGTCCAGCGACGCAGATGCCTTCTGGGAGAGCAGCAGCCAGAAGGCTGCCTCCCCGAGTGTGGCGAGCGGCGATGCGCTTTCCTATGACCAGGCCCTGCAATTGGGTCTGGCCCCGCCAGAATCCTGACTTGCTAAAAACAAAAACCCGCCGCAGCGGGTTTTTTTGTTGCAGAATTGCTTTGCTAATCTTCCTCGGCCGGGTCATTGTGCAGGACGGCCTCGATTTTTTCCAGAATTTCATTGTCCAGCTTGTCAATCGCATCGCCAGCGGCCAGGTTCTCTTCCAGTTGTTCCAGTTTGGTGGCGCCGGTAATCACGCTGCTGACTTCCTTGCGGCGCAACAGCCAGGCAATCGCCAGTTGCGAGACTTTCAGGCCGATACTGCTGGCGATGTCCTGCAATTGGCGCACCTGCTCGACACGCTCGGGGGTGATGTCATCCTTGACCCAGGCCATGTTCTTCATGCTGGCCCGGCTGCCCTCGGGGATGCCCTCGTTGTACTTGCCGGTCAGGATGCCGGACGCCAGCGGCGACCAGACCGTCAGGCCGATGCCGTAGGTTTCGCACAGCGGGGCGAGTTCAGACTCCACCCGCCGCCGGTGCAGCATGTTGTACTGCGGCTGCTCCATGGTGGGCGGGATGAGGTTGTACTGGCGGGCGATGCCGACCGCCTCGGCAATCTGCGAGGCGCGCCATTCCGAAGTACCCCAGTACAGCACCTTGCCCTGCTGAATGAGGGTGTTCATGGTGAAGACCACTTCTTCCACCGGCGTGTCCGGGTCGTAGCGGTGGCAGAAATAGAGGTCGACATAATCGGTGCCGAGGCGTTTGAGCGAGGCGTGGATGGATTCGGTGACGTGCTTGCGCGAGAGGCCGCGCCCGTTGGGGCCTTCCATGGTGGGCCAGAAGACTTTGCTGGAGATGACCAGTTGCTCGCGCGGGATGTCGCGGATGGCTTTGCCCATTACGGTTTCGGCTTTGCCGCGGGCGTAGGCATCCGAATTGTCAAAAAAGTTGATGCCGCCCTCAAACCCGGTGCGGATGAGTTTCTCGGCGATTTTGTCATCTATCTGGCTGCCAAAGGTAACCCAGGCGCCGAGCGAGATTTCACTGACCTTAAGGCCGGAACGGCCCAGGCGACGATAGTGCATGTGCGTTGCTCCTGTGCGTGGTGTGGTTACCTTAATAGTACGCGCGCAACGCGGGGGAGTCAATTGTTTGACGGTCGGGTAGTCGCCTCTATTAAAGCAGCCGCCATTTCTTACTTGAAGTACTGCGGGAAGTATTTTTCGATGGTGCCTAAAATTATGCGGGCTTCGGCCTCTTCGATGCTCTGGCCGAATAGCACCCGATTTCCGTTGTAGAAAAACTGAAACGCGGGCATCTTTAAATCAGGGGAATAGAATTTTTCGCCCGGCTCAAGGTTGGGGCTTAACCGCCTTTGAGTTGGCGTTAGATTGTTTAGATTCTCTGTGTGAACATAAAGCTCCAGATTCTTAATACTCTCAACAGAGTAGTGTTTCTGGGTAAGGATGCCAAGTGTGCCACTAATTTTGATGCCTTGATGGCTGATTGTGATTCGCTGGCCGGATGAAAGAATAAAATGTCCAAATAAGATGAAGCCCAATAACAAGCCCAGGGCAGGGGCTTGTGCAATCCACTCCCACCCACTAAAGAGGATTGCTGCCCCAAACAACACATACCAGGGCATCATTGCCGCGACGGTTTTGTTCTTCGATACTACCGTGAGTTCGGAACCACTCCAACGGATGGAACTACTTTCCAATTTGGTATGGGCGTTTTCCGTTGCAGAAAAATCAAGAACCGGCTTTTTCTGAAAATCGCCCTGATAGGCTTCCAGAATCAGGTTGAGGACTGTTTCATCTTCACCCTGACTCAAGCCGCTGGCAATTCGAATGCTCTTGCCCTGATAATCAAAGACCAGTCCGCCCGGCGCCCGTAAGGTTGGCAAATACTTGGAAAATCGAGATTTTGATTCTGGTTCACGCTGAACACGCCAGTTGGAAGTCTCCGCCAATTGATGGAGTTGGGGGCGTTTGAAACCAAGGATGTCACTCACAACAAGCATCGAGTCGTTTTGGAAGACAAGCGTCTCGCGCCCGAAAAGTTCCTTAGCCAAAATCTGAAGCGCGCCGATTGTATAAATGAAACTAGATGCAATTATCAGCAAAGTGAAAGGTGAATTTTGCAGACTTCCTTCCTGTGAACTTGCAGAGAGATAGTCGATCATGATGAATAGTACCGGCAACAAACTGAGTCCGGTTAGGATACCTGCGGCGCGGCGCGGGCTGGGTATGAAAATTTCCAGCCCATCTGGCCGTTGATTAATTGAGTAGCGCGATTTCATGCGGGCAATTGCGGCGCGGCCGGTTCGGCGGCGGGCAGTTTGGCGCGGGCGATGCGGTAGGCCTGCCCAAAGAAGTGGTGCATTATGGCGAGGCCGATGGGAGCGAGAAAGAACATGCCGATGAATAAGAGCATCATCCCGACCATACTGGCAGCGTAAATCGCCATGTAACCGAACAGGCCCGCCAGTGCCGTCTGCCAGAAGCTGGCGCGCAATAACTTGAACACCCGCAGGGGGTTGAGAGCTTGCAGGATATCGCCGGTATCGGCCAGAATGCCGGAATACAACGGCCAGAACAGGTAGAGGGCCAATCCGAAAATTGCCAGAAAGGGCATGGCACAGAAGAACAGGGCCGAGATTCCCAGGAAAAGGGCTTCATTGGGCGGGCTGGATGTGTCTGCGCCCAGTAATAAAACCATCATTGGGAAAAAAGTGACAACCCACAAAATAATTAATGGCAACCCCCAGACCACCTGCACCAGCCACATTTTCAGGCCATCGACAATATATTTGCCCCAATCGTCCCACTCCGGCAGGGGTTCGTTCTCGCCGCGCAGGGCGCGCCGCTGAATTTCCAGCGCCCAGCCAGCTAACGGAATGCCGCCAATCAGGGTCAGTTGCAACAGCCCGCCGATGAGCAGTTTGCGGCCCCATTGCGGGTCACGAAAAAAGAAACGCAGGCCGGTATCGATATCAAGACGGTTTTCCATAGGTGGTTTTCCTCCTGTGCAGGTGCATTAAACCACAATTGGCGTGTCTGGCGGCATGGCCGGAATGGCCAGCCGCGCGCCGTGCCGCTTAAGCCGGGCGTGGTAGAATCCGCAGTTGCAGAGAATATTCTCGCAGGTTGCAGAACCGGAGGCTGAAATGGCTGAAAATGGCAAGAAAAAAGAAGTATCGTCCTTCAAAGTGAAGGCCGGGCTGGCCCAGATGCTCAAGGGCGGCGTGATTATGGATGTGGTCACCGCCGAGCAGGCGAAAATCGCTGAAGAAGCCGGCGCAGTGGCCGTGATGGCGCTGGAACGCGTCCCGGCCGATATCCGCGCCCACGGCGGCGTGGCGCGCATGAGCGACCCGGGCCTGATTGAAGACATTATGAAGGCCGTCACCATCCCGGTGATGGCCAAGGTGCGCATCGGCCACTTTGTGGAAGCCCAGATTCTTGAGTCTCTGGGCGTGGATTATGTGGACGAGTCCGAAGTGCTGACCCCGGCCGATGAAGCCCACCACATCAACAAGCACGATTTCAAAATCCCGTTTGTGTGCGGCTGCCGCAACCTGGGCGAAGCCCTGCGCCGGATTGGCGAAGGCGCGGCGATGATCCGCACCAAGGGCGAAGCCGGTACCGGCGATGTCGTCGAAGCGGTGCGGCATGCCCGCAGCGTGCTGGGCGCCATCCGCGCCCTGCAGAATATGCCGGATGAAGAACTGATGGCGTACGCCAAGGACATTCAGGCTCCGTTTGAATTGGTGAAGGAAACCAAGGAACTCGGCCGCCTGCCGGTGGTGAACTTTGCAGCCGGCGGTCTGGCGACCCCGGCGGATGCCGCCCTGATGATGCAGTTGGGCGTGGATGGCGTGTTCGTCGGCTCCGGCATCTTCAAGTCCGGCGACCCTGCTCGCCGCGCCGAAGCCATCGTCAAGGCCACTACCCACTACAACAACGCCAAGATCCTGGCCGAGGTCAGCCGCAACCTGGGCGAACCCATGGTCGGCCGCCAGGTCACCGACATTCCCAAGGAAGATCTCATCGCCCA
>JANJTX010000128.1 GCA_024710875.1 Anaerolineales bacterium | reverse complement strand
ATCCCCCCGCGGCTCCCAACGGTAATGGGCCACCCGGCCGATATCTAAGATATAGGTTTCTTGCCATGCGCCGTTTTCGGAATCAAGATAACCAAAGGCGATAAAAGCAAAAGAATTGTCTGCTGCCGTGAAGCGCTGCGTAAGGACGCAGCCCCCCAATTCCCAGGTCGTTTCCAGGGTGCCAACCAGCGTTTCACCGGTCTCGGAAACTGTGTACTCCTCCCAGGTTCCGCAAAACCGGTTGGCTAGCTCGAACTCCTTACCCGAACATGGGTTGCCGGAATTTTTCATCTGGCACAGAAAGTTTTGCCCACCGACTATTTTAGGCCCAGAATTTCATAGACCTTAATCGGCTGGCTCTTGCCCTTGGCCTGGATTGGATCGAGTTCATTGACTTCAATTTCTTTCTTAACATGCTTGTAGGCCGCATCGCTGATGAGGATCTGCCCCGGCCCCGAATTTTCCTGGATGCGTTTGGCGGTGTTCACGCTGTCGCCAATGGCGGTGTAATCCAGGCGGCGTTCGGTGCCCACCAGACCCAGCACCGCATCGCCAAAGTGAATCCCGACCCCGAACGAAAGGTGGGCATCTTTGGGCAGCCTTTGGTGCAGGGCTTTAATTCCATCCCGAATCCCGAGGGCGGCCTTGACCGCCCGCAGGGTGTGGTCGGCTTGCGGGATGGGCGCATTGAACCAGGCCATCACGGCATCGCCCATGAACTTGTCAATCGTGCCTTCCTGCATCAGCACCGAGTCGGCCGAGGCCGCCAGATACTGATTGAGGATCGACACCAGTTCTTCCGGTTTGAGTTTTTCGCTGTAAGTTGTAAAGCCGCGGATATCGGCAAACAGGGCCGTGATTTCACGGCGGGTGCCGCCCAGTTGCAGCGCATCCGGGTTGAGCTGGTCAATCACCGCCGGGCTGACCATCTTCTCAAACAGTTTGCGCTGGGCTTCCAGCCGTTTCTGGTCGGTCAGGTCGTCCAGCACAATTGCCACGCCCTGCGTGATTTCAGTAGCATCTTTTAGCGGGGAGAGGTTAAAGCGTAGGTCCACCAGGCCGCGTTTGGGCAGGGTGGGGTTCAATTCCAGACCGATAACCGCCTCGCGTTGCTGGCGCACCTGGGTGATGTGGCTGGCGATCGCCGGGCCAATCGGCGGCAGGATTTCATCAATGCTGTGGCCGACCATGTCATCAATCGTCTTGCCAAGGATGCCCGCCGCCGCCTGGTTGGCGAGGGTGATTTTGTCGTCAATGTCAGAGGTAATCACGCCGCTGGCGATGGAGGCAAACACATTGTCCATCAGGTTCTTCAGGTCGGTGACCTCGGCCAAGGTGCGGCGCACGCTTTCGAACAAGCGCGCATTTTCAATGGCAACCGCCGCCTGGTTGGCAAAGGCCGTCAGCAGGTCGCGCTCTTTTTCGGTAAACAAACCAGTACGCACCCGGTTGTCGGTGTAAATCACGCCGGTGATTTCATCCCTCACTTTTAGCGGCACGCACATGATGCTGCGCAGGTTGTAGGCCACAATGCTTTCCTGGCCGCCAAAGCGCGGGTCTTCCTGGGCGTTGGTCGTCAGCATCGCCACGCCTTCGCTGGCGACCTTGTTAATGATGGTGCTGCTGACGGCGAACTCGGATTTTTCGACCGATTCCTGCTCCCAGTTGCGCGCCACCCGGATTTCCAGTTCGCCATCCGTGCCGCGTAACATCAGGAAGCCGCGCTCGGCCCCGGTCAGCCGCACGATGGTATCCATCACGATTTTCAGGACTTCGTCGGTTTCCAGCGAAGAATTAATGACCTGGCCGATATCCGCCAGCGCCAGCAGGTTCTTGCGCTCTTCATCGCCCTGGGCCACCTGGCGGCTTAAGCGCGTCAGGCTGCCGGCCAGTTGGGCAATGCCTTCCGTGGCGCCGGGCAGGTTCGCGCCGCTGCTTTTCAGGGTGCGGCCAATTTCATCCGCGAGCTTGCTGAGCTGGATGAATTGCTGCTCCAGGGGCGGGGTCACCGCGGTTTCCGGTTCTTTATACATGCAGACCTCATAGGGCGGCGTTGGATTCTTGGGACTTCTGGGTATTGTACATTAAAAACCCCGATTGCCTGCACTTGCTACGCGCCGCAGGGCGGCAGATTTAAAGACTTTGTATCAAGTTGCACAATCAAAATCAATTCATGGTAAAATCGTCCGGATTGCGCCGCAGCGGGATTTTGTTGTGGACGCGACCATCCACTCCGGCGCGGCCGTGCGCCCTAAAGAGGAAAATAACTTTATGGATAACTGGCTTTTTATCGGCATTTTTATCCTTGTGGCAGGTGTATTTCCCGCCATGCCCATTATCATGTTCCATCTATTTGGCCCCAAACGGTCCAACCCGCAAAAGCTGGAAACCTACGAATGCGGTATGGAGACCGTGGGCGAAACCTGGGTGCAATTCAAAGTGCAGTATTACATTTATGCCCTGGTCTTCCTGATTTTTGATGTTGAAATCGTCTTCCTGTACCCGTGGGCGGTTGCGTTTGATAGCCTGCCTCTGCTGGGTGTGGTGGCCGGCGTGTTGTTCATTTTCCTGCTGGCCGATGGTCTGGTCTACGCCTGGCGCAAGGGCGCCCTGGAGTGGTCTTAGTTAATAATGCATTTGGCTGGTGAGCGTCCGCTCATCAGCCTTTTGTTTGTACGCAAATTTGCACGCGCAGATGCGACGTTTTAGAGGAGTGTGCTGATGATGGATCCGCTGGCTGCACTTGGAGAATGGTTCCTCAACCTGCTGGCAATGATTAATTTGCCGCCGGCGGTGGGGCAGATTCTTCTCTACCTGATTGGCGTGATTGTGATTGCCACGGTCGCGCTGGTGATTACAATCTTTAATACCTGGTTGGAGCGGAAAATTGCTGCTCGCCTGCAGGACCGCGTTGGTCCGAACCGGGTGGGGCCGTGGGGGCTGCTGCAACCGATTGCCGATGCCCTCAAGATGCTCACCAAGGAAGACACCACCCCGGCCGGGGCCGATAAAATCGCCTTCAACATCGCCCCGATTCTGGCGGTCGTTTCCGTGCTGCTCATCTGGGCCGTGGTGCCGTTCACCAGCCAGTGGTACGGTACGCGCCTGAATGTGGCCGTGCTCTACATCGCCGCCGTAGGCTCGTTCGGTGTGCTGGCGGTGCTGATGGCCGGCTGGTCTTCCAATAATAAGTATGCCCTGCTGGGCGCGTTCCGGGCGGTCTCGCAACTCATCTCCTATGAAGTGCCGCTGTTGCTCTCCCTGCTCATCCCGGTGTTGATGGCGCGCTCGATGGACATCAGCACGATTGTGGAAAAGCAGGGCACGCTGCTGGAGATGTTCGTGGTGGCGGCTCCACTGGCGTTCCTGCTGTTCTTTATCAGCAGCGTGGCCGAAGTCGGGCGAACGCCTTTCGACCTGCTGGAAGCCGAATCCGAAATCGTGGCCGGTTATCACATTGAGTACTCCGGCTTCAAGTTCGGCATGTTCCAGGCCGGCGAGTTCATGCACACCTTTACCATCTCGGCCCTCACCGCCATCCTGTTCCTCGGCGGCTGGCAGGGGCCGTTGGTGGAGCAGTTCCCCATCCTCGGTCTGGTCTATTTCATGGGTAAGTCTTTCGCCGTCTATTTCGTGACGATGTGGATGCGCAGCACCCTGCCGCGTATCCGCATTGACCACATGCAATCCCTGAACTGGAAAGTGCTGGTGCCGGTGGCGCTGGTGCTGCTCATGCTCACCCCGCTGGTGGACTTCTTCACCAAAGACCTCGGCAATCTGTTCAGCCTGTTCGTAGGTAGCCCGGCGGAACTGACCCTCTCGGTGCGGGCAGGCGCCCTGCTGCTGACCAACCTGGCGATTATGCTGGGCGCGATTGAAGTTATCCGCCGCAGTGTCAAGCGCGCCACCAAAGCCCGCGTACCCTTCCCGCGGCGCGATGAGGCCCGCCCACCGATAGAAGAAGCCGCCTGAAGCGGCCGGATTTGAGGAGTAGCGTATGACCCCGATGCAAGTCATCTTCATTATTACGGCGGTTGCCACGGTGCTGGCGGCTATTATGGTTGTCAGCCGCCGCAACCTGGTACACGCCGCCCTGTTTCTGGTTATCACCCTGTTTGGGGTGGCGGTCAACTTCATCCTGCTGGATGCGCCCTTCCTGGCGGTGGTGCAGGTGCTGGTCTACATCGGCGCGATTGCGATTCTGATGATTTTCGCTGTTATGCTCACCCGCAACATTCAGGAAGACGGCGCTGGCGAAGCCTTCAATAAAAATGTCGGTATGGCCGGGCTGGTCAGTTTTCTGGTGCTCAGCCTGCTGGTGGTTACTCTGGGTGGCTGGTCGGAATTCCGGGCCCTGCCGCCGGTAGCCAACACCAGCGGGGCGGTCGAAGCGCTGGGTCTGGCGCTGGCCTCGGCTGATGGCTACGTGCTGGCCTTTGAAGTCGCTTCCATGCTGTTGCTGGGCGCGCTGGTTGGAGCCATTTTTGTGGCCTGGCCGCGTAAAAACGAGAACGAGTAAAGGAGCCAGGCACCTATGATCCCACTTTCCTGGTATCTGCTTTTGGCCGCGGCCCTCTTTGCGGTCGGGCTGTTCGGCGTGCTGGCCCGTAAGAACGCCATCGCCATTCTCATGGGCGTGGAGCTGATGCTCAACGCCGTGAACATTAACCTGGTGGCCTTCTGGCGCTATCTGGATGTGCAGGCGATTGCCGGGCACGCCTTTGCCGTGATGGTTTTTGCCGTCGCCGCCGCCGAAGTGGCCGTGGGCCTGGCGTTGGTGATTTCGCTCTACCGTCGCCGCCAGACGGTGGCCGCCGACCAGATTGACCTGCTGAAATGGTAAGCGGGTATTTCAGAGCTGTGTGAGGAACTATGAACTTATCAATTGAAACCATCACCTGGCTGCTGCCCCTGCCACCCCTGCTGGCCTTTGCGCTGATTGTGCTCTTCACCAACAAGAACAATCGCCTCAGCCACAGCATTGCGGTGGGCGCGGCCGCCCTGTCCTTTTTGGGCAGTGTTTATGTGCTGGCGCATGCCTTTGCCGACAGCCACTTTGGCGAGCACCCGATTGAATCGTCCTTCCCCTGGTTGCAACTCGGCGCCACCACGCTTAACATCGGCGTCCTGATTGACCCGCTATCGGCTGTGACCCTGGCATTTGTCGCTGTTACGGTGTTGATGATTTTCATCTACAGTGTCGGCTACCACAACTATGGCCAGCCCAAGGGCGACCATGACCACAAGGGCTTCCCGCCGCACGGCGCTACCGAGCACGGCCACACCGTCCTGAGTATTGAGCCGATGTATGCCCGCTTTTTCGCCTTTATCGGTCTGTTCGCTTTCGGCATGTACACCCTGGTCATTTCCGATAACCTGCTCACGCTATTCGTGGGCTGGGAAATCATGGGCCTGTGTTCTTATCTGCTGATTGGCTTCTGGTTCGGCAAGGACAGCGCCCGGGATGCGGCCAAGAAAGCCTTCATGACCACCCGCATCGGCGATGTGTTCATGCTGCTGGGCATTGCCTACCTGTACGCTGAAACTGGCACGCTTTCCTTCCGCGCCATCCTATACAATGAAGAAGTCCTCAACCTGCTGGCGACGACGCCCTCTTGGTTCGGCCTCTCGGCCGCCGGCCTGATTGGCCTGCTGCTCTTCGTCGGTACCATCGGCAAGAGCGCCCAGTTCCCGCTGCACGTCTGGCTGCCGGATGCGATGGAAGGCCCGACCCCGGTCAGCGCCATGATTCACGCCGCCACGATGGTCTCGGCCGGCGTCTACATGGTCGCCCGCATGTTCCCGCTGCTCTCGGCTGGCTGGCATGAAGGCGGCGCCCTCACCCCGGCCATGACCGGGATGGCGGTCATCGGCGCTTTCACCGCCCTGTTTGCCGCTACTATCGCGCTGGCCCAGAACGACATCAAGCGCGTCCTGGCCTACTCCACCATCTCGCAACTCGGCTACATGATTGCCGCCCTCGGCATTGGCGCTTTCGTGGCCGCGGCCTTCCACCTCGTCACCCACGCTTTCTTCAAGGCTCTGCTCTTCCTCGGCTCCGGCTCGGTCATTCACGGCATGGAGCATGGCGTACTGCACACCGGCAACCACAAGGTCGACCCGCAGGACATGTGGAATATGGGTGGCCTGCGCAAGAAGATGCCGCGCACCTTCTGGACCTTCCTCATCGGCGGCATGGCCCTCTCCGGCTTCCCCATTATTACCGCCGGCTTCTGGTCCAAGGATGAAATCCTGGCGGATGCCTGGGCGCACCACCACTATGTTGTCTTCGGGGTGCTGGCGCTCTCGGCCCTGCTGACCGCTTTCTACACCATGCGCCAGATTACCCTGACCTTCCTTGGCCAGCCGCGCACCAAAGAGGCCGAACACGCCCACGAAACGCCGCTGACCATGACCGGCCCGCTGATGATTTTGAGCGTGTTCGCCATTGCCGCTGGCTGGGTGGGCATCCCGGAGCATTTCCCGGTGCTCGGCCCGATGATTAACAACAACTGGTTCCATCACTTTGTCGGCAGCACCCTGCTGAACCCGCCGCACGCGATTGATTTCAGCATCATCCCGCTGGCGACCTCGGTGGGGGTGGCGCTGGGTGGCTTGTTGCTCGGCTACCTTGCCTACCGCAATGCCCAGACCGACCCGCTTAAGAAGCTGCTGGGGCCGGTGCACAAAATTCTGGAAAACAAGTACTACGTGGATGAACTGTACGACCGGGCCTTCATCCAGCCCGCCAAGAAAATCTCGCACGACTTCGCCTACCTGTTCGTGGACCGCAACCTGATTGATGGTACGCTGCACGCCCTGGCGGAGATTACTTTCTGGCTGGGCGGCATCTTCCGCAACAAGTTCGATGTCCCGGTCATCAACGGCTTTGGCGACTGGGTCGCCGATGCGGCCCAGTGGGCAGGGAATACCATCCGCAAAATCCAGACCGGCAGCATCCAGCAGTACATGCTGGTGAGCATGGTGCTGGCCTTTGTGGGCGTGTTCTTCTTCTTCTGGGTCATCCAGCCGTAATTGGAGTGAATGCAATGAATCAAACCATCTGGCTGACCCTCATCCTGTTCTTCCCCACTCTGGCGGCGGCGGTGGTGGCTTTGCTGCCGCGCGAGAACAACCAACTGGCGCGGCGGGTGGCGTTTGTCGCCAGCCTCATCCCGCTGGCGCTGACCCTGTTCCTGTGGTTCGGCTTTGAAGCCGCCCCGGCCAACGCCGAGGGCTACAAATTCGTTGAGCGTTACGAATGGTACGCCGCCATCAACTCGTCCTATCATGTCGGGCTGGACGGGCTTTCGATGACGATGGTGCTGCTCACCACCCTGCTCACCCCGCTGGCGATTCTGGCTTCCTTCAGCATTGAGAAAAACGTCCGGGCTTTCATGGCGTTGTTCCTCTTCCTGGAAACCGGCATGCTGGGCGTGTTCATGTCGCTCGACCTGCTGGTCTTTTTCGTCTTCTGGGAAATCGGCCTCGTCCCGATGTACTTCCTCATCAATCAGTGGGGCAGCGAAGGCGGCGAACGCGAGCTGTGGGGCGGCCTGAAAGTCTCGGCCCGCACCTACGCTTCCTTCAAGTTCATGATTGTTACCATGGCCGGTTCGCTCGGCCTGTTGCTCGCCATCCAGTTGCTGGGCGTGGTCAATGGCACTTTTGACCTGCCGAGCATCGTCACCCAGTGGAACGCCCTGGCCGACAGCGACACGATTTTGGGTGGCTGGGCCAGCGTGGGCACGGTCAAGGTCTGGGCCTTCTGGGCCTTTGTGTTGGCGTTTGCCATCAAGGTCCCGGTGTGGCCCTTCCACACCTGGCTGCCGGATGCCCACACTGAAGCTCCCACCGCTGGCTCGATGATTCTGGCGGGTGTGCTGCTCAAACTGGGCGCTTACGGCTTCCTGCGCTTTGTGCTGCCGCTCTACCCGGAGCAGAGCGCCCAGTATGCCGGCGTGCTGGCCGGCCTCGCCACCATGGCGATTGTGATGGGCGCCCTGGCCGCCTACGGCCAGCAGGACTTCAAACGGCTGGTGGCCTACTCCTCGGTCAACCACATGGGTTTCGTGGTGCTGGGCATTGCCGCCGCCGCCCGGGCCGCTGGTACGCTGGATGCCAATATCGCCATGAATGGCGCCGTCCTGCAGATGTTTAACCACGGCCTTTCCGCCGCGGGCATGTTTTTCCTGGTCGGTGTGATTTACGAACGCCTGCACACCCGCGACCTGAACGCCTTTGGCGGCTTCTTCCCGCGTGTGCCGGTGTATGGCGGCATCCTGATTTTCACCAGCATGGCCTCGCTCGGCTTGCCGGGTCTGAACGGCTTTGTGTCCGAATTCCTGGTGGTGCGCGGCGCTTGGGCGGTCTTCCCCGGCTGGACGGCCATCAGTATGCTCGGTCTGCTGTTCACCGGTGCCTACATCCTGAAAGGGATTGCCAAGACCCTGCACGGCCCGGTGAATGAAGAAAGCGCTCATCACCTGAGCGAAATGAACGCCCGCGAACTGTGGGTGATGGCCCCCCTGATGGTGCTGATGTTGTGGCTGGGTGTGTTGCCCGGCTGGCTGCTGAACGTCATCAACAACGCCATGCAAGCCCTGTTCGGCTAGGCGGAGGAAAAGAGAGACTATGGCATTTCTACAGTTCCTGAACGATTGGCCGGTACTCAGTCTGATTACCTTTCTGCCCGCAGTGGGCGGGATGGCATTGCTGCTGATTCCCGGCGACCGCAAAGACACCATCTACAAGGTAGCCCTCGGGCTGGGGGCGGCGGTGTTTCTACTCAGCCTGCTGGTCTACCTCGGCTTTGAGGTGGAGGGCGCCCGTTACCAGTTCATCGAGAAGTACAACTGGCTGCCGCAACTGGGCATCTCCTACCATGTGGCGGTGGATGGCATCAGCGCCCCGCTGGTGCTGCTGACCGGCATTGTGATGTTCACCGGCGTCATCATCTCCCAGCGCATCGATGAGCGGCCGCGCGAGTTCTTCGCCTTCCTCTTCCTGCTTGCCACCGGTGTGTTTGGTGTGTTTGTGGCGCTGGATATGTTCGCCCTGTTCTTCTTCTATGAAATCGCGGTCTTCCCGATGTACCTGCTGATTGCCATCTGGGGCTGGAAACAAACCCGCGAATATGCCGCCATGAAGCTGACCATGTACCTGTTCATCGGGTCGGTGGTCTCGCTGGTTGGCGCGCTGGCGATGTACTTCTCCAGCGGCCTCAAAACCTTCGACATGCTCGCCCTCGAAGGTGCCAACTTCCCGCCCGAGTTCCAGATTTTGTGGTTCCCGTTCATCTTCATCGGTTTCGCGGTGCTGGGTGGTATCTTCCCCTTCCACAACTGGTCGCCGGATGGTCATGTGGCCGCCCCCACCGCCGTTTCCATGTTCCACGCCGGCGTACTGATGAAGCTCGGCGCCTTCGCCGCCCTGCGGGTCGGCATCATGCTTCTGCCGGAGGGCGCCAAGTTCCACCTGCCGTGGATAATTTTGCTCACGCTGGTCAATGTGGTCTATGGCGCTTATATTGCCATGGTGCAGACCGACTTCAAGTATGTCATTGGCTTTTCGTCGGTCTCGCACATGGGCCTGGTGGTGATGGGCTTTGCCAGCCTCACCCCGGAAGGTTACATTGGCGCCGGGGTGCAGATGGTCAGCCACGGGATTATGACCGCCCTCTTCTTTGCTGTGGTCGGCATGATTTACGACCAGACTCATACCCGCGAACTCTCCAAGCTGGGCGGCATGGTTCAAAAGATGCCTTTCGTCACCTTCGCCTTTATCATCGGCGGGTTGGTGAGCATGGGCATGCCCGGCCTCTCCGGCTTTGTGGCCGAGTTCCCGATTTTCATGGGCGTGTGGCTCTCGGACAAGCCCTGGATTGCGATTGTGGGCGCGATTTCGATTGTGATTACGGCGGCCTACATCATCCGCCTTATCCGCCGCGTGTTCTTCGGCGAGTTCCCGGCCGAGTTTGAAGGCCATGTGCATGATGTCAAACCAAGTGAAAAATTCGCCCTCGGCCTGCTGACGCTGGTACTCATCCTGATTGGTGTGTTACCGGGCGTGATTGTGCCGATGGTGGAAGCGGGCGTTGACCATGTCTTCGCCCTGTTGGGAGGGATGTAACCCATGGCTCCAAATTATCTGGCTATCCTGCCTGAAATCAGCCTGGCGGTACTGGCGTTTATCCTGCTGGTCATTGACCTGCGCCTGCCGCAGGGCCGCAAGACCGTGCTGGCGGGCATCACTGCCGCGGGCCTGGCCGCCGTGATGGTACTGACGGTGCTGTTCGCCCGCCCGGGCGCCGCCCCCGAAAGCGTGTGGGGTGGCATGCTGCGCCACGACACGGCTGCCTTCGTCTTTCGCCTCATCTTCCTGTTCGGGGCTGCTGTAACCGCCCTGTTCACGATTGGCTGGAAGCAGATTGAAAAGCGCGGCGAGTTCTATGTGCTGATGGTGCTTTCGACCCTTGGCATGACCCTTATGGGCGCGGCTGGCGACCTGATTATGCTCTTCCTCGCCATTGAGACCGCCTCCATCCCGCTGTATGTGATGGCGGGCTTCATGACCGGCGATGATAAATCGACCGAGTCGGGCTTCAAGTACCTGCTCTTCGGGGCGCTGACCAGCAGCGTCATGGTCTATGGCTTCAGCCTGCTTTACGGCTTTGGCGGGACGACCGACATCTACAAACTGGCCGCTGCCGTTGGCAGTGGTGAACTGCCCGTCCTCGGCTTGCTGGGCGCGCTGGTGCTGACCCTGGCGGGTTTCGGCTTCAAAATCGCGGCGGTGCCGTTTCACTTCTGGGCGCCGGATGTGTACGAAGGCGCCCCGACCCCGGTGACCGCCTTCCTGTCCACCGCTTCCAAGGCCGCGGGCTTTGCGGTGGTGGCCCGCTTCATGCTGGCCACCTTCCCGGCCGAGGTGCTGCCCCAGGGTTTGAGCGTCATCGCCCTTATTTCCGTGCTTTCCATGACGCTCGGCAATGCAGCCGCCCTCTCACAGAAGAACATCAAGCGCATGCTGGCTTATTCGTCCATTGCGCATGCCGGCTATGTGCTGATGGGCGTGGCCGCCGCCAGCCTGCTGGGCGTAACCAGCGTGGTGTACTACCTGGCGGTGTATCTCGTCACCAACCTGGCCGCCTTCGGCGTCGTGATTATCTTCTTCAATACTGCCGGTTCAGATGAAATCAAGGACTATGCCGGCCTGAGCCGCCGCAGCCCGGCCCTGGCGCTGGCGTTGATGCTGGCCTTCCTCTCGCTGGCGGGCGTACCGCCGCTGGGCGGCTTCTTCGCCAAGATTCTGGTCTTCGCCGCCGCCGTTGAAGCCGGGCTGATATGGCTGGCGATCGCCGGCGTGCTGAATGCCATCCTCGGCCTGTACTACTACCTGATGGTGCTCAAGGTCATCTACCTCGACCGCAGCGAAAAGGACGACCAGCCGGTGCCGGTCGCCCGCCCGCATGCGATTGCCCTGGTGGTGTGCCTGTTGCTGGTGGTCTTCCTTGGTACCATTTTTGGGCCCATGTACGACTGGTCGGTACTGGCCGCCAGCGGATTGTTCTAGGCCATCCATGAATTCGGACGCGGGGCAGGTTCTTTTGCCAGAATCTGCCCCAAATCAGTCCCAATTCATTGACGCAAAAAGACTTTGTGATATAATTCTCAACCGGTGAGCGACCTGAACCAACTCCCTTCGCCCAAAGCGGCGCTGCGCCAGACCTACCAGATGGTCTTGCTGAGCACCGGGCTGACAGGATGCGTGACGTTCCTCATCATCGGAAGTGCGATTTTCCTGGGACTTTGGCTTGATCGAACTCTGGGAAATTCAAAGAACATTGTTACGCTGGTACTTATTTTGCTGAGTGTGCCGCTGAATGTGGTGGCGCTGTATGGAGTGGTGCGGTTTACTACCCGCCGCCGCCCGCCGGCAGCTCAGCATGACCCTCAACAGGAGGACGCAGACCATGTCTGAAACGCATGCTGCCGAAAAGAAAACCGGTTGGCGCTGGGGCGTGAGCCGTTGGATCTTGCTGGCGGTTGTCATCATTGGCTTTTGGCTCACGGGCATGTACCCGCCCACCCGCCCGGCGATTTTCCTGCCGGCCGAAGCCGTGTTCGGCACCGACTACGCCCCACTGGGTACCTTTTTGGGCTACCCCTTCTATATCACCAATACGTTTATCGCCACCATCATCGCCGATGTCTTCCTGTTGCTGGTGCTGGTGTTCGCCATTCGCCCGGCCCTCAACAAGGGCATTGACCATGTGGCCAAGGGCGTGGCCGGCTTCTTTGAAGCCTTCCTTGAAATCATCTACAACCTCACCCAGGCCACCGCTGGCAAGTGGACCCGCACTATTTTCCCCTGGTTTGCGGGCATCACGATGCTGGTGCTGGTAATGAACTGGATGGAACTCTTCCCCGGCGTGGACTCCATTGGTACTTTTAGCGACCACCATGCCCATGAAATCGAGCACTTTGATGAAATCTGCCAGACGTCCACCTTCCACATCGGCAGCCTGGAAGTCGTAAACGTCTGGGCGGACCCGGCCCACCCGGAAAGCGTGGCCGAATGCTCGCACGCCATCATCCCGTGGGTGCGTGCCACCGCCACCGACCTCAACTTCACGGTCGCGCTGGCCCTCATTTCCGTTGTGATGATCCAGGTGGTTGGCGTGAAGGCCCTCGGCATCTCCTATTTCGAGAAGTTCTTCTACGTCCGCACCTTGTTCACCAAGCCCTTCTTCGGCCTGATTGACTTCGCCGTCGGCTTGTTCGAGATTGTTTCGGAACTCTCCAAAATCATCTCGTTCTCGTTCCGTTTGTTCGGTAATATCTTCGCCGGTATGGTGCTGTTGCTGCCCACCGCTGCCACCGCCATCGCCCACAGCCGGAGCGCCGAGCTCTTCCATGCGCTCTCGGACGAGGCGCGCCTGCAGATCATCCAGATCCTGCTCGACGGCGAGCACTGCGTCTGCGATC
>JANJTX010000126.1 GCA_024710875.1 Anaerolineales bacterium | reverse complement strand
GCTCAAACGCCGCCAGGCCCTGCTCTAAATCATCCTGGCTATGCGCAGCCGATATCATCACCCGGATGCGGGCCTTGCCCTGCGCCACGGTCGGGAAGCCAATCGCCATGGCGAATACGTCTTCCTCAAACAGCTCGCGGCTGAATTGCTGCGCCAGACTGGCCTCGCCCAGCATCACCGGCGTAATCGGCGTGACCGAATTGCCGGTATTGAAGCCCAGCGCTTTCATTTCCTTCTTGAATAATTCGGTATTGGCCCACAGGCGGTCCACCAGTTCGGTCGACTCTTCCAGCAGGTCAATCCCCGCCAGGCAGGCGGCCACATCCGCGGCGGTCATGGCCGAGGAGAACAGGAACGGCCGGCCGCGCTGGCGCAACCATTCGACCACTTTGGCGCTGCCAGCCGAAACGCCGCCCACCACGCCAAAGGCCTTGGAAAGCGTCCCGACTTCCACATCCACCTTGCCGTGCAGACCGAAGTGGTCCACAATCCCGCGGCCGCCCTTGCCCAGCACGCCTTCGCCGTGAGCATCGTCCACCATCAGCAGCGCCTCAAAATCGCGGGTGACTTCATAAATCTGGTCCAGCGGGGCGATGTCGCCATCCATACTGAACACGCCGTCGGTAATCACCAGCGCCCGCCGGAACTGGGCGCGCTGTTCGGTCAGTTGCTTGCGCAGGTCTTCGGCATCATTGTGCAGGTAGCGAATGATTTTTGCGCCGGACAGGCGGCTGCCGTCAATGATGCTGGCATGGTTCAACTCATCTGAAAAGATGGCGTCCTCTTTGCCCACCAGCGCCGGAATCGTGCCCAGGTTGGCGGTGAAGCCAGACTGGAAAGTAATGGCCGCTTCCACGCCCTTGAAGCGCGCCAGCCGTTCTTCCAGTTCCACATGGGCGCGGGTCGTGCCGGCAATGCTGCGGACCGCCGCCGGGCCCACGCCGAATTCGTCCAGCGCTTTCTGGGCCGCCTGCCGCAGGCGCGGGTGGTTGGCCAGCCCGAGATAGTTATTGGAGCAGAAATTGAGCGCCTTGCGGCCATCCACCTCCAGCCAGGCGCCCTGCGGCGAGCCAATCGTACGGATGTTGTTATACAGCCCGGCCATGCGCAGTGCGTTCAGTTCTTCGTCAATCCAGTCCAGTTTGCTCATCAATGGTCTCCGTTTGAAAATCAGTTATTGGTAACTCGTTATTAGTAATTGGTAATTGATAATTCGGTTTTGGTAATTCGCCAATCGTTCTTAGATACTCGTTGCTCGTTACCCATTTCTCGCCACTTATCTCCTGGTACTGATTGCGATTTTCCACTTACCAGTTACCAATTACTTGTTTACTTGTTTACTTGTTTACCTGATACCTGTCTACCGTCTTTTCAAATTCTATCCCACTTCATTGCATTCTACTTACAGCCTATGGTAAAATTCAGCCCGCTTGGGAGAGACCCAAACACCCTGGAGGGATGGCCGAGTGGACTATGGCGGCTGCCTTGAAAGCAGCTGTGGGCTTACGCTCACCGGGGGTTCGAATCCCTCTCCCTCCGCCAGTAACTTATCATTCGGGGAGGTCGCATAGTACGGTCTAGTGCGCCCGCCTGCTAAGTGGGTTCCGGGGTAAAACTCGGTCGCGGGTTCGAATCCCGCCCTCCCCGCCTTCGGCAAGTGTTGGTATAATCCACCCTTGCCACACGTCCTCGTAGCTCAGCTGGATAGAGCGCTTGCTTGCGGAGTAAGAGGTCGCGCGTTCGAATCGTGCCGAGGACGCCAGGAATACTGAATGGGTTGTGTTTTCACGGAGGAGTACACAGCCCGTTTTTTATTTAACCGCTTTGGTACAATACCGCCATTCCATTAAAGACAGGCAATTCTTCATGAACACAACCCAACCTCAAATTCTGCTCACCAACGATGACGGCATCGACTCGCCCGGCCTGTGGGCCGCCGCCGAAGCCCTCTCCGACCTCGGCTACGTTTGGGTGGCGGCGCCGCGCGAGCAATCCAGCGGGGCCGGCCGTTCCATGCCCTCCACCTCAGATGGCCGCATCACCGCCCAGACCCTGACCGTCCATGGCGTGGAATGGACGGTGCACGCCGTCGGTGGCACGCCCGCCCAGACCGTCCAGCACGCCATCCTTGAAATCATCGGCCGCCCGCCGGATCTGGTCGTTTCCGGCATTAACTACGGCCTCAACCTCGGCAATGGCATCACCGTCTCCGGCACCGTCGGCGCAGCAATGGAGAGCGCCTCGTTTGGCATCCCTTCGCTAGCCATCTCGCTGGATGTCGCCAAGGAGTTCCACCTCTCACACTCACGCGAAATAAATTTTGAAGTGGCCGGGCATTTCACACGCTACTTCGCCCGCACCCTGCTGGCGGGCGGCCTGGACCCGCGCATGCAGGTCCTGAAAGTGGAAGTGCCTTACACCGCCACCACAGACACCCCCTGGCAGGTCACCCGCCTGGGCCTCGCCCGCTACTACCTGCCCGACCTGCCCCAGCGCGCCACGCCCGAGGCCCCGGCCAGCATGGGCTACCGCATGGAAACCGATATGAGCCTCTTCCCGCCGGATAGTGATGTGCATGTGGTGCTGGCCCAGGGGCAGGTGGCGGTGACGCCCCTCACGCTCGACCTCACCGCCCCAGTGGATTTTGGCACGCTGGCTGAAAACATCCGCCGCTCCCAGGGCGGCTAACCCGGATAGAAATCACAAACGGCCGGGAATGACCGGCCGTACTCTTTTAATCAAACTGCAAACGGATTATTTCCTAAAGTCTAGATTTTTACTCGCCAGGGCCTGCTCCAACACCGGCAGGCTCTTAGCGCCCATGCCATGCAGGGCGAGGATCTCTTTTTGGGTGTATTCCGCCAGCCGCTCAACCGTCAGGATATCGGCCTCAATCAATGCGTTGCGGGCCGGTGAAGACAGACGCGAAAGAAACCCCTCGCTCGGCTTTGCCAGTTCCATGCACACCGGGCAGGAGGGGCAATCCGAACTCCTGTAAAAATGATGTCCATTCCCGCAAACTTTTGGCGTTCTTTTGAATTTCATCGCACAAGTATAGCCACTTGAAGCCCCAACCGGGGACAAAAGCCCGGCACTGTCAAACGCCTGATTCGGCCTGCGCCCGCACGGCGTCAATCTCCTGTCGCAACAGGCCATGCAGCGCCGGGTTGGCCGCCAGCACGCTGCACGGTCCCCGCAGCACATCCGGCTCGCCATTAAGCCGCGTGGCCAATCCCCCGGCTTCGGCTACCAGTAACATCCCGGCCGCCACATCCCACGGCTGCAAACGGATTTCCCAGTAGCCATCCACCCGCCCGGCCGCCACATAGGCTAAATCCAGTGCCGCCGAGCCCAGCCGCCGCATCCCCCGGCTGCGCACCACCAGATGCTCGAAATAGTCCAGATTGTTGTCCGGATTGCTGCCCTGGTCATACGGAAAGCCGGTCACCAGCAGGCTATCCACCAGCGTACTCGCCGCCCCCACCTGCAACCGCCGCGCCCCCAACCACGCCCCCGCCCCGCGCGCCGCGCAGAAGGCCTCCTCGCGCAACGGGTCATACACCACCCCCAGTTGCACCACGCCCCCGACCGCAAACGCCACCGAGACCGAAAAAATCGGCAGGCCGTGGGCGAAATTGGTCGTGCCATCCAGCGGGTCTACCAGCCACAGGGCCTCGCCTTCGCCGGTATGCACCCCGCTCTCTTCGGCCAGAATCGCCTGCCCCGGCCAGCGCCGCCGGATTTCGCCCAGCAGGTAGGCTTCCGAGGCTTTGTCGGCTTCGGTCACCAAATCCACCGCGCCTTTGTGTTCGACCGTCAGGGGGCCCTCATAAAAATCGCGCAAAATCGCGCCCGCCCCGCGCGCCAACGCCAGGACATCATTCAATTCAGGGTACATAGGAAATTTAGCCGAAATGCTTTAACTGCTGGATGACATCTTCCAAATCAGAGACGATTTCATCGCGGTGCAGGCGGGTTTCTTCCAGCAGTTTTTCAAACGCCGGTCGCTGTTGTTCCGGCAGGGCGTAGAGCAGGTTTTCAGTACGCGTGATTTGCTGGTTCTTCTGGCGCAGTTTGTTTTCCAGCCGCAGCCGGTAGCCTTCGTAAAAGCCCTTCTCGTCCGGCGGTTCAGGGGCCGCCCCCGGCCCTTTGGCGAGAATCTCGCCAATCGTCAGCAAAAAGTCGCTGGTATCAATCGGCTTTTCAAGAAAGCGCACCGCCCCCAGGCTCAAGGCAAAGTCCTTGTCTTCCTTGGTCACATAGGTGGCCGAAAGAAACACAACCGGAATTTTGCGCGTCTCGGGGTCCTTGCGCAGGCGGTACACCAGGGCATAGCCGTCCATCTTGGGCATCAGGATGTCGGTAATAATCAGTACCGGCGGATTGGCCTTAATTTTTTCCAAGGCTTCCAGGCCATCGCTGGCGCTCTCCACCGGGTAGCCTTCAAAACGCAGGGTAACTTCCAGCAGCCCCCGAATCTGCGGCATGTCTTCTACAACCAGAATGGAACCTTCGGGCATCGTCATGCCTCCATTGTAGCCCAATCCCGGCTCTTTTCAAACGCCTTATCAAATCTGCAATGAAGCCGCACAGCACTCGCAAGCCAATTGAGATAAAATAGCTCCAGAACCAGCGCAGAATAAAAGGACGCCCGTTTATGCCCGATGCATACGAGTTTCTCACGGACTTCATCAACCGCGGTCGCTATGAAGACTGTGCTTCAGCCGCCCACCAGCGCTGGCTGGCAACCAAACTTTCACAGGGCTGGACCTATGGCAAAGACCGCGATGGCGACGCCAAAATCCACCCCTTGATGCTGCCTTTTGACGAACTGCCACAACAGATTCAGGGCCTCAACAGCCTGACGCCCTACGCCGTTGCCAATTATTTCCGCAATACCTGCAAACAGACGCCGCTCGAAGAACTCAAAGAACGTTTGCAAAAAATTCTGGAAATCCAGGACCCAGCCGTCCTGGATGAAATTGGCGAGTACGTGCACAGCCATTTCATCATCCGGCTGCTGGCTGAGGGCGAAAGCACCCGCACCCGCCGCGACATGGTGGTGTATCAGGATTTGGATGACGAAACCAAGTCGTGGGATATCCAGGTGGCGCTTGAATCAATGGAATTTCTGCGCAACGAAATCAACAAGGCGCTGGCCGACTGACCGCGCTCCCCATAACCCCTGCACTGACTCAGAGTATCATCGCAAAATCTGAATCGCTGGCAAATCGCAACTAATTCAGGAGGAAAGAAAATGCGATCCCCATTTGTTGTCGGTCTGTTATCCATAATCCCCGGTCTTGGTTTCGTTGCGCTCGGCCAATGGCGCCGTGCCTTAGGAAGCTTTGGCGTTGTATTTGGCCTGTTCGTCGCCTTCCTCTTTGTGCCGGAAGGTTTCCTGGTGGACCTGTTTTTCAATTTTGCGATATTCAGCTGGTTTGGACAGATTTTTTGGGCGTTGCAGACCGTCCGACTGCAAAAACGTCAGGCGGCCGGCGAAGTAGCCGTCCCAAAAGAGAGTGTAAATTCCAGTCCCTTGCCAGGTCTGTCCTTTCGAGAACAGCAATTACACAAGCTGAATACCAAAGTTCTCCATCAACTTAACCCGGGCGAACAACTTGCCGGCTCGCTGGTAGCCCAGACGATGCCGTCGCTGGGAAAGTTGGCGTTGCTTGGAGCCGCAGCCTTCTTCACGATGCGGCAGTTCGATGTCGGCCTGACTCAAACTTCATTGGTGATGATTGAACAGGATATGATGGGAAAACCGGCAGGGGTAAGGTACATTCCCCTTCACCAGATCAAGCTGACGAAATATAAAAAGGGACTTCTCGTAGATAAACTGACGCTTGAAGGGGTTGAGGATAAGCCCACCCTGTTCCAGATCAATCGGGTATTCAGAGAAACCACCGGCAAACTGATTGCCACCCTGGACAAGACCGGGGAGTTTGTTCCCAAGTAACCACGGTCGGCCGCAGTACATTTTGGAAAACCTACCGCTCGCCGCGTAACTCCGCCCCCAACTGCTCAAAGTAGGCCTGCAAAGCCGCATGCCGCCCTTCCGCAATCTGGCGCGCCGTGGCGGTGTGCAGGCGGTCTTTCAACTTGCTCAACTTGAAGACATACTCATGGTAGGCGCTGTGCGGTTCGCCTGCTTCGGCCTGCCCACTCTCACGAAAGGCCGTCGAAGGCTCTTCGTAAAACGGCTGGCCGGAACGGGCGGCAAACGCCAGCGCCCGCGCCACCCCAATCGCCCCGATGGAATCCAGTTTATCAGCATCAAACAACACTCTGGCTTCCAGCGTTTCGGGCGCCGCCCCGGCCCGGAAGCGGTGGGTGCGGATGCACACCTGCACCGCCGCCACCCGCTCCGGCGGCCAGCCAGCCTCGGCCAGCACCCGGCCGGCAAAGTCGGCCGAGGCTTCATGGTGGCTGGCGCGCGCTGCCACCTGGGTCGGGTCGCTGCCCTCGGCATCATGCAACAGGGCCGCCGCGCCGACAATTTTGGGATCTGCCCCTTCGGCGGTAGCAATCCGCAAGGCCATGTGATACACCCGCAAGACATGCTTGAAATCATGGGTGGGGTCGTCATCCGTATACCAGGCGCGCACCTGTTCTATACCAATCATCCGCCACCTGCCAATAAACTCCCCAGCACTAACGCCAGCCCGACCCCCAGCAGCAGGCCACAACCCAGCGCTACCGTGCGCGTGACCAGGCGCAGCAACCCGCGCACCACCAGCCACACCACGCCGATTGCCAGCAGACCCAGCATGGGTATCAGCAATTCCTGAAATTGTTCAATTGCCATTCAAATTCGCCTCCGGGTCAGCCGCCGAAAAGACCACCTGACCGCGTTTTATGACCGAATGCACCAGGTTGGTGCCATAGCGATAACCGAGCTGGCGGTAGTCGTCACAGTCCAGCAACACCACATCGCCCTGCTTGCCAACCTCCAGCGAGCCGACCGTATTCGCCATACCGATTGCCGCGGCCGCATTAATCGTTGCCGCGGCAATCGCCTGCCCCGGCGTCAGTTGCATATAGCGGCAGGCCAGCGCCAGCGCCATCTGCATATTCTCGCACCAGGAAGTGCCCGGGTTCAGGTCGCTGGCTAAGGCCAGCAAGCCGCCCGCCGCCAGAATCTGGCGCGCCGGGGCGTACTGGCCGGTCGCCAGCCCAAAGGGCGTGCCGGGCAGGGCCACCGCCACGGTATCACTCTCCGCCAGGGCGCGGATATCCGCTTCCGAAGCCGCCACCAGGTGGTCAGCCGAAGCCGCCCCCAGTTCGGCCGCCATGCGCGTGCCGCCCAGATTGTCAAACTCATCCGAATGAATTTTGATCGGAAAGCCCAATGCCTTGGCCGCTGCCAGTATCCGCTCGGACTGCGCCAGAGTGAATGCGCCCGTCTCGCAGAAGACATCCACATACGGCAGACCGCGCTCACCCGCCTGTTGCGCCCACCAGTCTTTCAGCTCCGGCAGCCACTCGGCGCACACCTGCGCCACATAATCGTCCGGCTGTTCGCGGTACTCGGGCGGGATGGCATGCGCCGCCAGGTAGGTCAGCGCCAGATCCCACGGTCCTTCCTCCGCCAGGGCCAGCAGCACGGCCAGCATTTTCAGTTCGGTGGCTTTATCCAGCCCATAGCCGGTTTTGGCTTCAATGGTGGTGGTGCCATGCGCCAGCATGCGCCGCAACCGCGCCCGGGTTTGCCCGGCCAGTTCGGCTTCGCTGGCGGCGCGCGTCGCCCGGACGGTGGAGAGAATGCCGCCGCCGCCGGCCAGGATTTCAAGGTAGGTTTTGCCTTCCAGCCGGGCTTCAAACTCCCCGGCCCGGTCACCGGCCCAGATCACGTGCGTGTGCGGGTCCACAAACCCCGGTAAGGCAGCGCGACCGCCGGCATCCAGTTGCGGTAAATGGCTATACGCCGCCCGCAATTCATCACTCGGCCCAACGGCCAGGATGCGCCCGTCCTCAATGGCAATCGCGCCGTGTTCGATGAGTCCCAACTGCCCCAGCATCGCGCCGCGCTGCGGCCCGCCGGCCAGCGTCAGGACCTGGCTTGCAGAATGAATCAGCATGTGTGCCTCAAGAGTGAAGATTCAGGGCCGGGTTCAGCCGCCAAAGGCGTACAAATCCAACACGGCATCCATCAGGTCGGCATCTGGCAGTACGAACAGGAAGACCTCATTGTCAATAAACACGGTACAGGCGATTGGCCCGCTGCCATAGCAGATTTCGTTCAAGTCTGCATCCGGCTCGCCGGGGAACCAGCCGCCCAGGCTCAAGGCCAGGGCTGCATCAAATTCCAGAGCATCTTCGAATGTATCAAAAATCCAATGCGCCTTGAGTGCCGTCGCCCGCGTCCCGTCCTGGATGTACACCTGAAATTCATCGCCACCCCAGCCGTCAGCAGCAATGGTCGCGGCTTCCCGGTCAATGCCGGCTTCGAGGTTGAGGTTGTAAGCCAGCATCATTTGGGTTCCCCACTCGCCCAGGGTGTCCTGCTTTAGCAGGCGCCAACCCGGCGGCAAAACTTCACCCAGCAGCGGGTCCACTACCACCAGCGGCATATCGCCAGCCAGGTAGCGGTCCGGGTGCAGGATGTGTTCGGTCGAGGCAGGTGGGTTGGCGTACGCCGCGTTAACCGCCGCCCAGCCGCCCTCGGCATACAGCGCTTCAACAAAGGCACGCCCCTCCACATAGGGGAAGTTCAGGTCTGGCTCTACAAACAGGGCTGTATTCAAATCAGAAAGCAGGGGCGGCAGGACATCCAGCGCCGGCAGTTCACGCGCCTGGGCGGCTGGCAGCGAGCGCGTAGCCCATTGGGCGCGCGTCAACATCGCATCGCCCTGCACCAGGGCATTCAGGGCCCGGCAGAGGTCAAACCCCCGGGCGCATTCGGGAGAAAGTCCCAGCGCGCCCAGGCCATACTCTTCATTCAGCAGGGCCAGCGTGTAGAGGTGGGCGTAGTAATACTCCTGCCGGTTGTCAATGCTCAAGCCCACCAGGTAGATGGCGTCGTTTTCGGGCACGTACAGGCCGCCGAACGGCAGCACCTGGCTGTTCTGGTAATAGGTTTGCAAGTTGGCGCCCGGGAAAATCAGCCCCAGGGTGGAGTACACCGCGCTTTCGTCATTGGCCTGGCGTGCAAAGGTGTCGCGACTGGTTTCAGAGCGCAGCACTTCCTCCAGCGTTCCCGGCGATACCAGCGCCCGCCCCAGTTCGGGCGTGGCGGTCAGCCCGCGCACCGCCCGCACCTGACTCTCGACCGTGGTAATCGCCTGCAAGCCGGCCGAAGGCACCTGCTGGCCAAGCGCCGTCGGCGAAGGCGGCGGCGCAAGCGTAGCAGTAGGCAAGGGCGTGGGCGACATGAAAACGGTGGGGGTCCAGGTGGGCGGTAATGCAAACTCGGTTTCGGTCGGGGTCGGGAGTTCGGTCGCCGGCGCAGAGGCAACCGCCCCCAGCAGCCCGCTGGATAGCGCCCAATAGCCGCCGCCCAGCAGCACCGCCAGGCCCAACAGGAGCAACACCGGCACCAGCAAGCGCCGCCCGCCCCCGGCTTTCCGCTCGCGGCGTGGTTTTGCTTTGGGAGCTACGGTCGTTGGTTCTTCTTCAAATGGCCGGTCATCTTCTTCGTCTTCGGCGTAATCGAAACCGCCCGCGGCTGGCTCGCTGCTGAGAGCGCCCGCACTGGGTGCGGCGCTCTCGCCAAACAAACGCGCGGTCAGCAGATCCTCGTCGCCGGCTGAGGCAAACGGAGCATCCTCTTCGGCTTCCGGTTGATAGGCGGGCGTGGCGGGCTTGTCCGGTGTGATGGGTCTGGCCGCGGCTGGAGCCGCCCCGCCCAGCTTGGACAACCGCTCGCGCGCCTTTTCGTTATCCGGGTTCACCCGCAGCACCTGCTGCAGGGCGTAAATCTGGCGCTGGGGGTCATCCACCGCCAGGCTCAACATCAGCCAGCCCTGCTCACTATCCGGGTGGGTTTTGAGTACGCTCACCAGAATCTGGCTGGCCGACTTCCGGTCGCCGGATTTCAAATAAGCATACGCTCGCTGCAGTTCCTGTTTTGTGCCAGCATCCATAAGAAAATACCGTCGTGATGAAATAAAGTGAGAATCCGAAACGCTTATGCGCTTGCGCGTCCAACAGGTTGATTATACATGCACTGCCCGCAACGCAATTGGAAATTCCTGCCAGAACTTCAGGTTGCCAGTCCGCGCTTGTGCACGGCGGCGGTCATCGCCCCCTGGATTACACGCCTACGGAGAAAGAATCTCCACGAACCGACTCAATAATCCTCGTCTTCCAAGTCAAGGTCTTCCAGTTCTTCAAACCCCTCATCATCCCAGGATTCTTCCAGTTCATCTTCTACTTCGGCCACCTCGGCCGCTTCCACCAAATCCGCCGGGTCATCCGAGAAAGTCAGGCAGCCATCGTCCGGGTCCAGTTCGACCAGCGGCGCGCCACAAAACCCCTTATCCAGATGAATACAGTCTTCATAAAAACAGCGCAAACGCGGCATGTCCTGCTCCTTTCGTCAGATTCAACTGGCTTCGGGTAAAGCCACCAGTCGCCACACCGCCAGGCCAAACAGCGCAACCATCGCCACCGCCGAGACTACGCAGTATGGGCAAATGGCCTTAATGACGGCGATTTCAATATATGTAAGATACGCCGAATACAGCGTTCCTGCAAGGGTGATTCCGAAAATCATCAACCCCGCGTTTTGCCCAAGAAAACCCGGCTTTGCATCCACTGCTATCAGCCCCAGCAGTACGGCATAGGCCGCGGCCCCAAACAGCGCAATTGGGATTCCGCCAATTTCGGCGTATGGGCTGGAATTCACCACGTCGCAATCGCCAATGCCAGCACAGAAGATTTCACTGTTGCTTAGTTTCATCCATGCCAGGTAAACGGAAACCGACAGTCCGATTCCTGCCAGCACATAGGCTGCGATTTTCATCTTTTTCGTCATTGTTTGCTTCCTGTCTCGCTTGTCGACTACACCGCCAGCGGCCACACCTGCACTGATTCACCAGTCTGCTTCGATTGTACCCCAGACGGCAGGGCCACCAGTGCATTGGCCCGGGTTAGGCCCAATAAGTTCCCGGAGCCCTGGTGGCCGGTCAGCCGCACTACAAACCCCTGAGATTGCATCTCCAGCCAGCCGCGCAGGAAAGTTGCCCGCCCGTCTGATTCGACCGCCTCTGCCAGCGTGGCCGTCACCGCCAGTCGCTGCCAATCGCGCTCGCCCCCCAGGAAGTGCAGGGCCGGCCGCAGGAAGACCTCAAACCCCACAAAAGCCGAAACCGGGTTGCCGGGCAACCCCACAAAGGGCGTGCCTTGCGTGTGGCCGAAGGTTAGAGGCTTGCCTGGCCGCATATTGACCCGCCAGAAATCCAGGGTGCCGTTGCGCTCCAGCGCTGGCCGCACGAAGTCATACGCCCCCACGCTCACCCCGGCCGAAGACAGAATCAGGTCAGCCTGCAAGTCACGCGCCCGGTCCAGCCGGGCGGCAATTGTGTCTTCATCGTCCGCCGCCGCTGCCAGCCGCAGCGCTTCGGCCCCGCAGCTCTCCACCAGCGCCGCCAGCATCAACGAGTTGCTGTCATGAATCTGGCCCGCCCCCAGCGTCGCCCCCGGCGCTATCAACTCGTCTCCAGTGGAAAACACCGCCACGCGCGGCCGCCGCCACACCGTTACCGTCTCACGACCCAGCATGGCCAGGGCGCCAATTTCCTGGGCCCGCAACCGCCGGCCGACCGGCAGGGCCAGTGCCCCGGCGGCCAGGTCTTCTCCCTGCTGGCGCACATAAGCCCCGGCCGCCACCGCCGTAAACACCTGCACCTCGCCCGGCAATGCCGCCACACCGCGAGCCGCCACATCGGTGGCCTCCACCGGCACTACGGCATCGGCGCCCGGCGGCAACGGCGCGCCGGTCATCACCCGCACGGCGGTGCCAGCGGTTACCGCGGTCTGGCTCTGGCTGCCAGCCGGCGCATCGCCCACCACTATCAAGCGCGCCGGAGCATTCTGGGTGGCGGCCACCACATCCCCTGCCCGCACGGCAAAGCCATCCATGCTGGAATTGGCAAATGGCGGGTAATCCAACTCGCCCGCCATCGGCTCGGCCAGCACCCGGCCCAGCGCCGCCTCCAGCGGCAGGCGTTCCATTTCTGCCACCGGCGTCAGGCCAGCCTGCAAGCGATATAAGGCTTCATGAATTTCCAGCACGCGCTCTCCCTACCCTGGCCGCAATCGGCGGGCCTCCATGACATTGGGTAAACTTTCCAATTTGGCCAGCACCCGGATCAACTGGTTGATGTTGGCCACATCCAGGGTCATATCAAACACCGCCCGGTTTTGTTTTACGTCAATCTTCACCTGACTCATGTTGATGTTCTCTTCCGCAATAATCGTCGAGACATCTCGCAGCAGGCCATCGCGGTCATAGGCCTGCAGCCGCACCGCCACCGGGTAGGTGGTTTGCGTTTCACCCCACCTCACCCGCACCAGCCGTTCACGGTCGCGCGCCCGCAAGGCATTCGGGCAGTCCTTGCGGTGGATGGTCGCCCCGCGCCCCCGCGTGATGTAGCCCACGATTTCATCGCCCGGGGCCGGGTTGCAGCACTTGGCCATAGTGGAGAGCAGGCCCTTCAAGCCCTGCACCACCACCCCATCGCCGCCAAAGGTCACTGTCTCGGCTGGTTCGGCATCCCGCAGGAAGGGCGGCAATTCGTCGAAATCTTTTTTGCCCCTTTCGGTCAGCGTCAGGTGGTTGACCACCCGGCTCAAACTCAGGTCGCCAATTCCAATTGCCAGGTAGAGGTCTTCGGCGTTTTTCAGGTTGAAGTCACGCGCCAGTTTGTCCAGGCTGATTTCGCCAATCCCCAGCCGCCGTAATTCGCGTTCCAGTTGCGCTTTACCATGATTGACATTCTGATCCATATCCTGGCGCTTGAACCAGTAGCGCACTTTGGAACGCGCCCGGTTGGTGCGCACCAGCCCCAGATGGGCATTCAGCCAGTCGCGGCTGGGGCCGCCGCGCTTAGCCGTCAGAATCTCCACCTTATCGCCGGTAGCCAGGGCAGTATCCAGCGAGACCAGTTTGCCGTTTACCTTGGCCCCCCGACAGCGGTGCCCGACTTCGGTATGCACATGGTAAGCGAAGTCAATCGGCGTCGCCCCGGCAGGCAGGTCAATGATGTCGCCCGCTGGGGTAAATGCATACACCCGATCGCCGAACACATCCGTTTTCAGGCCATCCACAAACTCGCCGGCGTCATCCACATCCTGAATCCAGTCGGTGAGCTGGCGCAGGTACATCACCCGCCGTTCATAGTCGGCATCGCGCGACTTGCCCTCTTTGTAACGCCAGTGGGCGGCGATGCCGTACTCGGCGTTTTCATGCATCTCGACGGTGCGGATCTGGACTTCCAGTGTCTTGCCGTCTTCGAACATCACGGCGGTATGCAACGACTGGTAGAAATTGTCTTTCGGGACAGCAATGTAATCGTCAAACTCGCCGGGAATCGGCCGCCAATGGGTATGAATCAACCCCAGCACACTGTAGCAGCTGGGGACATCCTTAACAATGATTCGTACGGCGCGCACGTCGTGGACCTGGTCAAACACAACCCCTTTGCGATACATCTTCTTGTAGATGGAGTAGATATGCTTGGGGCGGCCGGAGACTTCAGCCGGGATGCCGTTTTCGGCCAGCATCTCATGCAGTTCTTCCACAATCCGGCTCATCTGGGTTTCGCGCTGGCTGCGCCGCTCCGCCAGGCTACGGGCAATTTCCTTGTACGCGTCTGGCTCGCTGTAGCGCAATGAAAGATCTTCCAACTCCCATTTCAACTGCCAGATGCCGAGGCGGTTGGCCAGCGGGGCGAAAATCTCCAGCGTTTGCTTGGCGATTCGGCGGCGTTTCTCATCCGGCATATAGCCGAGGGTACGCATGTTATGAAGGCGGTCTGCCAGCTTGATGATAACCACTCGTATATCATCACCCATCGCCAGGAAAGTCTTGCGCAGGGTTTCATTGGCCAGTTCGGCTTTGCGGCTCTTCTCGCGCGCCCGGGCCGACTCTTCATCTACGGGATCCAGCTCGGCGTTATCACTGCGCGAGACGCGCGGTAGTGAATCAAGCTTGGTCACCCCATCCACCAGCCGCGCGATTTCTGTACCGAACTCCCGCTCAATATCAGCGATCTTGATGGGCGTGTCTTCCACCGTATCATGCAAAAGTCCCGCCGCAACGACCGCCGGCGGAACTCGCAAGTCCAGCAAAATCTGGGCCACCGCCAGGCAATGATTTATGTACGGCTCCCCCGAGGCGCGTGTCTGCCCGGTGTGGGCCATTTCGGCTACACGAAATGCCCGCTGGATGAGTTCCACATCCGCCGGGCTGTATACCCCGGGCACATTGTCAAGCAGGACGTTCAGTTCCATTCGGCCTCGATGCCAGACCGGAGTTTCATTACTCCGGCCATGTTGCGGTCAAGTATAACCAGCCCCTCGGCCAGCGGCAAGCCTGCCACCCGCGAGTTCCTTGACGCCCCTCCGCCCTCATGGTAACATTCTGCGGCTCGGTCCCGTGGTGTAGCTTGGTTCAACATGCCGCCCTGTCAAGGCGGAGATCGCGGGTTCAAATCCCGTCGGGACCGCTGTTACAACTAACCCCACCTAGTGCGGTAGTTGTAAAAGGCAGAAATGCTGACGTTGGCTTGACCGCTACCAAAGCACTGCCCTGCAAGATGGCTGCTTCGACTAGTCCTCGGAGCAGCCTTTTGCATTCTAGGGATGCAAAGGTTCCGTTAGCGACAATTTCGGTCGCTGCACTACTGAGTGCTATTATAGCATGGTATGACTGTTCGTCAATCTCCTTTCTCTGGGTCTTCCACAAATTAGCTTCAGTATCATAATCGGTTTCAGAAATTTCGCCACGTATATACAGGCGCTTTGCGCGCTCGAACCGACTCCGGGCAGCCTCCAGAACTTTGACTGCCGCCTCCTCCACCCCGACTGAATGGTTGAGCAAATCTGCCAGCCAAGTCACGAGGGCAGCCTCCAGGGGAGTTGCTAGAATCTGTGGTGCTTTGCAGGATACTGTCCGATCCGTGCGCCCGGCGCAGCGATAGTGCCGTCCATTTCTGGCCGAGACTCCACGCATGCTGGAGCCGCATTCACTGCAACGCAGAATTCCAGTCAGCGGGAAGAC
>JANJTX010000045.1 GCA_024710875.1 Anaerolineales bacterium | reverse complement strand
CTCCATTCACCGCGATGGCGGCGAACTCCGCCGCCTCACCGACCATACCAGCAATGACAATAACCCAACCTGGGCGCCGGATGGCATCCGCCTTGCTTTTGAAAGTTTCCGTGATGGCAACTGGGAAATCTACACCGTCTTTGCCGATGGCAGCAACCTTCGCCGCCTTACCGACCACCCGGATGGCGACACCCACCCGGCCTGGGCGCCCTTCGGCGGGCGGTTGGCCTTTGTCTCCAATCGCAACAACAATGCCGATATCTTCAGTATCAACGGCGACGGCTCCGGCCTCACCCAACTCACCGATAATCCCGCCGCCGATACCGACCCGGTCTGGTCGCCCGATGGCAGCAAAATCGCTTTCCGCTCCTGGCGCAACGGCAACGCGGACATCTTCGTGATGGATGCAAACGGCGGCACAGTAACCCAACTGACCACCTCCCTTGCCGATGAAGGGGTGCCGGTGTGGTCACCGGATGGCAGCAAAATCGCCTTCCGCTCCGAACATGATGGTGATTGGGAGATCTATTTCATGAATGCCGATGGCAGCGGCCTCACCCAGCTCACCACCAACAGCAACTATGATGGCGACCCGACCTGGTCTGGCAACAGCCTGCACCTCGCGTATCAATCAGACCCGGACGGCAACCCGGAAATCTATGCGGGCAATTTGGATGGCAGCCAGTTCTACCTATTGAGCGATAGCAACCCCGCTTTTGATGGCTTTCCCATCTGGTGGCCCATACCCTAAACAAAAAGCCCGCAGCGGAATGGCTGCGGGCTTTTTGTTTTCAATAGTCAGCTATTCCTCTCCGCTGGGTTTCGTTTTATTCTCGCGCAACTTGCGGAAAAACTCGCTCTGCGTAATCTCGCTCACATCCGCCTGGCGTTTGGCGTGGTCAATCTCCACCCGCAACTTCACCAATTCTTTCTTCAGCTCATCTTCACGGGCTTTAATGTCCTGCACCATCTGAAAGAACGTGCCCAGAAACCGCTTGGCGCGCTCTTTATCGGATGTATTTTCGCTATCGCCCAGCTTGGCTTCATCGACCGACTCAATGAACGAGTAATCTCCCTTGGCGATTTTTTGGCTCCACTCGATGGCGTTTTCAATGTAAGTGGTCGCAAAGCGTAACCGCTGAATGAGGTTGCGTGAAATCTCCAGGCCCATCGTCGGCTGTACCGCCAGCATCCCCAGAAAATCCTCGGTGCTAAGGCGGAGCAGAGCCGCATCCGTCAACGCCACAACTCCCGCCGAGCGCGGCTCCCGGTCAATTAGCGCCATCTCGCCAATCACCGCTCCCGGCCCCACCTGGTTCAGGACCATTTCCTTGCCTTCGCTATCTTTGCTCACCATCTTCAAGCGGCCGCGGCGCAAAATATACAGTGCATCGCCGGCATCGCCTTTGTCAAATAACGCCTCGCCCTCCCCCAGCGCCACCTGGGTAAAACGTTCGGCCAGGTCGGCCATCGCTGACTCCGGCAAAGACTTGAACAATTCAAATTGCTTTAATTGGTCTACCAGATCACTCGGCATCAATCAGCTCCATAGTACAATCGCGAATTCATCCTTATTGTAGCGAATAAAAACATTCTGTCCAGACGACTATCTCTCTTATAATAGAAAAGCGTACCCACTTCTCCAACAAAGCGAGGCCCGGATGGAATACATCACTTCAGAAGTTTCTCCGCTGGTGGCTGTAGAGAGCCGCCTGCGCGACCTCACCCCGGCCAAGATGTACGCTGAGGTTTGGATTAACCCTTCCGTCCGCAACCTGATTCGTATCTTCAACCATCTCCGCACAGTGTACCGCATCCTCTACAACTACCTGCCCCGCCAGGTGGTGGCCGCCCTGCCTGAACCGGGCGTCAACCGCTACAAGTGGGATACCGGCACCCTGATGTTCACCGACCTCGCCGGTTTCACTCCCCTGCTGGAAGCGAACGCCCGCCTCGGAGAAGAGGGCGCCCAGGCCCTGCATGCCGTCCTCAACAACTATTTTTCGGAGATGATTCAAATCATCAGCAAGTCCAGCGGCAACCTGCTGGAATTCACCGGCGACGCCATGCTGGTTCAGTTTCCGGCCGATTCACGCCAACAGGACACCATTCAGGCCATCCGTACCGGCCTGCGCATGCAGCGCGCCATGGCCCGCTTCTCCAAATTTGAAATCCTCGGCGAAGAATTTTCCATCGGGATGCGCATTGGCCTGCACGTCGGTAAGTTCCTCTCCGCTGATGTCGGCACCCCTCATCGCATGGAACACATCCTACTCGGCAGCGCCGTGCTGGATGCCAAACACGCCGAAAGCAAAGGTAAAACCGGCTTCGTCTGCCTCACTCCTGAAGCGGGTGAACGCGCCAAAGACCAGTTCCGGCTCACAGCTATCGACGATGGCTATGCGCTCGTAGATGACGACCTGACCGATAAAGAACTGGGCGACTATGACATCCTGCTGCCCAGCAGCCGCATGGCCAGCATGGTCCTCTTTGACAACAGCCGCGAAGGGCTGATTAAATCCATCCAGGAAGCCATCGACACCGTTGAGCCGCTCGCCAGCTTCATTCCCCGCCCGGTGCTCAACCTGCTGGTGGAAAACGCCAGCACCCGCGGCCTGCCGCCCGACTTCCCCAATGTAACCATCCTCTTCGTCAACCTGCTTGGCCTTCCGGACCAGCTAGACCAGGTTGAAGGCGAAAGCCTCGACCAATTGGTCGCTTCCTTTTCACGGCTGATCTCGGTCATCAATGCCGAAATCGAATCACATGGCGGTGTGATGAAAAAGGTGACCTACCACCATGCCGGCCCGGACATTATGGCCTTCTTTGGCACCCCCGCCGCCCATACCAACGACAGCGACCGCGCCCTGAGGGCCGCCCGCGAGATCCGGCTCATCGTCAATCAGTCTGACCCAATCAAAATTGATGGACAGGACTACAAGATTGAATCCCACATTGGCCTCAACCGTGGCCAGGTCTTTGCCGCTGAAATCGGTGATAAGCAGGGCCGCCGTGAGTTCAACGTCCTCGGCAATGCCGTCAACACCGCCGCTCGCCTGATGGATTTTGCCAAGGTAAACGAGATCATCATGTCCGAATCGGTGTATGAAGACACCCAATCCAATGTCAATGTCCGCAAATTGGAAAACATCCAACTTAAGGGCCGCTCACAGACCCTTACCCTCTACGAGCTGCTGGACGAAGAAGAAGCAAAATAACTGCCTGACCTCGGATAGAAAAACAAAGCGCCACTTCTGGGAGTGGCGCTCGTTCATTCTATGGAAAGATGAGCTAGGGGGCAGGAAGAACCAGCTGATTCTGGGTCGGGTCACCCCAGAACAGTGGGTTAGGTACCAGCACCATCCCGGTCTCATTCCAACTCTGGATTACATACGGACCAGTACCATCCACACTGCCCGTGCGAGTGCCGTAGCGCTCCCCTTCAGCCGCCAACAACATCGGATTCAGGATGCTGAACTGCGGTTCGGCCAGGATTTCGAGGAAGTTTTCCATCGGGGTAAAGATGTGCAATAGGAAGCGCAGGTCATCCACCTTTTCAATTCCATCAAAGGTTGAAATAGGCGCTTCATTTTCATCAAACTGGTCGCGGAACCCGGCAAAATAGAATACCCAGGTCTGGTACAGCGCGCTATCCGGACCATGCAGCGGGTGGGCCGGGTCAAACCAGCGGTTGACGTTATCCATCACTACCCCGGTGCTTACCGGCGAACCATCCGAGAACGAAGAATTCGCCCGCAGGAAGAACTCGTACGTCAGGCCATCATCGGAGACCTGCCAGTCGCGCGCCAGGCCGGGGACAATCTGGCCATTTTCTACCCGCACCAGCGTGTCATAAATATACCGGCTGACTTCCAGCACGCCATCATCTCCGGCGCTGCCCGTGACAATCGCCGGGTCCAGCTTAGCCTCTGGGCTGATGGCGGAAGGCAGGTTTACCACCGCCAGCCCGCCGGCGGGGGCCGCCACTGGCTGGGTTGGGGCAGGCGCTGCCCCCCCTGCTGGCACCGTCGGGATGGCCTCGACCGCCTGTGGACTGCATGCCGCCAGGGCCAGCACACACGCACTCAAAAGCAATCCTGTTACCAAATATTTACGAAACATAACATCCTCCTCAAGGTTCGGAGCATCGCATAAGTCTTCTTAATGCGATAATTCTCCATCATACTATACTCTGGATAACGCAATATTCTGATTCTGTTTACAGCCCAATCCACGGATGTTTCACCCGCCGGGTTGGCCAATCATACTATTGGTCGAGTCTCTGATTGAATTCGGGTTGCGCACGACCCCTTTGCAAATAACAGTCCGACTAATCGCGTAACCTGCAACCCGTAACGTTTTGCTCCGGGTTGCGTTGTGAAGTTGATGGATAGATTTGATAAAGTGGAAGGATGTAATATGCGCACCAATCAAAAAGTCCTACTCAAATTCTTCGCTCTGCTGATCATCGCCAGTCTGGTTCTAGCAGCCTGCGCCCCCGGCCCGAGCCTCTCCGGTGCCGCTGGCAACAAGCCCAGTACCCCACCCGGCAATTCCGGCAACGCCCCCGGCCAGAACCGAGACGAGAACGAAGAAGAAAACGAACCAGAAGCTACTGAAACCGAAGCCGCCGAAGAGGACGATGCGCCCGGCAACAGCGGCTCTGGTGGCACCGGCGGCACTGGCAGCAGCGGTGGCACTGGCGGCTCTGGTGGCACTGGCGGCTCTGGTGGCACTGGCGGCACTGGTGGCACTGGCGGCTCTGGTGGCACCGGCGGCTCTGGGGGTTCCGGTGGCACTGGCGGCTCTGGTGGCACTGGTGGCACTGGTGGCACCGGCGGCTCTGGTGGCTCTGGTGGCTCTGGTGGCACCGGGGGTGCGCTTGGTACTGGCGGTGATGGCGGAACCGGGGGCACGGCCTTCACCGGCAACACCGGCGGAACTACCGGCGGCGGCCAGGGCAATTACCCCGGCGCTGATGAAAAATTTGACTATGCTGCCGAGTACTACAATGTCTCCTCCAGTGGTGGTCAGATCATCACCCAGGTGATGATTAAAGCCGGCACCGCCTGGCATGTCTATACGAAAGATGCCAACGATGGCTGTTATTCTGTTTCCGGAATTGGCTCTACGACTATTGAAGTCGAGCGCGTCGGCAGCGGTTCCGGCTGCAAGCAGATTTCACACATCGAAATCATCTACGGCGACACAGGCGACACCCCCACCCCGCCCAGCAGCCCCAGCCAAACTCCCACCGCCACCAACACCCCCGGCGGTCCGACCTCCACGCCCACCAGCACCCCTTCGGACAAGAAGGTCACTATCTGTCATGCCACGTCCAGTGCCACCAACCCGTATGTGATTATTACGGTCTCCATCAACGCCGCCTTCAAGGATAACGGCGGGCACTTCTTTGAGAATGGCACCCCTCAGGCTGGCCACGAGGATGACTTCGTGATTGGCGCGGCTCCGGTCGAATACCCCAATGTGCCGACCGGCACCCTGGAGCAGTGCGCCGCTCCAGCCGCCACCCCCACCAATACTGTGCCGCCCTCGCCCACGAATACCCCAGGTGGCCCCACCGAGACCCCAACGCCCACCCCCAGCGCAACCAATACCCCGGCTGGCCCTACTGCCACGCCGACCAATACGCCTGACCCATTGCCGACGCCCCCGGTGCTGAACATCACTCGCGAGAATGTACCCCAGACCTGTGTGCAATACATTATTTTCCACACCTTCCGCGATGGCAATCTGGAAATCTACCGGCTGGATGGCGTCGAAGGCCAGAGCAATGCCGTGCTGTACAACCTCTCGCGCGGCCCGGCTTCGGAAGACTCCCGGCCTTCCCGCTCGTGGGATGACCGCCTGATAGTGTTCAACAGCAACCGCGACGGCAATCTGGAACTTTACCTCACCGATGCCGTGGGCAGTTACCAGGAACGCCTGACCTTCTCCGGCAGCAACAACATCAACGCCATGTTCCTGCCCGACAATCAGACCGTGGTCTTCCAATCCGACCGCAACGGTAACTGGGACATCTTCTCCATCAACATCCTCACCGGAGTCGAGCGCCAGCTCACCACCAACTCCGCCGATGATGAGTTTCCCTTCGCTTCGCCCTCGCCGGAATGGATTTCCTTCCAATCCAACCGCAGCGGCAATGCCGACATCTACCTGCTCAACCTGCTCACCGGTGATGAGTTCCAGGTTACCCGCGACAACAGCGATGAAATCCACCCCACCTGGAGCCCCAACGGCCAGTACCTCGCCTACCTCACCAACCAGGCCGGGCTGTGGGATCTGATTGTGATGGATCTGGACGCTCGCGAAACCATAAACCTCACCCCCGGTGGCAATGCAGACGCCAACAACCCCAGCTGGTCGCCGGAAGGCAACCGCATCGCCTACCAATCCGAGCGCAATGGCAAACTGGATGTGTACACTTTTGACCTGATTACGTTTACAGAATACAAGGTATCTGATTCAGACACCAACGAAAGCTCGCCCACTTGGGATTGTGGCGGTAGCCAGGTTTCCTTCACCTCCCTGCGAGACGGCAACCCGAACATCTATGCCGCCCCCTGGACCGGTGGCGCCAATGGCTACCTGACCAACAGCCTCGCGACTGATAAATGGTCCGAGTGGTCGCCAGCCAAGGAACACGGCAGCCGCGGCCGCTAGATCCACCCACGGCTAAAGGCTGGCGGGGAGTTCCCCGCCAGCCTTTACTTTTTCCAGTACTTTATTCCTATTAAACTTTGATATACTTGGGTGCGTTACAAAATCACATTGACGCGACACTTTTTGGCCTCATTTACCGACATTACTGTCTAAGACCAATATTAAATAGGCATTTTTTACTCCGGAGGAGGAGTGCATGACCGCTTCAAATAAAGTTAGTCAGAAATTCCTGGCTATATTCAATCTCATTCTCGTTTTAAGCATGGTTCTGGCCGCTTGCGGCCCGATTGATGGCGGCGGCCTCGCTGGCGCCGGCGGCGCCGGCGATCTCTCCCCCGGACACCAACGCCAGACGGAAACCGCCGCCGCCGAACAAACTGCCGATGCCGCCGGCGATGAAGACCCCACCGAGGAACCAACGGACGAGCCCGAACCGACCGACGAACCGACGGACGAGCCGACGGATGAACCCACCGCCGAGCCTACGGACGAACCCACGGCTGAACCCACCGACGAGCCCACCGCGACCGCAACCGATGACGGCGGCGTGGCCGCCGGCGCGGTAGCCACCGACGAACCCACCGCGACCCCCACCGCCACCCAGGAGGCAACGGCAACTGCCACTGCAACGTCCACCACAACTGCAACGGCAACCGAAGAAGCAACTGCAACAACCGAGCCGACGAGTACAAACACGCCTACTCCCGCCGCCACGGTTTATAGCGGTCTGGGCGGTAATTTCCCGGGCGCTGACGATAAATTAGACTTCGCAGCCTCCTCCTATTCTTATAACGCGCCCAATGGCCGCACGATTCTCGCCATTATCATCAAAGCCGGTACCAACCACTTTTATTTTGACCAGAACGGTAGCAATGGCTGTTATACCGTTTCCGGTATTGGCACCAGCAGCGCCAGCGTTGAGCGCATTGGTAGCGGCAGCGGCTGTCAGGGCATTTCCCACGTAGAGTTCGAACTCTCGGATTCCACCCCAACCGCCACTGCAACCACCGCCGTCACCAGCACCAGCACGGCCACGGCAGCCAGCAGCAGCACCCCGACCACAACCAGCACTTCTACAAGCACCGCGACCTCCACCAGCACCGCGACCGCCACCGCGACACCCACCGGCACAGTAACCAATACCGTAACTCCCACCGCCACCGGCACAATCACCTGGGATAAGTCCAGCGTAGCGGTGACCGGCCGCTGCGTACCGTCCACCGGCGAAGCGCTCTTCACCGTCGAAAACACCGGCGACTTTCCGGATGGCAACATGACCGGCCCGACCAACTGGTACCTGCGCGACCAGAACAACAACCTGCTCAACAGTGGCACCCTGCAACTGAATGGCAAGGCGACCCAGGACTTCAGCTTCTCCTTCTC
>JANJTX010000019.1 GCA_024710875.1 Anaerolineales bacterium | reverse complement strand
CTGGCGCGGCTGGAAACCATTCAGTACTCGATTGAAAAAGTAATCACCGCCGAAATCGGCCAGGAAGCCTTTGCCTTCTTCTTCGGCGACCGCCTGCTCTTTGTGGCCCACGGCAGCGTCATCGCCGGGGTTGATTTGCAGAAACTTGGCGAGCAGGATATCGAAATCGACAATGGTACGCTCTATGTGCGCCTGCCGAAAGCCGAGATTTTCGTGGTCGCCATTGATAACGAGCGTTCCTATGTCTTTGACCGCGATACCGGCATCCTCACCCGTGGCGATGTCAATCTGGAAACCAACGCCCGCGCCTCCGCCCAGGCCGAAATTGAAAAAGCCGCCCTTGAAGATGGCATCATCGAACAGGCCCAGACCAATGCCGAGAATTTCCTCTTCCGCCTCTTCCGCCAGCTCGGCTACCCGGATGTCGTCTTTTTGGCGCCTATCGAATGACCTTCGACCAGGACCGCGCCACTCTGCTTTCACACTATAGCCCGGAAGTCGTGGCGCTGGCCGATGCGGTCAGCGCCGCTATCCGCGCCACAAACCTGCCCTTTGAACAAACCATCTCGCTGGCCCTGCGTATTCACTACTTCAAGCACAAAGGGGTCGTGGCCGCCATTTCGTTGCACAAGGATCACATCAACCTGCATTTCTACAAAGGCACCCGCCTGAAAGCCCCGGCCGGCGCCCTGCAGGGCAGCGGCAAGCTCCTGCGCCATCTGCGCTTCACCCAGCCTGCCCACGTAGACTCCACCCTGATTCAGGATTTGGTCAATCAGGCTTTTCTGCTGAATAAATAGTATCTGCACTACGCGCGCGTCTGGTTTTCGCCTAACCCGCGCAGTAGGAGCAGGGCCGCCGCTGAAATCCCCAGGAGCAAAACCGCCAGCGCCAGCGCCGTCTCTGGCTGGCTTTCCAGCGCCAGGTAAATCGCCAGCGGCATGGTTTGCGTCCGCCCCGGCAGATTTCCGGCGAACAGAATCGTCGCCCCAAACTCCCCCAGCGCCCGCGCCCAGCACAGCGCCAGCCCACCCACCATCGCCTGCCCGATTTCCGGCAGCATCACATACCGAAACATCTGCCAATCGTTGGCGCCTTCCGTACGGGCGGCTTCTTCCAGTTGCGGGTCCAACCCCTGAAAACCAATCCGCGCCGCCCGCACATACAGCGGCCCGGCCACAAACAGTTGCGCCAGCAAGACCGCCGCAAAGGTAAACGGCAGGCTGATACCAAAGGTTTCCAGACCCCCCCCCCATAGCCCCCGCCGGCCAAAGGCCATCAACAACGCCAGCCCCGCCACCGAAGGCGGCAGCACAATCGGCAGGTCTACCAGCAGCAGCGCCAGCCCCTTGCCGCGAAACTCCCAGCGCGCCAGCCCATAGGCCAGCGGCGTCCCCAGCAGCAACGCAAGCAAGGCAACGATTGTGCTGGCCGTCAGACTCAATTGCAATGCCTGTAGTCCCGTGTCATTAAGGACTCCGCCCAGCAGGTCAGATTGCGTCGCCCGTACCAGCAGAGCAATTACGGGCAGCGCAAACAAAAGCAGTAACAAAAACGCCAGACTCGCCAGCAGTCCGGAGGGGCGTTCGGGGTGGGGGCGGTTGGCAGGTTTTGTCATTTTCAGGGCGGTGGCCCAAAACCCCACTTCTGCAGAATTGCCTGCCCCTCCGCCGATAGCACAAATGCCACGAACTCGCCCGCCAGGTCCGGCTGTGTACTTGTGGCGGTAACCGCCAGCGGGTATTCGGCCAGTACATTGTATTGGGTGGGTATCTCAATCACCTCTAATTCTGGCGCGGTCAGGGCATCCGAAGCGTACACAATCGCCGCATCGGCTTCCCCCAGCGCCACTTTACCCAGCGCCCCGCGCACCGAATCTTCCAGTGAAACTACATTCGCCTGTACACCAGTCAGGAAAGCCGCCCCAAGATCAGCCGCCATCCATTCCAGCGCCTGCCGGGCGTATTGCCCGGCCGGCACTTCGGGCGCCGCCAGTACCAGCTTCAGCCCCGGCCGGGCCAGGTCGGCTGGGGTGGATATCCCTGCCGGGTTATCGGCGGGCATCACAATTACCAGCGCGTTCGTGGCAAACACGGCCGCGGTTTCCGGCACAATCGCCCGGCCGTCCACCGCCAGTCCCATCTGGGTCAGGTTGGCGCTGGCAAACACATCCACCGGCGCGCCTTCCAGCAGTTGTGCCCGCAGGCTGGAGGAGGCGCCAAAGTTGAAAACGACCGCCACGCCTGGCTGGCTCGCCTCAAACGCCTGTCCGATTTCTGTGAATGCTTCCGTCAGTGAGGCCGCCGCCGAAACCGTCAGCATGGATGGTTTTTCTGCATCCGGGCTGCAACCCGTCAGCAATCCCGCCAGCAGGAGGAGGGGTATCCACCGTTTCATTTATGTCTTTTGATAGTCTAGTTGGCTGTATTTGGTTGCCAGCAATTCTTCGGCCCGCGCCCGTTCCGCCGCCGTCAGTTCCCCGGCTTCCAGCGTCAGGTTCAGCGTTTCAGCAAATGCCTGCTGGAAAGCATCCGCCGCCGCCCCCCAACTCACTGTTTTTCCCAGCGCGCTTTCCACCGTCGTCGCCCGTTCCAGCAGCCGCGCCGCTGCCTGCTGGCGCGCCGCTTCGCTTTCAAACGCCAGCGCCCGGGTGATGCGCGTCAGGTCGCCGGTCAATGGCAGGGTGCCGTGTTGTAACACCCCTTCCTTGCGGCGGGCCTGGGCGCTGCCCACCAGTTTCCTGCCCCCAAAGGTAATCTCATAATGACTCGGTACTTCAAAACACACCGGCTCGGCCGCCGCCCCGTTGCTGGCTTTGGCTTGGGGCAGGGCGTTCACCGCCAGCCCCAGCATTTCCAGCGCCTTGAGAATCGCTCCGGATAGCCGCTGGTAAGACGTAACGATATCGCCCGCCAGCCGGGGTTCGCTGACCGGCCCGGTCACGGAGTAGGTGAGTTCATCCACATGCAGAATCGCCCGCCCGCCGGTCGGCCGCCGCACCGCTTCCCAGCCGTGCGCCGCCAGCCCTTCAAAATCTACATCGCGAATGGACTGCGCATAGCCTAACGACAGGCAAGCTGGCTGCCAGTCGTACAGCCGCAGGGTGGGTGGCGCGTCGCCGCGCCCGGTGCTTTCCAGCAGGGCTTCGTCCACCGCCATATTCCATGCCCCGCGTCCGGGCTGGTCCAGTATCACCCGCCATGTTCCCGGCGGATAGATATCCAACCTGCTACTCATCTCAGCCAATCTGTTTTCCAATCACCCGTTCCAATTCCCAATTACAACTTACCGGTTACCAATTTCTAATTTCTACTCACGAACCGCCGCTTCCCACGCCGTCCGCGCCGCCCGCGTCTCTTCGGCGCTGAAGGCCCGCAACGGCGCTCGCAGCGGCCAGCGCGGAAAGCCATGCGTTTCATGCAAAATCGCCTTGAGGAATGCGGTAGCAGGGGGGTGGGTATCCATCACCGCCCGTTTGCGGTCCAGTACGGCCTGCAACGCCGCCGTATCCTCACCCGCCAGGTGCGCCTCCCAGATCGCCCGCAAATCCGGCGCTTCCAGGTTGGCCAGCGCGGTAATGCCCCCACTCGCCCCGCCCGCCAGCGCCGGCCCCAGCAATTTATCATTGCCCACCAGCACCAATTTGTTTTTCAGAGTTGCTGCCAGCGTTTTGGCATGCGCCAGGTCGCCGCTCGAATCTTTCAGGCCGCCAAAACGATTGGGATAGGCCGCGCTCAAGCGTTCCAGCAAACTCACCGACAGGCCCACGCCGCTCACCGCCGGGATGTGATAGCCCAGCAACAGTCGGTCGCCCGGTACGCTCTGCGCAATCACTTCCGAGTACCATGCAAACAGCCCGTCCTCGCTTGCATTCCGGAAGTAATACGGCGGCAGCACCACCACCGCGTCATAGCCCAAATCAAACGCCGCCCGGTTGAGGTCCATCGTTTCGGTCAGGCTCGGCGTCCCCGTCCCGGCCATCAGCCGGAATTCCGGGAACTCGCGCCGCACTTCGGTCGCCGCCTCCAAGATGGCCCGCCGTTCCTCTGGCGCAAAACTTGGTCCTTCGCCAGTCGTGCCGAGCAGCAGCGCCCCGTGGCAGCCGCGCTGCGCCAGAAACGCCAGATACGCCGGCGTCAGTTCCAAATCCGGCGTGCCGTCATCATTCAGGGGGGTCAGGGCGGCGGCGTACACGCCCGCCAAGGGGTGATTATTCATAAAAATTCCTCAAATGCTGGTCAATGCGTTATGAGTAATGCGACAACGCGGTACCAACCAGTTTCGTGACTTATCCAATACGCCCGTATTCTCGCCGCCTCGTTTCATTTATCCTTGTTTACCTGTTTACCTGCCTACCCTCATCTCACTATCTTTATGCTATTATATGCCATTGCGCCGTGAGGTTGGCCGCCCAACCTCCGGCGCAATTCCGCTTAGTCACAGGACTTTCCTTATGCTCGTTCCCGATTGGGTGCAGGACGCCATCTTCTACCAGATTTTCCCGGACCGCTTCTACAACGGCGACCCCGCCAACGACTCGGCTTCCTTCCAGCCCTGGGGCGCCGAGCCCACCATCCGCGATTATCAGGGCGGCGACCTGCGCGGCATTATCCGCAAGTTCGATTACCTGCTCGACCTCGGCATCAACGCCCTCTACCTCACGCCTATTTTTCAGTCGGCCGCCAACCACCGCTACCACGCCATCGATTACTTCACCATCGACCCCACCCTCGGCACGCTGGCCGACTTCAAAGCCCTCTTGGACACCGCCCACCGCAACAACGTCCGCGTCGTGCTGGATGGCGTCTTCAACCACACCGGCCGCGGCTTCTTCGCTTTCAATGACCTGTTGGAAAACGGCCAGCACTCCCGCTACCAGGACTGGTATCACGTCAAAAAATTTCCGCTGGATGCCTTCAGCGAAGGCAAAGCTGAAAATTACCTCGCCTGGTGGGATATGAAAGACCTCCCCAAGCTCAACACCAAAAGCCCGGCCGTTCGCAAATACCTGATGGATGTTACCCGCTATTGGCTGGAGCAGGGCATGGACGGCTGGCGGCTGGATGTCCCCGCCGAAATTGATGACGACGAGTTCTGGGCCGAGTTCGCCGAAACCGTGCGCCGCACCAACCCGGAGGCCTACACCGTCGGTGAAATCTGGGAGGTCGCCCCGCGCTGGGTCGGCCCGCAGAAGTTCCACGCCCTCATGCACTACCCCGTCCGCAGCGCCCTGCTGGATGTGCTCGCCAATGGCAAAGGCGTAACCGAATTCGCCAAGACCGTTGAAGGCTTCTTTGATGTCTACGCCCGCGAACACGCCTACGCAATGTACACCACCCTCGGCTCACATGACACGCCCCGCATCCTGACCGAACTCAAGGATGACCTCGCCCAACTCAAGCTCGCCCTGCTCTTCCTCTTTGCCTATCCGGGCGCGCCAGCCATCTACTACGGCGATGAAATCGGCCTGGCCGGCGGCCAGGATCCCCAGAACCGCCGCGCTTTCCCCTGGGATGAAGCCAAATGGAACGCTGATCTGCGCGCCTTTGTCCAGAAACTCATCGCCGTTCGCAAAGCTCAGCCCGCCCTGCGCCGCGGCGACTTCAACCGCCTGCTGCTGGATGCTGAACACAGCATCTACGCTTTCACTCGCTGCATCGGTGAAGACAAAACTCTGGTCGTCCTCAACCTCGGCCCCAGCGCCCGCGAAATCACCCTCTCGGTCAAAGACATTGGCTGGGCCGATGGCCGTCTGCTCACCGAGCAGGTCAGCGGCGCCCGCCTCGGTATCCATGATGGCGTCCTCACCCTCCACCTGCCCGGCTGGGGCGGCGCGATTTTGGTCTAGCCCTTTATATTGAAGTCTATCAAACCTGGGATTCGTTCAGGAATGCATTAATCGCATCTTGAAGATTGGCCACCAAAGCGTTGTACTGCCCACTTCGGCTGGCTCGAAAACTGCCTGCAATGGTAGCAAGATCTGCCAATTGATTTTTGTTCAATACAATATTGACTAAATATCTATTGTCATCAATTTCATGCACGATAACGGGGGTGGGATACTTTGCGATGTTTCTCATGTTTCCTCCATAGAATGAATTCTTTGCTTCTATTCTGATTCCATAAACGCATGCACCGCCAGGTTCGTCAGCTCGGCGTGCGTCAGGTGCGGCACATGCCCGGCCCCCGCAATCGGGAAGCCGGTCGCTTTTGGTAATACCTCCAGCAGCCGCGGAAAAGACTCGGGGTGCAGCGTGCGGTCATCCTCGCCCCACACCACCAGAGTCTCTACTTCCAAATCGACCACCATCTCGGTCAGGTCCTCCGCCGAGGGCGCAAGGTACAGGATGTTCGGGTTGGCGCGTTTGTAATCCAGCGCCATCTGCAGCTTGGCTTCTTCGCTCAAATTGGCGGTGACATTGTTATTCCAGCGTACCACCGGGGTGACCGCCCACAGCGGGGCGGCGTCCAGAAAGCGCGCCGCCAGGTGCGGCCGCTGCATCCCCAGCCGCACCGCTGAAGACAACTGCTCCGGGCAGTAAAACGGGTTTACCAGCGCCAGCCGCCGCACCAACTCCGGGTGCTCCAGCCCAAACCGCAAGCTGATATACCCGCCCAGCGAATGCGCAATCAGCGTAAACGGCTCGCCCAAATCCAGCTCCAGCAGCCAGTCGCGGGTATGGGCATACAGCGTTTCCATCGTGTAGCCAGCCGCCGCCTCCGGCTTGGGGCTGTTGCCATGCCCCAGCAGGTCCAGCGCGTACGTCCGGTGGCCGGTTTTCAGCAACAGCGGTTGCAGCGCCTCCCAGCTATACACCGAAGACGCGATCCCATGCACCAGCACGACCGGGTGGCCGTGCTGGTCGCCTTGAATCAGCGAGTAGGGCGGGGGGTACAGACTCTGACGCGTGTCAGCTCGGATTTGCATAGTGTTGTTCATAATGACGGGCCAGTTCGCGGCGCAAGACCTTGCCGATGAACGAGCGCGGAAACTCCTCAACAAAGATAATGATTTTAGGCGCCATATCCGGTGGCAGGCGGCGTTTGCAGTAGGCGATTAAATCCTCGGCCCGCGGCCGCTCGCGGCCCGCAATCACAAACGCAATCGGCTGCCCGGCAATCGCCACTACGGCCGCTTCCTTGACCTGCGGCACCTCAAACAGCACTTCTTCCACATCCCGCGGGAAAGCCGGTTCGCCCGGCCGGGTCGGGTACCACATATCCGCCTTGCGGGCCACAATGGTAAAGTAGCCGTCGCTGTCCATCTGGGCGACATCCCCGGTCAGCAGCCAGCCGTCTTCCGTAATCGTCTGGCGCGTAGCCGCTTCGTCGTTCCAGTACCCGCGCATCACCTGCGGCCCGCGCACCGCCAGCTCGCCAATCTGCCCGGTTGGCATCGCTTTACGCTTGTCCCGCAATGAAACAATGCGCGCCTCGGTATTGGGCAAGGGGATTCCAATGCTGCCTACCTTGCGCAGCCCGTTCAGCGGGTTGGCGTGCGTAATCGGGCTGGCTTCCGTCAGGCCGTAGCCTTCCACCAGCCGTCCGCGCGTCAGTTTCTCAAAGCGCTCCTGCACTTCCACCGGCAGCGGTGCCGCCCCGCTGATGCAGGCATTAATTGCTTCCACGCCATACTTGCGCACCCCGGGTGTATTGCTGATTTCTACATACATATGCGGCACACCCGGGAAAATCGTCGGCCGGGTTTTCTTAATCGTCCGCAACGTATCTTCAATTTCAAAGCGCGGCTTCAATATCAGGGTCGCGCCCACCGCAATGCCGGTATTCAACGCCGCCGTCAGCCCATAGGCATGCGCAAACGGAATCACGCACAAAAAGCGTTCCTTGCCCTCCTGGGCGCTCGGCATCCAGTGCCGCGCTTGCAGGGCGTTTACCACCAGATTGCCGTGCGTCAGCATCACGCCCTTGGGGGCGGCCGTCGTCCCGCCGGTGTACTGTATCACCGCCAAATCTTCCGGGGCCACATGCACGTCCGGGCTGGTGTGGCGCTGGGCGTACAACGCCTTGTGCCACAGGCTCATGCGCTCGCCCAAATCAATCTTCAACCCCAGGCTGCGGCGCAGTTCGGGTTTAAACCATAACCCAAAGCGCTTTATCGGCGGCAGGTACTCGGCGGCGTTGGTAAAGATCACATGCTCCAGCGGCGTTTCCACCAGCGCCCGGCTGCCGACCTCACAGAACTGGTTAATCGTCACCAGCAGCCGCGCCCCCGAGTCAGCGATTTGGCGCACCAGTTCTTCCGGCGGGTTGTTGGGCAGCGTGAACACCGCCACCGCCCCGGCTTTCATCACGCCAAAAAAGGCAATCAGCAATTGCGGCAGGTTGGGCAGCAACAGCATCACCCGGTCGCCCGGCTCAATCCCGCGGGCGTGCAGCAGGTTGGCGAAGCGATTGGCCTCCTGGTTCAGGCGGCGGTAGGTCATGGCCGCCCCCTCATACAGCAATGCCCAGCGCAAGGGGTAACGCCGCACCGCCGAGCGCAGCAAATGTTGTAGCGGAATGTTCGGCACGGCAATCGTCTCCGGTACGCCTTCGTCATACTGCGTCAGCCACGGCCGCGCCGCGTGCAGGTCGCGCCGCGCATCATCCACGGCGTCCAGGTCGCGCAGCCGCCACGAACGCTCGCGCGCCTCCACAAACCCTTCAATCGCCCGGTTTACCGCATCCCGCCGTTCCAGCATCACCATGTGCCCGGAGGCGCCCACATTCAAATCTTCCGCCCCTGGGATGGCACGCGCCACTTCTTCAAAGTAACGGCTGCCAAACACCCGGTCGCGGTGGCCGCGCAGCACCAGCGTGGGCGTTTGAATGTGGGGATAGATTTCGTGGCCCTTCCAGCGTTTTACATTCTGCTGGAACCAGCG
>JANJTX010000013.1 GCA_024710875.1 Anaerolineales bacterium | reverse complement strand
CCCGCACCGGGCAGATGATTCTGGTGGATGACATCCATCGTCATCCCCTGTATGTCAACCTCAACAACAACTGGCGCGGCGGCCTGCTCGGCATCCCCCTCAAAGCCGGCGAGCGCATTGTCGGGGTCATGAACATGGCCTTTGACCACCCCCGCACCCTGCCCCACTCTGAACTCAACCTCCTCAACCTGCTCGCTGACCAGGCCGCCGTCGCCATTGACCGCGCGCTGGCCTTTGAAGCCGCCCGCCAGCGCGCCGCCGAGCTGGAAACCCTCCAGCGCGCCAGCCTGCGCCTCACCGCCACCCTCGACCCCCAGGAAGTCTATGCCGCCATTCTGGATAGCGCCCTGTATCTCTCGGCCGATGCCCTCGACGCCCACATTTTCCTCTTTGAGCACGAGCGCCTCACCTTCGGCGCCGCCCACTGGGCCGATGGCGAACACGGCGAACCCTGGTCCGAGCCCCGTCCGGACGGCCTCACCTACCGCGTCGCCCGCAGCGGCCAACCCATCGCTATTGAAGACACCAGCCAGCACCCACTCTACACCGGCACAGACGCGCCCCCCAACCCGGAAAGCTGGCAGGGCGCCATCATCGGCCTGCCCCTCAAACTTGGCGAGCGCGTCATCGGCGTGCTGAATGTCGCCTACCGCCGGCCGCGCCCCTTCACTGAAAATGACCTGCGCGTACTCTCGCTGCTCGCCGACCAGGCCGCTATCACTATGGAAAACGCACGCCTGCACGAACTCGTCAGCCAGCAAGCCGCCACCGACGCCCTCACCGACCTGCCCAACCGCCGCGCCTTTGATGCCCGCCTCGCCGAAGAAATCCGCCGCGCCGGGCGCTACAAACATCGCTTTGCCCTCGCTATTCTGGACCTCAACCACTTCAAGCGCGTCAACGACACCTTCGGCCACCCCACTGGCGATTCCACCCTGCGCCAGTTGGCTGCCACCATTCAGGGCAGCCTGCGCGATACAGACTTCGTCGCCCGCATGGGCGGCGATGAATTCGCCCTCATCCTCCCTGAAACCCGCCCGCAGGAAGCCGAACGCGTGGCAGAAAAAGTGCGCCAGGCCATCGCCACCTGCCAATACGAATGGTCCACCGGCCCCGGCCAACCTTTCGCCATTACCACTGCCATTGGTCTGGCCCACTACCCCGAAGATGCCAACCAGGTAGACGCGCTAATAGCCGCAGCCGATACCGCCCTCTACACTGAAAAACAAACCCGTAAATAGCCTGCTGGTCAAACCCGGCTGCTAACCCCGCTGTGCCGGCTGCTTTCGCGCGCCTACTCGGCAGCCTGCGCCTCGGCCAGCGGCAGGGAAAAGGTAAAGGTTGAGCCCTTATCCAACTCGCTCTCCAACCAGATTTTCCCCCCATGCCCTTCCACCGCCAGCTTGCAAAACGCCAGCCCCAGCCCCAGGCCCTTGGCCATGCCTGCGCCAATGCGGGCCCGCGTGTACTTCTCAAAAATCCGTTCCTGGTCTTCCGGCGGAATCCCCTTGCCGGTATCGGCCACCGCCACCTGCACCTGCTTGCCCTTCACCCGGGCGCTCAAGGTCACGCTGGCCCCCTCCGGTGAGTATTTGACCGCATTTTCCATCAGGTTAATCATCACCCGCCGGATCATGTCCGCATCTACCTTCACCGTAATCTCCTGCTTCGGCGCCCGGGCCGTCAGCCCAATCCCCTTGGCCTCGGCCGCGTGGCTCACCGCTTCGGTCGCCTCGGCCATCAGGCTGTTCAGGTTCACTGGCTGCTGGTTGCCAATCTTCTGCCCCGCTTCCAGCCGGGCTGTATCCAGCAGCGAAGAAGACAGCCGCTGCACCCGCTCGGTAGAACGCAGCGCGATTTCAATCAATGTGGAAAGGCTGCCATCTTCCGGCGGCAACATCGCCGCAATCAGGTCCAGGCTCGAAATCACATTGGAAAGCGGCGAGCGCAGGTCATGGTAAATCATCGACATCAAATCTTCGCGCAATTTCTCCAGCTTCTTCTGCTCGGAAACATCCCGAATCAACCATTGCAGGCGGTCCAACCCGTCAATCGTCACATGGCGCACATGCACTTCAATCGCCACTTCTTCGCCCTCGCCCGGGTGCAGGTGCGATTCATAAGACACCGGTGCATCCCCCCGCAGGGCCTCAAACTCTTTGCCCACCGCCTGCCAGTCCACCTTATGGAACTGGTAAATGTTCATTTTCTGCAAGGAAGATTCTGAAAATCCAGTAAATTCCTCCCCCCGCCGGTTCACCTCCAGAATTTTGCCATCCTGGTCGGTAATGAAAATCGGGTCAAAGCTGTCTTCGAACAATTCCAGGTAGCGCGCCCGTGCTGCCGCCACCTGGTCAAACAACTGGGCATGGTCAATCGCGCTGCCCGCCAGGTTGCCGATCCCTTCCAGTACCAGCAAAGCATCATTCTGGAATGGCACGGCTGGGTTCAACGCTTCCAGCACCCCGATGATTTTGCCCTTGGCCCGGATCGGCGCCGCCGCCAGCGCTTTGGTCTTGTAACCGGTGGCCTTATCCATCTCGGCATAGAAGCGGTTGTCCTTCTGCACATCCTGCAGCACCAGCCCCTCACCCTGCTCCGCCACCCAGCCCACCACCCCCTGGCCGATCGGAATGCGCTGGCCGAGGATTTCGTGCCGCTTGCTGCCAGTTGCCGCCTGGAACACCAGGTCCTGGGTGCCCGGCTCGATCAGCAACAACGAAACCGCTTCGGCCTGAAACACCTGGCTGATTTGCTCCAGAATCCGGTTCAAGACCTCTTCCGAATCCAGGGTAGCATTAATCGAGGCCGCGCTCTCCGCCAGGGCCGTCATCACATTCGCCCGACGCTGGCTTTCCTCTAACAAACGGGCATTCAGCACCGCAATCGCGGCCTGGTCGGCAATCGCCTGCACCAGCGCCTGATGCTCAATGGTAAAGAACCGCTTTTCAGGATGGGTGAGAGTAATGACCCCCACTAGCCGGTCGCGTACCAGCAGCGGCGCGCTCACCGAAGAGCCCGGCCCGCCGGGGCTGCCGCCATCATATTGGCGCTTAATCCAACGCTCGTCTTCGGCTGTATCCGTAACCAGCGCCGCCACCCGGTTACGCACCACCCAGCCCGCCAGCCCGCCTTCCAGCGTGGCCTGCAGGCGCTGGGTATTGCCATCCTGCACGTTGCCGCCATGAATAATCGCCGAATCCACCGGCCGGCCATTATCATCCAGCACAATGATGGCCCCGCTGCTGCCCTGCACATTGCGCAACGACAGGAACAGCACCCGCGTCAACACCGTCCGCAGGTCAAAGGCGGTTGCCAGCTCACGGCTGATGTCAAAAATCAACCGCAGGTTGGCCAGCGTATCGCTTGATTCAGTAATGGGCGGTTTCATCGCAGCCGGTTCACGCATCAGGGTTAAAATCAGTATAGCATAGCGACCACGCTCTGGAATGTAGCAAAAGTCCCAATTGCATGGCAGAATATAAGCAAAATATCTTGCATAAATAGTTACAAATTCATGATATTATTCAAAATGATTGGTCGCCTGCAAACCCAAACCCCATCCTCGGATACAATAGCCCCCATGCCCGAACTCCCTGAAGTCGAGACAATCGCCAACCGACTGCGCGATGGCCGCCCGCCGGAACCCTCCCTGCTCGGGAAAACCATTGCCCGCGCCGAAGTCTACTGGCCCAAAACCGCCGCCGAGCCGCCCGCCCCCGCCTTTCGTCAGCGCATTGCCGGCCAGCGCGTCACTGCCATTGGCCGCCGCGCCAAATTCATCCTCCTTACCCTTTCCGAAGATACCCTGGTTGTCCACCTGCGCATGAGCGGCGATATTCACCTCGCCAAAGACCCGCAGCCCTTTGGCCGCTTTAACCGCCTCGCCCTCTGGTTTACCGATGGCTGGCAAATGGCCTTTGAGGATGCCCGCAAATTTGGCCGCATGTGGCTGCTGGCAGACCCGCAAACCCTCCTCGGCGGCCTTGGCCCCGAGCCGCTCGAAGCCAGCCTCACCCCCGCCAAATTTCACGCCCGCCTCACCACCCGGCGGCGCGCCCTCAAACCCCTGCTCCTCGACCAGGCCTTCCTTGCCGGCGTCGGCAACATCTACGCCGATGAAGCCCTGCACCTCGCCCGTCTGCATCCCCTCACCCCTTCAGACAGCCTCACCCCGGCCCAGGCCGCCGACCTACTCAAAGCCATCCGCGCCGTATTGCGAGCAGGAATCAAACGCAATGGCGCCAGCATAGACTGGGTCTATCGCGGCGGCGGTTACCAGCACGAATTCCGCGTCTACCAGCGCACCGGCGAACCTTGCCCGGCCTGCGGTACACCCATCATCAGAACCACCGTCGGCCAGCGCGGCACCCACTATTGCCCCCGTTGCCAGCCCGCCCCCTGAACCGCTGCCAGTACCTTTTCCCCATCCCTCTCGGCCGCCGACCGGCAGCGAGTGTGGTTAAATAGAGGAAGTATCTGAAACACCCCCGAGCGACCTCGCCATGAACCCCTCCCTCATTGCTATTCTCCTCCTCGCCCTGACCTTCTTTTCAGCCGGTATTGCCATTGGTGGCTACTTTTTCTCCTTCAAAAAGCCCGCCAACCTACCCCGGCCCACCCCACCACCTGACCTGCCCGCCGCAGATTCACTCACCCCGCCCGCCGCCCGGCCGGTGAGCCACCCCGACTTGCAGGAAATTGTGCGCCTGTTCCGTCACCGCCCCACCCACAAACTGATTGCCGAAATCAACGGCCAGGCCCGTGCTGCCGGCCAGCCGCTCACACCGGAGCAACACTCCAGCCTCTCGCTTGCCATTGTAGACCTCGCAGACTGGCTCGGCACACCGCTCAACAGCCCGGCGGCCCCACCTGCAACCACTGCCCCGGCCAGCCCCACCTCCCCACCGACCACCGCAAACACCCCACCCACCACCTCCAACGCGTCTGCCGCCCCCGTGCTGGAACCGCCCAGCACCAACCCCCTGCAGGCTCTGCGCGCCCTCAACAACCTGCGCGCCAGCGCCAGCCAGGGCGGCGTCGCCTCCCTGGCTGGGCGCATAAATATCGTCCTGCAAGAATTACTGGATCAATCCGAATTGCGCGACAGCATCATTGAAATGCGCGATGCCCCCGGCGGCGGCGCGGCTTTTTATGTGCGCGGTGCTTCCTACGAATTCATGGACCAGATTCCCGACCCGGCCGTACAGGCTCTTTTCCAGCGGGCCATTCAGGAATGGGAACGTCGCAACGCCCGCGACCTGTAGAATCAAACAGTGGGCTTTAGCCCACTGTGGCTCTTAAACCCAACTACCCGCCTAATCCACCACCCCATAAAACAGCGGCAGCCGTGCCACCGCCGAATCGCTCCATTCGCAGGCGCTCAACACCCGCGCCCGCGCTTCGGCCAGCGTGTCTTCATTATGGGCGTGCAGGGTAAACAACGCCGTCCCCGCTTCCAGGCGGTCACCGACCTTGGCGTGTACTTCAATCCCCACTGCATGGTCGATCGGCTGGCCCTTCGTCAGTCGTCCGGCCCCCATCATCACCGAAGTTTCGCCAATTACCCGCGCGTTGCAGGCCGCCAGCACGCCGGCGCGGGGCGCGGCCACCGTCTCAATCTGCGCCGCCCGTGGCAGTTTCTCCGGGTCATCCACATAACTGACGTCGCCGCCCTGCGCCGCAACCAGCGCCCGGAACTTCGTCCATGCCCGGCCATCTGAAAGGGCTGCTTCGGCCAGCTGGCGCGCCCCCGCCAGGTCCGGCGCGGCCTCGCCCAGCAACAACAAATGGGCCGCCACCTCCAGCGCATGTTCGCGAAAATCGGCCGGGCCGCCGCCTTGCAAGGTCTCAATCGCCTCGCGCACTTCCAGTGCATTGCCCACCGCCACCCCCAGCGGCTGGTTCATGTCTGAAAGCAGCGCCACCGTCTTGCGCCCCGCCAGCCGCCCAATTTCCACCATCGTTTCGGCCAGGGCGCGGGCCGCTTCCTCCGTCTCCATAAACGCCCCTACCCCTACCTTCACATCCAGCACAATCCGCTGCGCTCCAGCGGCGATTTTCTTACTCATAATCGAGGAGGCAATCAATGGCAGGGAGGGTACCGTGCCGGTCACATCCCGCAAGGCATACAGCTTGCCATCTGCCGGGGCCAGGTCGCCGGTCTGGCCGGTCAGCACCAGGCCCACTTCCTTCAACTGCTTCAGGAACTCTTCGGTCGTCAGGTCGGTGCGGTAACCGGGGATCGATTCCATCTTATCCAGCGTCCCACCGGAAAAGCCCAGCCCGCGTCCGCTCATCTTGCCTACCGGCAGGCCGCAGGCCGCCACCACCGGCTCCACCACCAGGGTGGTTTTGTCGCCCACCCCGCCGGTGCTGTGCTTGTCCAGCGCCACATCCACCACGCCGGTCAGGTCCAGCGTGTCGCCGCTGTGCGCCATCGCCAGAGTCAGGTCGGTCGTCTCGCGGCCAGACATGCCATTCAGCAGCACCGCCATCGCAAAGGCCGCCGCCTGATAGTCCGGGACATCCCCACGGGTAAACGCCGCCACAAACTCCTGAATTTCATCCGTCGTCAGTTCGTAGCGGTCACGCTTTTTGATAATCAGGTCAACAATGTGCATGGCAAACCTTTAGGCATTCATTGTGGGTTTCCTGTATTGTACCTGTCAGACAACCGCCTTTCAAGCCGCCACGGCCGGCACTCCCCGCGCTTGCGATTTTGGCAGGCCACTGCCAGTCGCTATCGTGTACAATCAAGCCGGAACTGCAACTTGGCCGTGGAGTAGTGGGTGACCCGTTCCTTAAACACCATTCTGCTCGTCGAAGACGACCCTACCGACGCCCTGCTGGTACAGCGGGCGGTTCGCCGCCGCGCCGGCAACATCCGCCTGCAGCACGCCGCCGATGGCGAACAAGCCATAGACTACCTCAACGGCGCCGGCGAGTTCAGCGACCGCCTCGAACACCCCCTGCCTCAAATCGTCCTGTTGGACCTCAAACTGCCACGCGCCTCCGGCTTTGATGTCCTCGCCTGGGTCAAAAACCAGCCCCGCCTGCGTAAACTGCCTATCATTGTCCTCTCCTCTTCCGATGAACCGGGAGATATGCGCGCCGCCTATGCCGCTGGCGCCAACTCCTACCTTGTTAAACCCGGCCGCTTTGAAGACCTCGCCCAACTCATCGAGAGCATCGAAAACTACTGGCTCAAGCTCAACGAGCGCCCCTTCCTGGACTGATGACAACCCCCCACCACGGCGACCCCTTGAGCATCCTGCTCATTGAAGACAACCCGGACGACCGCGTCCTCATCCGTCACGGGCTGGAAAAACACTTCCAGCGTCTGAACATCCACGAAATTCTAAGCCCCGGCGCCTTCGACCAGGCCCTCCACCAGGGTGACTTTGACATTGTCATCGTAGACTACCACCTCGGCTGGGCGGATGGCATCGGCATCACCCGCCAGATAAAAACCCACTGGCCCGAAACCCCGGTGCTGATGTTCACCATCACCGGTAGCGAGGAAGTCGCCGTCCAGGCCATGAAAGCCGGGCTGGACGACTACATCCTCAAATCGCCCTCCCAGTTCGCCCTGCTGCCCGGCATTGTGGAAAGCCTGCTCAAGCACGGCGAACAACGCCGCGCCCTGGCCGAAGCCGAAGCCCGCTACCGCAGCCTGTTTGATGGCGTGCCAATTGGCCTCTACCGCTCCACCCCCGAAGGCAAACTGCTGGACGCCAACCTCGCCATGGTGGACCTGCTCCTCTACCCGGACCGCGAGACCCTGCTGAGCACCCCGGTAGATGCCCTCTACCCCAGCCCGGAAGCCCGCGCCTACGCGCTGGAGAATTTCCTGAGCAACCCGGTCACCCGCAACCTGGAAGTAGCCCTGCGCCGTTACGATGGCTCCCAAATTCAGGTCAACATCAACGCCCGCCTGGTCGCCGAAGCCGGACTCCCCCGTTATATTGAAGGTAGTCTGGAAGACATCACCGAGCGCAAACGGGTCGAGGCCGCCCTCGGCCAATCCCAGTTGCTGAATACCAACATCATTGAAAGCGTACAGGAAGGCGTGGCCGTCTATGACCAGCAACTGCGATTCCTGGTGTGGAACCAGTTCATGGAAGAAATCACCGGCCTCAAACACCGCGACGTCCTCGGCAAATCGGTCACCGAAGTCTTCCCCCACCTCGCCGACCAGGGCCTGCTCACTCTGCTCCAACGCGTCCTGCAGGGCGAAACCGTACGCTCATCAGACATCCCCTACTTTGTGCCCCAGACCGGCGCCACCGGTTGGACCCAGGGCACCTACAGCCCGCTCGCCAGCCCGGCCGGCGCAGTCCTCGGCGTGGTCGCCACCATCCACGACATCACCGAGCGTAAGCAAACTGAAACCGAACGCGAACGCCTGCTGGCCGCCGAGCAGGGCCGCGCCCGCCAACTGGCCGCCCTCAATACCGCCGCCGCCAATACCACCTCCAGCCTCAACCTCACCGAAGTACTGGAAAGCTTTGCCGAACAACTCGCCCTGCTGCTCGAAGTCGACTCCTGTGCCATCTCCATGTGGGACCGCACCCGCGACACCATCCTCATGGAAGTTTTCTTCAGCGTCAGCGAGCGCGTTATCGCCGATGACTGGTACCAGCCCATCCCGCTCGACCGCATCCCCCTCGCCGCCCGCAGCCTGACCCAGAACCTCACCCTCCAGGCCAACCGCAACAGCCCGGACCTCCCCGCCCGCACCCGCGCCATCATGGCAGAAACCGGCGTCTCTTCCACCCTCCTGCTGCCCCTCGCCACCAAGGGTGAAGTCATTGGCCTCGTCGAACTTGAAGACCTTGGCGCGCCGCGCCAATTTGACGACCAGGAAATCATCCTCGCCGAAACCTTCACCAGCCAGGCCGCCGCCACCATTGAAAACGCCCGCCTCTTTGAAGCCACCCGCCGACAGTTGGATGAACTGAGCGCCCTCCACACCCTGGCCAACATCGGCAGTCAGGCCACCGATGAAGACGAATTCATCGCCGCCGCCACCGAACTCATCTCCCAACTTTTCTACCCTGATAACTTCGGCCTCATCCTTTACGACCCGCTCGAAAACGCCCTCATCGCCCACCCTTCTTACCGCGCCCCTACCAACCTCGCCAACTGGCGCATCGAAATTGACCAGGGCGTTACCGGCCGCGTCTTCCGCACCGGCCAGGCCGTACGCGTGGATGATGTCTCCGCCGACCCCACGTACATCCGCCTGGACGAAAACGCCAGAGCCGAGCTGTGTGTCCCGCTCCAGGCCGGGCGCAAAATCATCGGTGTTGTCAATGCCGAAAGCCACCTGCCAGCCGCCTTCACCGGCAACGATGAACGCCTGCTCTCCACCCTTGCCGGCCAGATGACCGTCGTCATCGAACGCCTGCGCGCCCGCGCCACCGAACAAAAACACGCCCGCCACCTCACGCTGCTCAACAGCCTCGGTCGCGACCTCAGCGGCCTGCTGGATGCCACCGAACTCTGCCAACTGGTTGCCAACCGCCTCCACAGCGACTTCGGTTACAACAATGTCGGCGTCCTGTGCCTCGAGCCGGATGGCGAAACCCTGCGCCTCGAAGCCCTCTCCGTCCCTTACAGCGAGAGCATCACCCCCGGCCGCTACCGCCAATCCATCCATGAGGGCCTGCTCGGCCTGGCCGCCCGCACCCGCAAGTACGTGCTCGCCAACAACGCCGCCGAACACCCGGACTTCCAACCCCCGGACATCGGTGAAATTCGCGCTGAACTCGCCATGCCCCTGCTGGCCGAAGGCGAACTGATTGGCATCCTCAATATCGACAGCAACCAGCTCAACGCCTTTGACCAGGACGATGTCGCCGCCTTAAGTACCCTCGCCGACCAGCTCGCCCTGGCCCTCGCCAAAGCCCGCCTCCTCCAGACCGAACGCCGTCAGCGCCAGCAGGCCGAAACCCTGCGCGAAATCACCCACATCCTCGGCACCACCACCGACCGCGACACCGTACTGGATCTCATCCTCCAGCAACTTCGCAAGGTCGTACCTTACGATAGCGCCTCCGTCATGTTGCGCCACGACGAACTGCTCATCATCGAGCGCGTCGGCGGCGACCTGCCCGCCGAGCTCATCGGCTTCGGCTTCAAAGTCGCTGAAAACCGCCCCGCCCAACCCATCCTCTTTGAGCAGCGCACCACTATTATTGACGATGTGCGGCTGGACCCCGGCTGGCTGCAATCGCCGCATGCCGAAAAAATCGTCGCCTGGCTCGGCGTCCCGCTCGTCGCCCGCGGCGAGGTCATCGGCATCCTCACGGTGGATGGCTACCAGGCCGGGCAATTCACCCCTGAAGATGCCCAGCTGGCCACCGCTTTTGCCAACCATGCCGCCAACGCCATTGAAATCGCCCGCCTGTTTGCCGAAAGCAACGAGAACCTGCGCCGCGAGCAGCAACTCAACGAAATTACCCGCAAACTCACCCGTGAGCTGGCGGTTGAAGGCGTGATGACCGATGTCGTCCGTATGGCCTGCGAATCGGTTGGCGCCGAAGCCGGCTCACTCGGCCTCCTGCTGCCCGATGGCGACACAATGGAATTCCCCTACGTCTACAACCCCCTGGAAACCAACTACACCCGCACCAGCCGTCGTGGCGAGGGGCTGGCCTGGAAAATCGTTGATACTGGCGAATCGATTCTGCTCAACAGCTACGGTGACCACCCCGATTCGCTCGCCCATCACGAAGCCGCCCGCGCCCGTGCCTTCATCGCTGTGCCGGTCTGGGCCGGCGATGAAGTCATCGGCGCGCTGGCCGTGTATTATGTCAGCCAACCCGGTCACTTCAGTCCACGCGACGTCAACACCATCGAAACCATCGGCCGTCAGGCCGGCATTGCCATCCAGAACGCCCGCCTGTTTCAGGAAACCAACACCGCCCTGGACCGCGAACAACGCCTCAACGATGTCACCCGCGCCATCAGCCGCGCCCTGGACCAGCCGACCCTCTTCGAGCAGGTTGGCAAGCTCGCCTGCGAACTGGTCGGCGGCGAAATCGCCTCCATCGCCATCGCCAACCCCGAAACCCATGAAGTCCTGGAAACCTTCTTCTACAACAAACCCGCCGAGATTGAACTCCACCTCACCAACGGCCACGGCCTGATGTGGGAAATCCTCTCCTCCGGGAACGGCCTCGTCGTGCAGGATTATCCCCGCCACCCCAAAGCCATCCCCGCCTGGGCCGAGGCTGGCGTCAATGGCCTGCTGGCGGCCCCCATCAAGTCCGGCGAAGGCCGCATCGGCGTGCTCGGCATCTTCACCCGCGACCCGGCTCGCGTCTTCAGCCCGCGCGACCTTGCCCTGCTCGAATCCATCGGCCGCCAGGCCGGCGTTGCCGTCCAGAACGCCCGCCTGTACGAAGAACTGGAAGATGCTTACGTCCAGACGGTACTGGCCCTCGCCAACGCCATGGATGTGCGCGACTCCTACACCAGCAACCACAGCGAGCGCATGGCCATCTGGGCCGAAGAACTTGGCCGGCACTTCAACCTGCCGCCCACTCAGCTCGAAGCCCTGCGCTGGGCCGCCCTGTTGCATGACATCGGCAAAATTGGTGTGCCGGATGAAGTGCTGCTCAAACCCGCCGCCCTCACCGCAGACGAGCAGCGCGCCATCCAGCGACACCCCGAACTCGGCGCCAGCATCGTTGCCCCGGTCAAAAAACTTGGCGCGGTCGCCCCCATCATCCGCAGCCACCAGGAATGGTTCGACGGCCAGGGCTACCCGGACGGCCTGGCCGGCGAAGACATCCCCCTCGGCGCCCGCATCCTCGCCGTGGTGGATGCCTACACCGCCATCACCGATAACCGCGTCTACCGCGCCGCCCGCACCCGGGCCGAGGCAATTGCCGAACTCAGACAATACAGTGGCACCCAGTTTGACCCGAAAGTGGTCAGTCTCTTCGCCCGCATGCTGGAAGAAAAAACCGAGCCCAAACCCAAAAACCCCCGGCCCAAAGCCAAAGCCGCTAAACCCAAGGCAAAATCCGGCGACAAAAATAGCGCCCCCAAGAACGCCCCCAAGAAAAATCCTGCCCCTAAAAAGAAGTCGGGCTAAATTGCCTTCAGGCGATCCACATCGCATCCCCAAACGAATAAAAGCGGTACTGTTCCTCAATTGCCGTCTGGTACGCCGCCAGCACCCGCTCGCGGCCGGCAAAGGCGCTCACCAGCATCAACAACGTGGAGCGCGGCAGGTGGAAATTGGTAATCATCGCATCCACTGCCCTAAATTCGTACCCCGGCAGAATATACAAGCGCGTCTGCCCGCTGAACGCCGCCACCGCCCGGCCCGCGGCTGCCGTTTGGGCCGCACTCTCCAGAGTGCGCACGCTGGTCGTCCCCACCGCCACAATTCGCCCCCCCGCCGCCCGGGCCGCATTAATCTGCGCCGCGGTTTCTTCCGTCAGTTCGCACCACTCGCTATGAATTTCGTGTGTGCCGGGGTCGTCTTCGTTCACCGGCGCAAAGGTATCCAGCCCCACATGCAGGGTTACCCGCGCCAGACCTACCCCTTGCGCCTGTAACGCCTCCAGTAACTGGGGCGTGAAATGCAACCCGGCCGTGGGCGCCGCCGCCGAACCGGCCGCCCGGGAATACACCGTCTGATACCGCTCCTTATCCGCCAACCGTTCATGGATGTACGGCGGCAGCGGCATCTCGCCCAGCGCATCCAATGCCCCATCCAGCGGGGTTTCAAATCGCACCAGACGGCGCGGCCCACCCAGGTCCTCCTGGACTTCTGCCACGCGTCCATCCAGCAGGAGCAATTGGCGGCCCACCCCCAGCCCCTTGCCACCCACCAGTGCCTCCCAGGTGTGGTCGTCCCGCCGGTTCAGCAGCAGCAACTCGGCTTTGCCGCCGCCGGGCTGTTTGCGCGCCGGCAGGCGCGCCGGCAGCACCCGGGTCTGGTTCACCACCAGCAGGTCGCCGGGCCGCAAATAATGGCCCAGATTGTAAAAATGGTCATGCGTCAGCGTACCGCTCACCCGCTCCAGGCCCAGCAGGCGGGCATGGTCGCGCGGCTCGGCTGGTGTTTGGGCAATCCGCTCCGGCGGCAGTACATAATCAAAATCGTCCGTTTTCATCGCGGGCTAGTGTAGCATGAGGTGCGGGGTTTTTGCCTGCCGCGCGGCCGGGCAGGTAGAATTGGCGCTGAAACAAGGAGCGCACCATGGCGATAAAGTATGTCCATACCAACCTGATTGCACGCGACTGGCGGGCGCTGGCCGCCTTTTATACCGCCGTGTTTGGCTGTGAACTCGTGCCGCCGGAACGCGATTATGCCGGAGCGGCGCTGGATGCCGGCACGGGCTTGACCGGGGCGCACATGACTGGCGCCCACCTGCGGCTGCCGGGTTGGGGGCCGGCAGGCCCGACGCTTGAAATCTACCATTATGACGAGCTGGCCGAGGGGCCGCCGCCAGCCGTGAACTGGCCGGGCTTCGGCCACCTGGCGTTTGAAACCGAGGATGTAGCCGCATTGCGGGCGAAAGTACTGGCGAATGGTGGCGCCGCGGTGGGCGAGATAGTGACTCTGACGACGAAGACCGGCGCACAGGTAACCTGGTGTTACCTGACTGACCCGGAGGGCAACATCCTCGAAGTGCAGTCCTGGGCTTAGGGCGGGTTCCGCTGCGCTCGGAATGGAGACTTTATTCCAGGGACTTCTGAAACAGTTTTTTACAGGTTGAAGCGCACATGCAGGATGTCGCCATCCTGCACGATGTAGTCTTTGCCTTCCACGCGGAACTTGCCCACATTGCGGGCTTCGGCCATGCTGCCGAGGCTGCTTAAATCCTCGTAGGCCACGACTTCGGCGCGGATGAAACCCTTTTGCAAATCGGTGTGAATGACGGCCGCCGCTTCGGGGGCTTGCGCTCCGACCCGCACCGTCCAGGCGCGCACTTCGTCCTCGCCCACGGTGAAGAAAGACTGCAGGCCGAGCAACTGGTAGGAGGCGCGGATCATGCGGTTCAGGCTCGGTTCGCTGATGCCGTATTCTTCCATGAACATGGCTGCATCCTCCGGCGGCAATTGGGCGATGTCCATTTCCAGCTTGCCCTGCAGGGCGATGGCGTTGGGGGTCAGGTCGGCCACATCCGGGGCGCTCTGGCTCTCGCCCAGGTTCAGCACCACCAGCATCGGCTTGAGGGTGAGGAACTGGTAGCCGCCCAGCGATTTGAGTTCCTCGCCGGTCAGGTCCAGCATACGCAGGGGCTGGTCGGCCGAAAGGCAGGCGTGCAGGCGGTCGAACAACACGATCTCGCGCTCCAGCTCGGCCTTGTCGCGGCCGCCCTTGCCACGGTCATCCTTCAGTTTCTGAACCTTGTTTTCCACCGTAATCAAGTCCACCAGCAGCAGTTCACCCGCCATGCCTTCGATGTCGCGGCGCGGGTCGAGGCTGCCGCTGCGGTGCGGCACGCTGTCGTCTTCAAAGCAGCGCACCACATGCAGGAAGCCATCCATCTGGCCCAGTTCATTGCGCAGTGGCCCGGCGATGTCACCCTGCCCGCCGCCTTCCAACCCGGCGATGTCGGCATAGGTTACTTTGGCGTAGGCGGTTTTCTTTGGATTGTACATTTTAGAGAGTACATCCACGCGCGGGTCGGGCACATCCACCACGGCGGTGTGCACTTCCATTTTGCCGCTCATGGTGGTGGGCACATTGCCGCGCGTCAGGGCGTTGAAGATGGTGGTTTTGCCGGTTTGCGGCAGTCCGATAATTCCGAGTTTCATGAGACCTCTGGTTTAGTGAATGGGTTGCGCCGCCGGTTGAGCCCGGTGCGTTTGCCGCCGCCACAACAGGATGGCGGCCAGTGGGATGAGGGTAATGAGGGCGCTGTACAGGTTGAGCAGGCCGTAGCCCTGGGCGGCGAACACCAGCCCGCTTAAGTAGGCCGCGGCGGCGGCCGCCAGCCCCAAAAAGACATCATTGAAGCCCTGGGTGCGGGCGCGCTCGGCCGGAGTGAGCTGGTCGGCCAGCAGGGCCGAGCCGCCCACAAAACAAAAGTTCCAGCCCAGCCCCAGCAGGAACAGGGCCAGCGAGAGCAGCGGCGTGCCGACTGAAATCGGGGCGATGGCGAATGAGAGCAGCAAGATCAGGCAGCCGGTCAGGATGGTGGGGAAGCGCCCCCAGCGGTCGGCCAGGCGGCCAGTGAAGACCGAGAAGGCGAACATGCCCAACGTGTGGGCCGAGAACACCAGCGAGATGGCAGTGAAAGGGTGGTCGTGGTGGCGCATGTGGAGCGAGGTAATACCCATCACGCCAATCATCACCATTTGCGAAAGCGAAATCGAGAGGATGGCGGCGATGACCGCCGGCTGGCGCAAAATTTCGCCCAGCGGGCGCGGCGTTTCACTGGGGCGTTCGGCGACCGGCACGGCATCGGCCAGTTGACGTGCAATCGTCATCGGTTCGGGGCGCAGGCCGAGCCAGACGCTCAGCGTACCCAGCAGGTACAGCCCCAGCCCGGCGGCAAACGGCCCGGCCAGTTCCGGCAGGCCGGCCGCCAGCGCCCACTGGCTGGAAGGCGCCACCAGCAACGGGCCGCCCACCGCCCCGACCGTGCCGCCCAGCACCACATAGGCAATCGCCCGGCCGCGCACTTCCGGCAGGTTGACCTCGGCGGCGATAAAGCGCGACAGGCCGCTGGCCGAGCGGGCAAAGCCGAGCCCGAGCATCGCCCCCAGAAAGAGGGCGAAGTTCCCGGTCTGGACGGCGACCACGGCCACGCCCGCCCCGAGGATGCCAAAGGCCAGGCCGAGCGCCAGCCCATTGCGGCGGCCGGTGCGGTCCCACAGCAGGCCGAAGACATACGCCGCCGGGGCGGCGGCCAGGTTATTGACTGCATTCGGGATGCCGGCCAACGCCTCGCTGCCGCCCAAATCGGTGGCCACAATCGTCATCAGGGTCGCCATCGCAATCAGCCCGGCCGAAGTAAACGACTGGGCGATGAACAGCGTAACCGCAATGCGGGTCTGGATGGTTTTCAGGTTTTCTGGCAACATACGGCCTCAACACCCTTGAAGGGGCGAAACATTCGGATTATACTTGCGCAGCCTTGCCGAAGTGGCGGAACTGGCAGACGCGCGCGACTCAAAATCGCGAGTCCTTTGGACGTGTGGGTTCGATTCCCACCTTCGGCACTCCGCAAAACACCGCATTCTATCACAGCGCCCTCAAACGGGGCGTTGGGGTTTAAGCGGCCTGCATCCGGTATAATTCAGGGCTGGCGCGCCCCTGCGCGCCGCCTCTGCCCATGTTCCCTGTCCAGCCCGCCCACACCCGCGCCCTGATTATTGCTGAAGTCGCCCAATCGCATGATGGCAGCCTCGGCCTGGCGCATGCTTTCATTGATGCCGCCGCCCGCGCCGGCGCGGATGCGATTAAATTCCAGACTCATATCGCCGCCGCCGAAAGCACCCCCGGCGAGCCGTGGCGGGTGAAGTTCAGCAAGCAGGATGAAAGCCGCTACGCCTACTGGCAGCGCATGGAATTTACCCCCGAGCAGTGGCACGGCCTCAAAACCCACGCCGACGAAGCCGGCCTGAAGTTTATGTCCTCGCCCTTCTCGCTGGAAGCGGTGGAATTGCTGGAGCAGGTGGGCAACTACGCCTGGAAAATCGCCTCTGGCGAGCTGGGCAACACCCCGATGCTGGAACGCATCGCCGCCACTGGCGGGCCGGTCTTCCTCTCCTCCGGCATGAGCCCGCTGTCCGAAGTGGATGCGGCGGTGGCCTTCTTCAAGGCACACGGCAACCCTCTGACTGTGCTGCAATGCACCTCGGCCTATCCTTCTCCGCCGGAAAAAATCGGCCTTAACCTGATCCCGTTTTACCGCGCACGCTACGGCACGCCGGTCGGCCTCTCGGACCATTCCGGCAGCATCTACCCCGGGCTGGCGGCGGCCGTGCTTGGCATCGATGTTTTGGAAGTGCATCTGGCGCTGCATCGCGACATGTTCGGGCCGGATGTGATTGCTTCGGTCACCACCGAGGAACTCGCCCAACTGGTAGAGGGCGTGCGCTTCATCGAAGCCATGCGCGCCAACCCGGTGGATAAAGATGCCCTCGCTGGTGAATTGCAGCCCCTGCGGGCGCTGTTCACTCGCAGCATCGTGGCGCGCCGCGACCTGCCCGCCGGAACTACGCTGGCGGCCGAAGACCTGGTATTAAAGAAGCCCGGCAGCGGCCTGCCGCCCGACCAGCTGCCCGCCGTCATTGGTCGCCGCCTGCGCCGCGCCCTCCCCGCCGATAGCCTGCTGCAGGCCGAAGACCTGGAATAAATGCCCATGAAACGCAAAGTGTGTGTCGTCGTTACCGCCCGCCCGTCCTACTCGCGCATCAAGACCGCCCTGGATGCGATTGTGGCTCACCCCGACCTTGAACTGCAACTGGTGGTGGCCGCCAGCGCCCTGCTGGACCGCTACGGCTCGGCGGTGCGCTACATCCTCAAGGATGGCTTTGAAATCGCCGCCCGCGTCTCGATGGTGCTGGAAGGCGAAAACCCAACTTCCATGGCCAAGACTACCGGCCTCGGCCTGCTGGAACTGGCGACCGTCTTTGACAACCTCGGCCCGGATGTGGTCGTGACGATTGCCGACCGCTACGAAACCATCGCCACCGCCATCGCCGCCGCCTACATGAACATCCCGGTTGCGCATGTACAGGGCGGCGAAGTAACCGGCTCGATTGATGAAAAAGTGCGCCACGCCGTGACCAAACTTGCCGACCTGCATCTCGTCGCCACCGAGATGGCCGCCCAGCGCGTGATACAGATGGGCGAAGACCCGGCCAAAGTCCACCTGACCGGCTGCCCTTCGGTGGACCTGGCGGCCCAGATTTTGGACCAGCCGGCGCTGGATTTCAACCCCTACGAAAAGTACGGCGGCGTAGGCAAGGAAGTGGACTACGCCCAGGGCTATCTGGTGGTAATGCAACACCCGGTGACCACCGAAAACAAGGTCGCCCGCCAGCACATTAAGGAAACCCTCCACGCCGTACATGACATCGGCCTGCCGACCCTGTGGTTCTGGCCGAACGTGGATGCCGGGGCGGATGGCACCTCCGAGGGCATTCGCTCGTTTCGCGAAATCGTTGCCCCGCAAAATATTCATTTCTTCAAGAACATGGAGCCCTCCGACTTTCTGCGCCTGCTGCTCAACAGCCGTGCCATTGTGGGCAATTCCAGCGTTGGCATCCGTGAGTGCGCTTTCCTGGGCGTACCGGCGGTGAATATCGGCAGTCGCCAGGCCGGGCGCGAGCGTGGCAAGAACGTGCTGGATGTGGGCTATGACCGGGATGCCATCCGGGCGGCCATCGAAACCCAGATCAACAACGGTCGCGCCCCGCAGGACACGCTCTATGGCGACGGCCTGGCCGGCCAGCGCATCGCCGACATCCTCGCCACGGCCGAACTCACCATCGAAAAACGGCTGACCTACTGAACCCGGTCGGTCGCGCCGCCTCTATGACTCACGCTCCCATTCTAGTTACTGGCAGCCACCGCTCCGGCACGACCTGGATTGGCAAAATGCTGGTCGTTGCCGGGCAGCATGCCTACGTCAGCGAGCCGCTTAACGTCCACCATCGGCCGGGGGTGCTGGCCGCGCCGGTGCGCCGCTGGTACACCTATGTCTGCGAAGAAAACGAAGCCGAGTATCTACCCACCTTTCAGGACACCCTCGCCCTGCGCTACGGGTTGGGGCGCGAATTGGCCAGCCTGCGCTCGCTGAAAGATATTGGCCGGATGGGACGGGATGCCTTCATCTTTACGCGCGGCCGGCTGGGCGGGCAGGCCGCCCTGCTCAAAGACCCGTTTGCCGCCTTCTCCACCCCGTGGTTCGCTGACCGGCTCGGTTGTCGCGTGGTGCTCGCCATCCGTCACCCGGCCGCCTTTGCCAGCAGCCTCAAACGCCTGGAGTGGTCGTTCAATTTCAATGACCTGCTCGACCAGCCCCTGTTGCTGCGCGACTGGCTGGAACCCTACCGGGCCGAGATGCAGGCTGCCCGCACCTCCACCGACACCCTCGCCCGTGCCTGCCTGCTCTGGCGCATGCTCTATGATGTCTTTCACCGCGTTCGCCAGCCGCGGCCGGAGTTCATCGCCGTGCGGCATGAAGACCTCTCGCGCGACCCGCAGGCTGGCTTCGGAGCGCTGTATGCGCAGCTCGGCCTGCCATTTAGCGAACGGGTGGCGCGCCAGGTGGAGGCCGCCAGCCGGGCCGAGAACCCCAGCGAAGTCTCGCGCCAGAACATCTACAACGTCAAGCTGGACAGCCGCGCCAACCTCAAGAACTGGCAGAAACGCCTGACCGCCGATGAAATCCAGCGGGTGCGCGACCTGACCGCGGATGTGGCCGGATATTTCTATACCGCCGAAGACTGGGACTGACGCCATGAATCAGCCGCTGGTTACCATTGTTACACCTTCGTACAATCAGGCCCGCTTTCTGCCCGCTACCCTCGATTCGGTGCTGGCCCAGACCTACCCGAATATCGAATATATTGTGATGGATGGCGGCTCAACGGATGACAGCCCGGCGATTCTGGAACGCTACGCCCCGCGCCTCGCCCACTGGGCCAGTGAAAAAGACCGCGGCCAGACAGATGCCATCAACAAGGGCTTTGCCCGCGCCAACGGCGAAATCCTCGCGTGGCTCAACTCCGATGACACCTACGAACCTGAAGCAGTGGCCGAAGCGGTGGCCTTTCTGCAAGCACACCCCGAGATCGGGCTGGTGTATGGGGATGCCGACTTCATCGACGAGCACGGCCAGCGCCTCGGCCGCTTCCCCGCCGCCCAGACCGACTACGCCCGCCTGCGGCGCGGCTATGTCCACATCCCGCAGCAGGCGGCCTTTTGGCGTGCCAGCCTGTGGCGGCAGGTCGGGCCGCTCGACCCTGAGTTTTACTTCGCCATGGATTATGATTTATGGGTGCGGCTGGCGCGGGTCTCCGAACTGCGTTACCATCCCCGCCACTGGGCCAACTTTCGCCTGCACGGCGACAGCAAGACGATGGTGGCCGATAGCGCCTGGCCCGAAATGCTGAAAGTGCACCGGCGCGATGGCGGCAGCCCGCTGGCCCCGATTGTGTTCAAATACCACCTGCGCCGTATTCTGGCCCCGCTGGTAACCGCCCGCCGCCGCGGGCGGGTGCGGCAGGCCGCGAAAGAGTGACCGATGAAACGATTCTTTGATTTTCTCACCGCCCCCGAAGGGCCGGACCCGCTTGGCAATATCTTCGCTGCCTGGCGCTTGTGGCTGGCCGGCGCCCTGCTGGGCGCGCTGCTGGGCTGGGGCGCGTACGCCGCTTTCCCGCCGCCGCTGCGGGCGCAGGCCAACGTGGTGGTGGACCATAACATCGAAGAAGCCTGGGTGTACTTCCCGGAGCGGCGACTGTTCCACTTTTTGGAACGCGAAACCCGCAAACTGGTGGCGGTGGCCTGGTCGGATGCCGTCCTGCAACGCGTGGCCGCCGCCGTGCCGGATACAGATGTAACCGAACTGAGAAGCGGTACGCTGCTGCTCAGCCAGCCGCAGGACGGCGAGTGGCGCTTCTGGGCCGAAGACCGGGATGGCGAACGCGCCGCGGCGCTGGCGGCCGCCTGGGCCGAAGCCTTCGTGCTGGAAGCCCGCGCCCGGGTGGGCTGGGACCCGCGCGTGGAAGAACTGCGCGCCGGCGTGAATGCCGCCTATATTGCGGGTGAAGCGCTGGATGCCGAAACCCTGGAACGCCTGGGCGCCGAACTCGGGGCGGCCCTCGAAGCCGCCCAGGGCCTCTCGCCTTACCTGAATCTCGAAGTGACCCGAGCCGAAGCCCTGAACCCCCAACCCACCGCCCGCCTCGGCGGCTACCTGCTGGCCGGTTCGCTGGCCGGGGCGTTGCTGCTGGCGGCCGCGGCTCTGTTCTTCTCCTTTGGGGCGCGGCGTGAATAAATTGTTGGCTGAAGACCGCCTGCAACGGCTGGCTGACCTGCTCTGGGGGCTGACCCTGCTGGCTCTGCCGGTTACATCCTTCCGCTATTTCCCGGATGTGCTCGGTCATACCACCCTCCAGCCGCTTTCGTTGTATCCGCTGGCCTTGTTTCTGCCGCTGGCCTTCGGGCTGGCGTGGCGGCGCGGGGCGTTGCGCCTGCCGCCGGCCTTCACCCCGTTGCTGGTTTTCCTGCTGGTGGCGCTGGCCGGTACGCTGGTGGCCTGGCTGTATGCTCCGCTGGATTTCCGCAACGCCAGTTTTTTTGACCGCAGCCTGCGGGCCTGGGTCTCGTTGGGGATGGGGCTGTCCTTTCTGGCTGCCGCCTGGCTGGCCGGGCAATCCTCATCCGATTTGCGCCCCAGCCTGCGCTGGCTGTACGCCGGGTTGGCGGCAACCATCCTGTGGGGCCTGATACAGGCAATCGCCCTCCACACTTCATTTATTCCGCGTGGCTGGGTGGAAGATGTGCAACTATCCTTCTCGCTGCGCCGCCTGCTGGAAAACCGCATTTCTGGCTTCGCCTATGAACCCTCGTGGCTGGCGGACCAGATTGTGTTACTGTATATGCCGTGGCTGGTAGCGGCCATCTTGCGCCGCCAACCCGCCACCCGCTGGGCGTGGCTGGAGCCGCTGCTGCTGGCGGGTGGCCTGGCACTGGTGCTGTTGAGCTATTCGCGCAGCGGCCTGCTCAATGGCCTGCTGGCGCTCGGGCTGGGCCTGCTGCTTACCGGGGGGCCGGCTTTCCGGCGGCTGTGGGCTTGGTGGCGGGCGCCCTTCCGCGGCGAGGGCGGGGCGCGCCTGTGGCGGGTGGGCGCGGCCATTGGCCTGGCGGCCGCCCTGCTGGTTGCCGGCTGGTGGTTGAGCCAGAACCGCTACATCACCCGGTTGGTGCAGATTAACCCCGAACTCTCGCTGGAGCAGTACATCGTCAACATCAGCGCCGGGCCGCGCCTGGCGGCGGCCGTAGCGGCCTACGAGACGTATGCTGACCACCCGCTCACCGGCGTTGGCCTCGGCGCCAGCGGACTCTACCTGCTGCAACACTACCCGGACTGGGCCATGACCAATGTGCAGGAAGTCGCCCGCCTGGTCAGCCCCGATTCGCAGATTATCCCCAACCCCAAAAACATGTACGCCCGCCTCCTGGCCGAAACCGGCCTGCCCGGCCTGTGGCTGTGGCTGGCCTTTATGCTGGCTGCCCTGGCCGAAATGCGCCGCCTGCTGCGCCACCCGCAAGCCGCCGCCCGCTTCCTCGGCACCGCCGGGTTGTTCTTCTGGCTGGCGCTCATGCTCCGCAATGCCACCCAGGACTCACTCACCTTCCCCATCATGTGGATTTCGCTCGGTCTGTTGCTGGGGCAGGCCAGCCGTTTCCTCACCCCAAGGATCTCTGAATGAACACTCGCAGCCGCTCGCTCTGGTTTGGCCTCATCATCGGCTCACTTTTACTTATCAGCCTGTGCTGTTTTGCAGCGCTTGGCTTTGGCGCCTTTACCGGCTGGCTGCTTCTACCCGCCGATGGCTCGCCCGGCGCCAACACGCCCAGCCCGGTCGGCGCGCCTACGGCAGAAAGCCTCCTGAGCCCGACCACCCCCACCAACGAGGTCCCGCCCGAAGGCGCGCTGGAACTCGCCCACGCCAACCTCGCCCGCCTGGTCGCCGCCGAAGTCCCCATCAATGACCCCGCCGACCTCGCCCGTCGCCTGCTCGGCATTGCGGACATCCCCGCCACCTACCCCGACCCGAATGCCCCCTACTCGGTCGGCGCCCAAAAGCAGTTCTGGGTTATTGACACCTCCTCCAACCAGGCCTTTCAGGTAACCGCCACCCTGCGCTACGTCACTGCCCACTCCTACTTCTGGATCCAAAACGGCGTGCGCTACAGTGAAACCGACCTGCGCAACCTCGCCGAGACCTTTGATAGCCACATCTACCCCACCACCCGCGAGTTCTTTGGCAGCGAATGGTCGCCCGGCATTGATGAAGACCCGCGCGTCTACATCCTGTACACCGGCGGCGTAGGCTTCTCCACCGCCGGCTACTTTTCCTCCTCGGACTCTGTTCACCCGCTGGCTTCCAAGTACAGCAATGCCCATGAGATGTTCGTCATCAACGCTGATAACACCCCCCTCAATGACACTTACACCGCCGGTGTCCTCGCGCATGAATTTCAGCACATGATCCACTGGTATCGCGACCGCAACGAGACCTCCTGGCTTAATGAAGGCTTCTCCGAACTCTCGGCCCTGCTCAACGGCTACAGCCCCGGCGGCTTCGACCGCCTCTTCATCCGCAACCCCGACCAGGCGCTTAACGACTGGCCGAATGATGGCGACACCGCCTCCTACTATGGCAGTTCATTCCTGTTTGTCACCTACTACCTCGGCCGCTTTGGCAGCGAGGCCACCCAGGCCCTCGTCGCCCACCCGGAAAACGGCCTGGAAAGCGTGGACCGCGTCCTGGCCGAACTCGGCTTCATTGACCCCGCCAGCGGCGCACCCGTTACTGCCGATGCTCTCGTGCTGGACTGGGCCGTCACCAATTTTCTGCAGGACACCAGCGTCGGCGATGGCCGCTTCCACTATCCGGACTATCCTGGCGCACCGCGCGCCAGCGCCACCGAAACCCGCACCGACTGCGCCCCCGGCGAACTCCAGTCCCGGGCTGTGTACCAGTACGGCACCGACTACATCACCATTCAGTGCCCCGGCCAGCACACCCTCCGCCTCGAAGGCGCTCAACTCACCACCCTCCTGCCCCAGAGCGCCCACTCCGGCGATTTCGCCTTCTGGTCCAACAAGGGCGACGAATCCGATATGACCCTCACCCGGGCCTTTGACTTTACCGGCGTCAGCGGCCCGCTGGAGTTTTCCTACTGGCTGTGGTACGACATCGAAGCCGACTATGACTACCTCTACCTCATGGCCTCCACCGATGGCGGCGCGACCTGGCAAATCCTCGTCACCCCCTCCGGCACCGGCGAAGACCCCTCCGGTAACTCTTACGGCTGGGGCTACAATGGCGTGTCCAGTGGCTGGATTCAAGACAGCGTGGACTTGAGTGATTACGCCGGGCAGGAGGTCCTCCTGCGTTTTGAATACATCACCGATGCCGCCGTCAATGGCGAGGGTCTGCTGCTCGATGACCTTGCCATCCCCGCCATTGGCTACACCGAGGATTTCGAAACCGATGACGGCGGTTGGGAGGGCGCAGGCTTTGTACGCGTCACCAACCTCCTCCCCCAGACCTTCAACCTGGCCCTCATCACCCAGGGCGCAACCACCTCGGTGGAATACCTCACCCTGGGCGCCGAGAATATCCTTGAACTGGAACTGGAGATCGGCGGCCCGGTGCAGGAAGTTACCCTTGTAATCATGGGCACCACTCGCTTCACCCGCCAGCCGGCCGCCTACACCTTTGAATTCCTGCCCTGAAACCCGGCCCAGCCCGCATGCTATAATCCCGCCCACAAAATGACCCGGTCACCTTATCCCTCCCTGCCAAACCCATTTCCCCTCGCCGGGGAGGCGCGTTGAATTTCCTCATCACCGGCGCAGCCGGCTTTCTGGGCGCGGCCCTCGCCAACCAGTTGGCGCGCGAAGGCCACCATGTGCGCGGTCTGGACGACTTCTCGTCCGGGTCGCCCCAGGCGCTGGTGGAGGACGTGCATTTCACGCGCGGAGATGTCAATGACCGCCCCAAACTATGGACGCTGTTACAGGACATTGATTGCGTTTACCATCTGGCGGCGCGGGTCTCGGTCTCCGAGTCGCTGCTGTACCCCAGCCAGTACAATAATGTGAATGTGGGCGGCACGGTGAGCCTGATGGAAGCCATGCGCGATGTCGGCGTGGGGCGGGTGGTGTTCATCTCGTCCGGTGCGGTGTATGGCGACCAGGGCGAACAGCCGCTGCGCGAAGACAATGTGCCCAACCCGCGCAGCCCGTATGCCGTTAGCAAGCTCGCCAGTGAGTATTATGTCCGCACCATTGGGGCGCTGTGGGGTATTGAAACCGTGAGCCTGCGGGTGTTTAACGCCTACGGCCCCGGCCAGCACCTGCCGGCCTCGCACCCGCCGGTCATCCCCAACTTCATTCGCCAGGCGTTGCGGGGCGGCTCGCTGGTGGTGCATGGGGATGGCAACCAGACCCGCGATTTCGTGTATGTCAAGGATGTCGTACGGGCGATGGTGGCGGCCGCTACCGCGCCCGACCTCAACCAGCAGGTGATTAATGTGGGCAGCGGGCAGGAGATGCCCGTCCGCACAGTCGCCGAAACAATACTTGCGCTGGTGGGCAGCCAGGGCGAGGTCATCTTCGCCCCCCGCAATGATACGGGGGTTTCGCGTATGTGCGCCGACCTGACCCAGGCGCGCAAAAAATTGTCCTTTGAAGCCCAAACCACGCTGGAAGACGGCCTGCGCCTGACGCTGGAAAAGGACCCGCGGTTCAAGAAAGCCGGGTAGGGGTTACCGCGTTTTTCCATTTATCTGATAGAGCAATAAATGGTTGGGGCGAGCTTAGCTCGACTCCTACGCACAACGCATGGAATTTTTGTTGGTCGGGGTGGATTTGTTATTGGCAGGGTAGGGGCGAGGCATGCCGAGCCCCTACGATAATCATCTGACTGTTCAGGATGCGTCTGAGTTCCCCATTTCCGCACGGCGATCAATTATTCCGCCCGCGCCCTCGGGATGCGGGCGGAATTGGGTTTCGTACAGGCGGGCGTACAGGCCGTTCTTCGCCAACAGGGCCGCGTGGCTACCCTGCTCGGCGAGGCGGCCATTTTGCATCACCAGAATCTGGTTCGCCGCCAGGATGGTCGAAAGGCGGTGGGCGATGACAATGCTGGTGCGCCCGGCCATCAGCGGCTCGAGGGCGGCCTGAATCAGGGCCTCGCTCTGGCTGTCCAGGTGCGAGGTGGCCTCATCCAGAATCAGGATGCGCGGGTCCTTCAGCACCACGCGGGCAATCGTCAGGCGCTGCTTCTCGCCGCCGGAAAGGCGGTAGCCGCGCTCGCCGACCCGCGTATCAAAGCCATCTGGCAGGCTGCGGATGAAGTCATAAATATTGGCGGCTTTGGCCGCTGCCACCAGCTCGGCTTCGCTGGCGTCCTGGCGGGCGTACAGCAGGTTGGCGCGGATGCTGTCATGGAACAGGTAGGTCTCCTGGGTTACCACGCCAATTTGGCGCGCCAGCGATTCCTGAGTCAGGTCGCGCAGGTCGTGGCCATCCAGCAGGATGCGCCCGGCGGTGGGGTCGTACAGGCGCGGCAGCAGGTAGGTCAGGGTGGTCTTGCCCGCCCCGCTGGGACCGACAAGGGCGGTCAGCGAGCCGGCCGGGATGCTGAAAGACACATCCTCCACCGCCCAGCGCCGGCTGGGGATGTAGGCCGGCAGAGCGTCCTCGCCTTCTTCCACGGCCGGCGCGTGTTCGCCGTTGCCGCCCGCGACCGGCCGGTGGACCTTGATGCCCAGCCGTTCATTGTCGGCTGAATAGTCCAGCGACACATTCTCGAACTGGATTTCGCCGCGCGCCTGGGTCAGGGTTTTCGCGTCGGGCCGGTCTTCGACCTCCACTGGCAGGTCCAGGTATTCAAACACGCGCTCGAAACTGACCAGCGAGGTCACGAACTCGACCTGCACATTGGTGAGGGCTGAAATCGGGCCGTAGAGCCGCGAGAGGTAAGCCACAAAGGCCACAATCGTACCCGGGCTGATGGCTCCCGTGAGGGTGTAGTAACCGCCCAGCCAGTAGTTAAGCGCCATGCCAATGGTGCTGGCAATGCCGAGGCCCATAAAGAACCAGCGGCCGACCATTGCTCGCCGCACACCGATGTCGCGCACGTCCCCGCTGGCCTTGCGGTAACGGGTTTGCTCGTAACGGTGGCGGCCAAAGGTCTTGACCAGCAGGGCGCCGTTAATCGTCAGGGTTTCGCTGACGATGTTATTCATCTCGGTGTTGTGGTCAAGCGCCTTGCGCCGAATCTCGCGCAGAATGCGCCCCACCCGCCGGGCGGGCAGGATGAAGGCCGGCAGAATCGCAATCGAGAGCAGCGTGAGCCGCCATTCCAGCGAGAGCATCACCACCAGGGTGGTGAGCAGCGTGACGGTGTTGGTCACGATGCTGGGGACAGTATCGGTTACGGCGCTCTGTGCCCCGACGACGTCATTGTTCAGGCGCGAGATGATTTCGCCGCGCCGGGTGTGGGTGAAAAAACGCAGCCCCATGCGTTGCAGGTGGTCAAAGAGGGCGTTGCGCAGGTCGAAGATGATGCCTTCACCAGTGCGGGCACTGTAGTAGCGTTCCAGAACGCCAATCAGGTTGGACACAATCGGGATGCCGACCATGCCGAGCGCCAGCCAGTTCAGGCGGGCGAAGTCGCGGTTGGGGATGACGGTATCAAACAGGTCGCGGTAGAGCAGCGGCGGAATCAATTCAATTACCGAAGTCACCAGAATACAACTCAACACTACCGCAATCGCTTTGCGGTAGGGGCGGGCATAGGCCATCACCCGCCGCAACAGGGCGCGGTCAATCTGCGGCTTGCCCTTGCTTTCATCAAATGCTACATAACTCCACCAGCCACCACCGTGCATGTATCCAGCTCCTTAAATAAATGCTTTCCGTTTTGCCGTGTTGCTCCCCGCTGGAGGCTTGATTATACCCAACCGGTTTACAACGTAATCAACCCGCGGCGGGCGGCCGCTCGTACCGCCTCAGCGCGGTTGTTCACCCCCAGCTTGGCGTAGATGCTGGCGATGTGAAACTTGACCGTGTGCTCGCTGATGTCCAGCGCCCGCGCCATCTGCTTGTTGGCGAGGCCATCCGCCAGCAGGGCCAGCACATCCAGCTCGCGCCGGGTGAGGTCTTCTATCAGGGCGTCGGCGGTCGCGCTCGGGCTGGCCGCCAGCAGGGGTTGCAGCAGGGCGGGCGTGGCCGTCACCAGCCCCTGGTTCAGGCTATGTACCGCCGCCAGCAATTCTTCGGCGCTGGCTTCTTCCGGCAGCCGGCCCCAGGCTCGCAGGGGCAGCCCGGCCAGTTCGTTCAGCGGCAGGGGCTCGCTCGTCAGCCACAGGATCGCCGGGGCGGGCTCGGCCTCCACCAGCAGGTCAGCCAGTTCCGGCGGCCCAAACGCCTCGCCGGCCAGGAGGATGACATCCACGGCCGGGAGGGGTTCGGGCAGGTCGGTCAGGCGGGCGGCTTCTGCCACCACCTGTACTTCGGCATCGCTTTCCAGCAGGGCGCGCAGCCCCGCCCGCATGGCTGTGCCGGGGGCGATGATTAGAACATCAATCAAATCGCAGTCCGGTCTGGCGCAAGGGCATCAGCCATGGCGGCTGCGCCGTCCGCCGCGGCCGCCCCAGGGGCCGCGGCGGCCGTGCTTGTGACCGCGGCCGGGGCGATGTTCGGATTCAGGCCGTTCGGCGACGTTCACTTTCACTGTCTGGGGCTGGCCGCCACGCAGCAGGGTGAGGTCGGCGGTTTGGCCGACGACTTTGCCAGTCAGCAGGGCCAGCAAATCATCATGTTCCTGCACGGGCTGGCCGTTGAAGCCGGTCAGGATGTCGCCAACCATCACGCCCGCCGTAGCAGCAGGGCTTTCGGCTTCCAGGCCCATCACCAGCAGACCGTGGGTCTGGCCGTTCTGGGCGGCGGGCAGGTCCACCCGCTGGCTGCGCAGGCCGAGGTAACCGCGCTTAACGCTGCCGTGTTCCAGCAGGGCCGCCGCCACCTGCCACGCCAACGCCGCCGGGATGGCCAGGCTGGCGCCGCCACCCAGGCCAGAGGTGTTCACGCCCAGCACCTGGCCTTCGGCATCCACCAGTGGGCCGCCGGAGAAGCCCGGGTAGGGGATGGCATCCGTGCGGATGTACTGCTCCAGCAGGCCGCCGCGCCCGGTACGGGCCGGGCCGCCGATGGCGCTCACGATTCCGAGGCTGGCCTGCATGCCATCCGGGGTCGGGCAGCCGAGCGCCAGCGCCAACTGGCCGACGCGGGCCGGCCCGCCGATGGCGGCCGGGGTCAGTTTGCCTTCGGCTAGTTTCAGCAGGGCCAGGTCGCTGCCGGGGTCGCGCCCGGCCACGCTGGCGCGGGTTTCACTGCCGTCCGGCAGCCGGACGCGGATGTCCTCATCCAACTCGACGACATGGTCGGCGGTGAGGATGTGCCCAGCATCATAGGCGATGCCGCTGGCGGGGAAGCGCGCCCGGCCCGCCACCAGCACGGTGTAGGCACTGGCGGTTTCCACGGCCGCCGCCATGGCGTTGGAGAGGTCTTTCAAGTTGTTCATAGGTACTCCTTAAAGTAGTGTCAGGATAACAGGCTCGCGTTGGAAAGCCGTTAACGAAGGGGGACAGATATAGAATACCGGATTGCGCTGGACGGCACATCAGGCGTTCAGGCAGGGCGCGAACCTGCCCGTTCAGGCAGGCAATCAGGCCGCGCAGGCCTCTGGAGGGCGATTCCGAGCCAAAAATCCTGAAAAGACCGCCAAAATTATTGAATTATTACCAAATATATTGACTTAATTTCCAAAATCTGCTAGATTCGAGTCAATCAGGAGAACAACGCATGACACAAATGCCCGCCCAATGCCCCGCCTGCCGTTCTGAAATGGTCGTCACCCAGTTAAGTTGCACTAACTGTGAGACCGCCATTGTCGGCCATTACCCGCTCTCGGCCTTCAACCGCCTGCCGCTCGAGTCGCTCCGGTTTCTGGAGGACTTCATCCGCAACCGCGGCAACGTGAAAGAGATGGAGCGCGAAATGGGCGAATCGTACTGGACCATCCGCTCACGGCTGGACAAGGTCATCGGCCAGATGGGCTTTGATGTGCCGCCGGATGCCGAAGCCGCCGGGGCATCGCGCAAGGAAATCCTCGCCCGATTGAGCGCCGGCGAGATTGATGTAGAGACCGCCACCCGCCTGCTTAAGGAACTGGGCCAGTAAGCCTCACAAGGAGAGAACCCGCCATGTCCCTCAAAGAAGAACGCCTGCTGTTATTCCAGATGCTGGAGCACCGCAAAATCAATGTACAGGATGCCCAGCAATTGCTGGAGGCGCTGGAAGCCGCCCCGCCGGTGGAGGTCTTTGTGGCCGAAGAAGGCGCCCGCCATCTTAGCCAGCGCGAAGTCGAAGACCTGATTGCGCAGGCCATCCAGCAGTCCTGACCCCCACCCCCGGAGAAAATCCCATGACCCTCAAAGAAGAACGCGGCATGATTTTGGAAATGATCGCCGAAGGCAAGATTACGGCCGAGGACGGTGAAAAACTGTTTGAAGCGCTGGACAGCGGCGCCCCACCCGAAGCCGCCCGCGCCGAGCGCCGCCCGCGCGGGCGCGGCCGCAACGCCCCGGCCGAACTCGAAACCGAGTACCTGGCCGAATTACGCCAGCTTGGTTTTCATGACATCCGGATGCACGACTACCATGAGATGCAACTGCACGGCGTTACGCCGGAATTCATCCGGGCGTACCGCGACCTCGGCTTTCGGGACCTGGAGATTGACGAGCTGGTGCAGGCCCGTATCCATGACCTCACCCCCGGTTACATCCGTAGCCTCGCCAAAGCCGGCTGGGCGGATTTGGACATGGATGAATTTGTACAGATGCGCATCCACGGCGTGACCGCCGATTACGCCACCCAGATGCGGGCGGCCCTTGGCGCAGACGCCGACCCGGATGACATCGTGCAGTTCAAAATCCATAACGTCAGCCCGGACTACGTCCGCACCATTTATGAAGCCGGACTGACCGACTTAAGCGCCGATGACATCACCCAGATGCGCATTCACGGCGTCCAGCCCGAATACATCATCGCCTTTCGCCAGAGCGGCCTGGATGACCTGGAGGTGGATGACATCATCCAACTGCGCATCCACAACGCCTCGCCCGAGTATGTCACGTCCATTCGCGAAGCCGGCCTCACCGACCTGGACGTGGACGACATCGCCCAGATGCGCATTCACGGCGTACAGCCGGAATACATCAAAGCCTTCTGGGAGGGCGGTCTGGCCGACCTGGACGTGGATGACATCGTGCAACTGCGCATCCACAATGTCTCGCCAGAGTATGTGCAGGCTGCCCGCGCCGCCGGCCTCACCGACCTGGACGTGGACGACCTGGTGCAACTGCGCATTCACAACGCCTCGCCGGAGTATGTCAAATCTTTCCGCGATGCCGGTCTGACCGACCTGACGGTCGAAGACCTTGTTCAATTGCGCATCCACAACGTCTCGCCCGAATATGTCAAAGCCGTGCGGGCGGCTCTCGGCGACCTGGATACCGATACCATTGTGGAACTGCGAGTGCAGAACGTCTCGCCCGACTTCATCACCGAACTGTCCAACCTAGGTTTTCGCGACCTGGATGCCGACACCCTCTCGGACCTGCGCAATCAGGGCGTATCCATTAACTACATTCGCGAAATTCGCGACCTCGGCTACACCGACCAGAATCTGGACAGCCTGATTGACCTGCGCAACCAGGGCATTACCCCCGCCTACCTGCGCGGCCTGCACGCCGCCGGCCTTACCGGCTTAAGCCCCGACGAAGTGATTGACTTCCGCAACAACGGCGTTTCGCTCTCCTTCGTCAACGAACTCACCCGGGCCGGCCTGCCGCCTCTCACCGCCGACCAGTACTACGATTTGGATTACGCCGGCGTCACCCCGGAGCTGGTACGGGCGCTGGCCGAGGCCGGCCTGAAAGACCTCACCCCGGGCCAACTAGAAGAACTGGCCGAGGCCGGACTGACCACCAACATGGTGCGCGAACTGCGTTCCGGCGGGCTGATTGAGCCCACCTACGCCAACCTGCTCCAGTACGCCCAGAACGACTGATCCGCACACTGCGGTTTCCCCTCCAGAAACGCGGGCCGGCATAATCGCTGGCCCGCGTTTCGCGCCCCGCAAATCTCGGGAGGTTTTTCTGGCAAGTTCAGACCGCGGCTTCAGCCCGCTGCGGTTCGGGAGTGGCTAGATAGATGGTCTTATCCGTCATTGCGAGGAGGACGAAGTCCGACGAAGCAATCTCCGGGCCGGAATTTAGATTGCTTCGCTTCGCTCGCAATGACAAACCCACCTTGTTAGCCACTCCCCTGCGGTTCAAGAGGTCCGCGTTTGACGTGCGGCGTGTTATAATCCGCCGAATTTTTCACCCACCCGTTTGAAAGGAAAGTCCCCATGAGCGCAGAAACCCAGCCCACCCAGGTGGCTGACAAGCTGGTCGTTACCATTGATTACACCCTGACTGTCGAAGGTGAAGAGGTCGATTCCTCCAGGGAAGAAGGCCCCCTCACCTACCTGCACGGCTACGGCAACATCATCTCCGGCCTGGAGAAAGCCCTGGTCGGCCTGAAAGTCGGCGACCAGAAGCAGGTCACCGTCACGCCGGAAGATGGCTATGGCGAGTACGATGAAGAAGCCGTGATGGAAGTGCCGCGCGACCAGTTCCCGGCTGAAATTCCGCTGGAACCGGGTATTGAGCTGCACATCACCGATGAAGACAATGAAACCATGCACGCCATCATCCTTGAAGTCGGCGACGATATCGTCGTGCTGGACACCAACCACCCGCTGGCCGACCAGGAACTGAACTTTGATGTCACCATCGTCAGCCTGCGGACCGCCACCAAAGAAGAATTGGCCCACGGCCATGTCCACGGCGAAGGCGGCCACCACCACTAATCTGTACCGCGACACAAAAAATCCACCGGCTTTGGCCGGTGGATTTTTTTCTTGCCCATTGGGCAGCAGAGAGGAGGCGCTGCTGCCCGTTGGGGAGTTTTCAGTAGGGGGCCGTCTTAGCTGGCGGACTTGCTGCGCCAGGGGGTGCCGAGGCGGGGCAGCAGGAAGCGGTCAGCGCCGAGGTAGCCCGCAATTTTCCAGGCCATAATGAGGCCGAGGGCGACCACGAACAGCACCGGGTTGGTGCTGGCGGAACCGGCCAGCATAAAGTTCCAGTTCATGAAAGCGCCGAAGAAGGCGGCGATGCCGGTGAAGGCGCCGATGATGAGGGCGATGCCGATGAGCACTTCGCCGTAGGCCACGAGCTTGGCAAACCAGGTGTAGGCTTCGATGTCCAGCATGAACTGAATAAACGAGCGGTACCAGTCGAAGGAAATCGCCGGGCGGCCTTCTTCCGGGATGACGACGATGCGAGCCCAGAAGCCCTGCAGCGCTTCGCCGGTCTGCACCCAGGCCGGGTTACCGACCTTGCTCAACGAGGAATTAATCCACTGGTAGCCCAGCCATACCCGCAGCACCAGCCACAGCCAGGCGTATTTCGGGTCATTCATCAGGGATTGAACAATCGGGGGATCCTGGATGAGTTCGCCTTTGTAAGTCGTAACTTTGTCGGACATGGTATTTCTCCTTTTGTGTGTGTCAGGCCTTGTCGCCTGAACCTGGCTAAAGTATATAAAAATCATCCAGTTTGCTGAAGGGACGAATGTCCCCCAATCATATCCCATTCGTCCTGTTTCCTTTGGGACAAAATTCCCCTGTTATAGTCCGAATATATTTGGCCCCACACTCCTGCAACCTGCCAGCGAATCTTGCGTATACTATTAAGCAAGCCTGCACTCTGAAAAATGGGAAGGAACCCAACCATGAAATTGTTAATCCGTATTGCCATTAATGCCGTCGCCCTGTATGCGGCCGTTGCCATTGTGCCGGGCATCAGCCCGCAAAATGCCGACCCGACCTCCTACATCTGGCTGGCACTGATTTTCGGCCTCGTCAATGCGCTGGTCAAGCCGCTGGTCAATTTCCTGGCCTGCGGGGTCATCATCCTCTCGCTTGGCCTCGCCACCATCCTGATTAACACCGGCCTGTTCTACCTGACGTCCTGGATTGGCGGCCAGTTCGGCGTGGGCCTGAACATTGACGGCTTCTGGGCCGCCCTGTTTGGGGCCATTGTGGTGAGCGTGATTTCGTTCGTGCTGAACATCTTCATGCCGGACGAGAGTGGCAAACGCCGCAAGCGCGACTGAAACGCACTACCCATCTATATGCCGCCGGGCCGCGCAGTTGCGCGGCCCGGTTTTGTTTGGAAAGAAGAGAAAGTAATTAGTAAGTGGTAATTGGCAAATGATTCTCGCCCGCCCGGTAGCTTCCAATCAGGCAGCACCGATACTTACTAATTACCAATTATCGCCTTTTACTTCCCCATAAACTCCTCAAACGCCGTCAGCAGGGTCTGTACATCTGCCACGGTCAGTTCGCCCATGTGCCCAATCCGGAAGGTGGTGTCCTTAATCGGCCCGTAGCCGCCGGCAATGCGCATGCCGCGCTCCAGTAAAAAGGCTTTCAGGGCCGGCATATCCACCCCCGGCGTATTTTCCAGCGTGGTGACGGTGTGCGAGCGGTAGCCTTCCGGCGCATACAGCCCGAAGCCGTGCGCCGCCGCCCAGGCCTGGCTGGTCTCGGCCATCTGGCGGTGGCGCAGCAGGCGGTTCGACAGCCCCTCGGCGGCGATGCGGTCCATCTGTACATCCAGCGCATACACCAGCCCGATGGCCGGGGTAGCCGGGGTGGTGTCTTTGAGGCGGTGAGTTTCCAGGCGGACAAAATCAAAATACCAGCCACGGTTCTCCACCGTTTTGGCTTTTTCCAGCGCCCGATCGCTGATGGCCGCCAGCGCCAGGCCGGGCGGCAGGGCCAGGCACTTCTGCGAGCTGGTCAGCACAAAGTCCAGCCCCCAGGCATCCATCTGCATTTCGGCCCCGCCCAGCGAAGACACTGCATCGACCAGAATCAGGGTGTCCGGGCTTGCGGCCCGCACGGCGGCGGCGATCTCGGCCACCGGGTTCATCAGGCCGGTGCTGGTTTCATTGTGTACGATGGTCACGGCCTCGTAGTTCTGGCCACGCACCGCCTCGGCCACCTGTTCCGGCAGGATGGGCGCTTGCCAGTCCACTTCCAGCAGGGTGGCCTGTTTGCCGTTGCTCACGGCCACGTCGTACCAGCGCTTGGCAAAGGCGCCATTCACGCAGGTCAGCATTTTTTGATGCACAAAATTGCGCACCGCGCCCTCATGCAGACCGCTACCGGAGGAAGCGTGCAAATGGACGCGCGCCTGGGTGCCGAACAAGGCCCGCGCCTTATCGGCGGCGCGGTGAAAAATCGCTTCAAATTCTTTGGCGCGGTGCGGCAGCATCGGGCGGCTCTGGGCCGCCATGATTTCAGGGGCCACATCTACCGGGCCAGGTACGAACATAGGAGCCATATAATAAACCTCCAAGTATGAGTGTGTAGTCGCCCCGATTCTAACAGACCGCCACCCAGCGGCCACCTGCTTTACAAAAACTTAACCTCCTGCTTTCGGCCAACCCGATTTTTCCTGTACAATTTATGCACTATCCCGGAGGAGTGTACGCATGAAACCCAAGTTATTTATCAGCTATTCGCGCCGTGAAATGCCCTTTGTAAACGCCCTGGTAGACCGCCTGGAAGATGACGGCTACCCGGTCTGGTGCGACTACCGCAGCCTGGTGCCCGGCCAGCCCTGGAACGAACAGATTGTGCAGGGCATTCGCGAGGCCGACTTAATCGTGCTGGTGGTCTCCAATGCCGCCATGGAATCCAAGTACGTGCGCGAAGAGTGGGGCAAAATGCTCGAATACAACAAGCGCATCGTGCTGGTCATTTTTCAGGCCAACCCGCTGCCGCCAGAATTGCAGCCGCTGGAATGGGTGGATTTTCGCGGCAACTATGACAGCGCTTATGCCGAACTGACCCGCCAGTTACAAAAAGCGGAAGTCGAAGCCAGCCAGCCGCCCACCGGCGGGTTTAAAGCACCGGCCGGGGTGTGGCTGGCCTTTGCCTTGAGCGTGCTGGTGGCGCTCATCAGCCTGCCAACCGTGTGGACGGTGATTACCGCCTGGCAGTTAATGCCGCTGCCGTGGCGCATCCTCAAACGCGACTACAACTTCGCAAAAGTAGAAGCCTCGCTTTTCCTGCTGCCGCTGGCCTTCCTCGTCACCTCTGACCTGCTGGCCAACGACATTGACCTGGACAACCTGATGTACGGCATGGTGTTCTTCAGCATCCTGCCCGCCGGCCTGCTGTGGCTGGTATTGCGCTCACCAACCTTGCAGCGCTGGGGCAAGCCGGCCGCCAGCCGGCCGCGTTTTGCCAACCCCATCATGCCCAGCGGGGATCCCGAGCCGGTGCGTTTTCACATCGAGCATGCCCCGCAGGATGCCCCCGCTGCCAACACGCTTGCCGCGGTGCTGGCCGCCCACGGCCACCAGCCGCAGCCCAGCCCGCAGGCCGCCGATACCGTCCTCACGCTGGTCTCTACGTACAACACCGCCACTGCGGCCGACCCGGAAAAGCAGGTCGTGCTGCCCATTATTCTGGATAACACGCTGGACATCGCCTCCAATCTCAAGCGCATTCAATGGACGGATTTTCGCCGCGGCCTGAACAACCTGGAGGCCCTCGCCCGCCTGCTCTGCACGCCGATGGATATGCTCAAGGCCCTCGGCATTGTGCCCGCCGGCAACCAGACCGTCCTGCCGGGCGTGGTGCAGGCGCTGGTGTATTTCCTGGGCCTGCTCGGCATCCTCAATGTGGCGGGCTGGGTGCCGTACTTCATCCAGTTTGCGGATGACATCCTCTATACCCCCGGGCTGGGCGGCACGCTGGCGCTCTTTGCCGGGCTGATGCTGGCCTTTCTGGCGCTGGTGGTTTTCACCATTCGGGCGCTGGTCTCCCGCCGCGGCCGGCTGGCCTCGCTGGCCGGGCTGGCCGTGGTCTTCGTCCTCCTCGGACTGATTTTGCTGGTGCAGTCCGAAACTTCATATTTCATCGAAGATGCCATCTGGCTGGATTTTGAGAATGACCTGCGCGGTCTCACGGGCACCATCAGCCAGGAAGTGTTCCTGTATGGCGGGGCGTTGATGGCGCTCTACACCGCCTTTAAGTGGCGCGACCTGCGCCACTGGTTGCCTCATCGGCCCGGGCGCGCCAAATCCGGTTGATGCGCCACCGGTTAATTTTTTTTGCCCTGTTCGGGCTGGGGGCGCTCCTGGCCGCCGCACAGCCGGTAGGTGCACAGATCTTCGCCCACCAGCTGGACGACTCCGGCCCGCCCCCCGGGTACGCCGTACTCTCGCTGCCTGAAGACGGCCACTACACCGGCGACCGCATCAGTTTCATCATCCTGCCGCCGGATAGCCAGGCCGCCCAGGAACAGGAAGTCTGGCTGACCCTGCCCGGCGCGGTCACCCCTGAAACCGCCGTCTTTGGCGGCTATGGCATCGGCGGTTCCCAGCGCGCCACCTTCCGCTGGGCGTGGAATACCAGCGCCCTGCCACCCGCCAAATACCCCGTTACCTTCCAAATCAGCCCGGATGGCCCGGCCTGGCGCCAGTGGGTCACCCTGCGCCCCGCCAGCCAGTTACCCACCCCCATTCACGCAGCCACCTGGCAGAGCATCGCCATTGACTGCTGCGTGGTGTATTTTGCCAGCGGTACCGCCAGCCAGCGTGACCTGGAAGACCTGTTGGAAATTGCCGAGGCCCAGTCCCAGGCCGCCGAAGCCCGCATGCAAACCACTTTCAGCGAGCCGGTGTCAGTCGTCCTGCTACCGCGCGTCCTCGGGCATGGCGGTTTCGCCACCGACAAAATCTATGTCTCCTACCTTGACCGCAACTACGCCGGCGAGGCCTTTGCCCAGGTCCTCCACCACGAAATGATCCACGTGCTGGATGGCCGCCTCGGTGCCAGCCTGCGCCCGACCATGTTCATCGAAGGGCTCGCCGTATACCACAGCGGCGGGCATTTCAAGCCCGAGCCGCTCCTGCCGCGCGCTGCCGCCCTGCTCGACCTGGGCTGGTACATCCCCCTCGCCCACCTCGCCGATGGCTTCTACCTCAAGCAGCATGAAATCGGCTACCTGCAAGCCGCCGCCCTGGTGGAATACATGGTCGCCCGCTGGGGCTACCCCGCCTTTGACATCTTTTATCGCAACATCGTCCCCGTCAGCGGCCGTACCCAGGCCGCCGCCATTGATGCCGCCCTCCAAATTCACTTTGGTACCACCCTGGCCGACCTCAACCGCGATTTCTACGCCTACTTACAGGCCAACCCCGCCACGCCCGAGCAAACCGCCGATGTCCGCCTGACCGTCGAGTTCTATGACACCGTGCGCCGCTACCAGCAGGCGCTTGACCCCAACGCCTACTTTCTTTCCGCCTGGCTGCTGGATATTGATTCCATGCAGGCCGAGAACATCACCGCCGACTATCTGCGCCACCCGCGCAGCACTACCAACCTGGCCCTTGAACTGTTGCTCGCCAACGCCGAGGCCGCCCTCACTCGCGGCGAATTCGCCGCCGCCCAGGCGGGCATAGATGCCGTAAATGCTGTCTTACAGGAAATCGAAAACGGGGCCACCGCTCAAGGCTCGCTCACTACCCCCCTGGCAGGCCAGTCCGCTGGCCGCCGAAACCCTGGCGCTGGTACAGGCCGTGCGCCGCGCCGGCTATGAACCGCAACGTCTGCTTCTACTTGAAGGCCAGCAAGCCCGGGTGTGGGCCAGCCAGCGGGCGGCGGCCCTGCCCACCCTTCACAGCCTGGAACTCACCTACGATGGCGAAAACTGGCAATTACTCACCAGCGGCTGGTAAACCAGTTTAACCCCGGGTTTTACCCGGCGCGGGGTTCTCCAACTCCGGCCCGGAAGCCAGCACATGCGTTTCGGTATCATAACGCCCCTGTAACTCATCCAGCCGGGTGTACTCCCACAAGGTGCAACTGCTGAAATACGCCGCCCGTGCAATCCGGTGGGCTGCCACCGGGCCGGTCAGTAACATGAAAAGCGTGGCCGCTACCGCCCGGGTGCTGATGCTGCTCTCCTGAAAATGCAGCGCCACCCCCAGCATAATCAGCCCGACCCCCAGCGTGGCCGCCTTGGTTGACATCGACATGCGGATGAACAGGTCCGGCATTCGCACCATCCCCAGAGCCGAGAGCAACATAAACAACGCCCCGGCCACCGCCGCCACCGCCCCCAGCAATTGCAGAAACTCGTTCATGACCGTCGCTCCACATACGCCGCAAAGGCGACTGTGCCCAGAAAAGCCAGCAGGGCCAGCACAATTGCCACATCCAGCGCCACGCTCTGGTCGGTACTGATGGCCAGCGCCGCCAGCACGCCAATCCCAATCGTCGTCATCAGGTCCAGCGCCACCACCCGGTCGGCCGTATTGGGGCCGCGCAACAGGCGCACAAAACTAAGCACAATCGCCAGCATCAAAATCGGCAGGGCTACAAAATCGAGCAAAAAAGCAGCCATCAGGCCAGCACCTCCTCCACCCGGTCTTCCAGCGCCCAGATCATCTGGCGGAAAGATTCCGGGTCATCCATTTCCACCGTGTGGATGTAGAGCATCTTGCGGTCGCTGGAAACATCCAACGTCAAGGTGCCGGGCGTCAGCGTAATCAGGTTCGCCAGCAGAGTGATTTCTGCATCGCTGCGCACCCGCAACGGTACGCCCACAATCGCCGGCCGCAACTGGTTCAGCGGCCGCAGCACCGAAACCGCCGCCCGCAGGTTCGCCAGCACCAGTTCCCACAGATAGAAAGTCGCGAATCGCAAAATCGTGATTGTTTTTTGCACATAACTACGGCGGCCCTGGCTGCGCTGGTTCAACCACAGGATGACATACCCCAGCACAAACCCCAGCAGGAAATTCTGCCAGGTTAGCACCCCGGAAAGCGCCAGCCAGACCAGCGCCAGTAATACATTCGGCAATAACATGGCTAACTCCCTCCCAACACAGCCCGGATATACAACTGCGGGTTCAGCAACTCATTGGCGGCCTGGGTGGCCACCTCATACAGAGGCCCGGCCGCCAGCCCCAGCACCACCACCAGCGCCACCAGCACCACCAGCGGCCCGAACAAACTGCGCGCCGCCGCCGGCGTCAGTTGGGTGGCCTCCTTGCCCTTGGGGTGCTTCTTCCAGAAGGCCTCGGCCCAGATTTTGGTCATGGAATATAGCGTCAGTATCCCCACCAGCAATGCCACAATCACAATGCCGTAGTTGCCGCCTTCCAGGCCGGCCCGCACCAGCGCATACTTAGCCCAGAAACCTGAAAGCGGCGGGATGCCGGCCAGCGACAGCGCCGCCAGCAGAAACAACCCGCTAAGCAAGGGCGCACCGCGATACAGCCCGCCAATTTCGCGCAGATCAAAACTGCCGGCCTGGCGACGCACCACCCCGGACACCATAAACAAAGCCGACTTGGTGCAAATATGTTGCACCAGAAAATACAAAGTGGCCGCCAGCGAGAGCGGCGTGAACAGCGCCAGCCCAAGTAGCATATACCCAATCTGGCTGATGACATGGAATGAAAGCAGGCGGCGCATCTCGTGCTGGGTCACCGCCCCCAGTACCCCGGTCACCATCGTGAGGCCCGCCACCCAGGTCAGAATCGCCTGGGTAACTTCCGGCTGGCTGGTAAACAGCAACGTGAACACTCGCACCAGCGCGTACACTCCCACTTTGCTCAACAGGGCCGAGAAAATCACCGTCACCGAGACCGGTGGCGTGTGGTACGAAGCGGGCAACCAGAAGAACAGCGGGAACAACGCCGCCTTAATCCCAAACGCCACCAGAAACAACAGGCCCAGGGTCGTTACCAGCCCGGGCTGGTTCAGAGTTGGCAGGGTCAGCGCCAGGTCGGCCATGTTCAGCGTCCCCGCCAGGCCATAGGTCAGCCCCAGCCCGGTCAGGAACAGCGCCGAAGATACCAGGTTGATGGAAACATACTTAAAGGCGCCCTCAATTTGCGGCCGTTTGCCACCCAGAGCCAGCAACACAAATGAGGAAATCAGCATCACTTCAAACCACACGTACAGGTTGAATAGGTCACCGGTGCTGAATGCTCCGGCCACGCCCATCAGCAAAAAACTGTACAACGGATGGTAACCAAACACCTCACGGCTATGGTGTTCCTCTCCCAACCGGTAAACCGCCACCAGCAGGCCCATCAGGCCGGTCATGCACAGCATCACCGCACTAAAAGTATCCACCACCAGCGAAATACCAAACGGCGCCGGCCAGTTGCCAGACTGTACCGCCAGCGGCCCGTGCAAAATCACCCGTTCAGCAATCGCCAACGCGCTGATCAGTAACCCGGCCGCCCCCGCCACGCTGATGGCGCGCTGCGCCCGGGTGCGCTGCCAGAGCAACACGCTGGCAATCGCCGCCAATAACGGGATGAGTATCGGCAAAAAGAGCAGGTTCGCCATCGTTTATTCTTCGTCCTCGCCCGGGGGGGGCTCGCGGTCCGTTGAAACCATCTGGTTCAGGTCATCAGTGCCCAGCACCTCGTAGGTGCGTTTAATCAGCACCACCGCAAACGCCTGCACGCCAAAGCCAATCACAATTGCAGTCAGAATCAGCGCCTGCGGTATCGGGTCGGCATACGGCGCTGAAAGGGCGCTTTCGCCCAGTGGCACTACCGGCGGCACGCCTGCCGTCAGCCGCCCGGCCAGAAATACCAGCAGGTTCACGGCATGCCCCAGCAACCCCAGGCCAATGATGAGCTTCACAATACTGCGCCGCAACAACATATAAAAACCCAGGGTGTACAACAGGCCAATCACCACCGCCAATAGCACCGTCATGCGCCCGCCTCCTCTGCCAGCGAGAACATAATCATCGTCGTCACGCCCAGCACCAGCAGGTACACGCCAATATCAAAGAACAGCGGCGTGCCGATTTTGCCCACTACCGGCAGTTGAGCCGCGCTCCACAGCCCGGTCATGAAGGGCTGCCCCAGCAACAGCGAGGGCAGGCCGCTGGCCGCCGCCAGAAGCAGGCCGGCCCCAATCAGCACATTCGGCTGGGTGTGCAGGCGGGCGCGCGCCTGGTTCACCCCGTTGGCAAAGCCATACAGCGCAAACGCCGCCGAAGCCACCAGCCCGCCCACGAAACCGCCGCCCGGCTCATTGTGGCCGCGAAACAACAAGAACACAGAGAACACAATCATCAGCGGCAGCAGGCCGCGCGCCGCCGTGGTCAGAATCAAAGAGCGGGTTCTCATGCGTCAGAGCCCTCCGGGTCTTCCGGCGCTTCCTGGATCTCCGGTTTGCGCGGGGCCGGCATCTGCAACAGGGCAAAAATACCAATTGCCGCCACCGCCAGCACCGTGATTTCGCCCAGGGTATCAATGCCGCGAAAATCCACCAAAATCACATTCACCACATTGCGCCCACCGGCCAGCGGCACACTGTTCTCCGCCAGCCACGGCGCCAACCGCGACTCCAGCGGAATCGCCAGGATGGCGAGCAACACGCCGGTAATCGTAACCCCGGCTGTACCCGCCACCAGCCAGTCGCGCAACCGCGCCCGGGGGCTGCTGAGTGAAGCAAAACCCGGCAGGCGGTACAGCACCAGCACAAACAGGATCACCACCAGGGTTTCAATGGCAAACTGGGTCATCGCCAGGTCCGGCGCGCTGAACAACGCATACAGCATCGCCACCGCAAAGCCAACGGCCCCCAGCGAAGCCACCGCCATCAGCCGTGAGCGGGTGGCCACGGCCGCCACTCCGGCCACTGCGATAATCGCCAGCAGCAGGATTTCCTCAATCATTTCCAGGCCACCCCACTCCAATGGCTGGATGTGCAGGCCGTTCTGCCACAGGCCATAACCAGCCAGCCCCGCCGCCGTCAACAGGATGATGCTGATGTAGTTTTCCAAATAGCCGCTCTGGATGACCCGCGTCTGCCCGGCTGCCAGGCGCAGCATTCCGGCCAGGCCAGCTTCATACACGCGTTGTGGGCCAATCCGTTCGCCCACATCCAGCCGCGCCAGCGTCGGCCGCAAACGCGGCAGCCCCCAGTACAACAGAGCCCCCCCGGCCACGGTCAGGCCACTCAAGGCCAGCTCCGGCGTGAGGCCGTGCCATAACGCCAGCTTGGCGGTGTAGGCGCTGCCAAGCGCGGCGCTGGCCGCCGGCGTAATCACCGCCGCCCCCAACCAGCCGGGTAGCAGGCCCAGCGCCAGCCCCAACCCGGCCAACATCAACGGGCCGAGCGTCAATTGCCAGCCCGGAGCATGGTAATCCTTGAACTCCTTACGCGCGCCAAAGAAAGGCGCCAGCGCCGCCAGCCCCGCCACCGCCACCAGCAGGATATTGGCGGTCACGGCAACAGCCGTCAGGGCATTCGCCCAGCCCGGGCTGTGGCGGGTGGCCTCATAAAATACCTCTTTGCTGATGAACCCCAGCAACGGCGGCAGCCCGGCCATCGAAAGCGCCGCCGCCCCCGCCGCCAGCGCCACCAGCGGCATTTGCCGCCGCAGGCCGCTTAATTTATCAATTTCACGCTCGCCGGTGCTGTGCTCCAGGATGCCGGCCACCATGAACAGCGTGCCTTTATACAAAGAATGTGCCAGCAGCAAGGTCAGCGCGCCTTTCACCGCCAGCGGCGTGCCCACCCCCAGCAGGAATACGAGCGCCCCCAGAATACTGATGGTGGAATAGGCCAGAATGCGCTTCAGGTCCAGTTTTTGAATCGCCAGAAACGCCCCCAGCAAGAGGGTTGCCCCGCCCACCGCCAGCAGGGCCGCCTGCCAGGCCGGGTGGCCGCCCAGAATTGGCGTGAAGCGCGCCAGCAGGTAAATCCCGGCCTTGACCATTGTGGCCGAGTGCAGGTAAGCGCTCACCGGGGCCGGGGCTTCCATCGCCCCCGGCAACCAGAAATGAAACGGGAACTGGGCTGACTTGGTGAACGCCCCCAGCAAGACCAGCACCAGCATGGCCGGGTACAGCGGCGAAGCCTGAATGCTGGCCGCCTGCCCCACCAGGGCTGAAATCTGGAAACTGCCGCCCGCCAACCCGAGCAACGTCAGCCCGGCCAGCATTGCCACGCCGCCCAGCCCGGTGACCAGCAACGCCTGCAATGCCGCCTTGCGCGAGGCTTCGTATTCGTGTTTAAAGCCAATCAACAGATAGGAGGTAACGCTGGTCAATTCCCAGAAGATGAACAGCAACAGCAGGTTATCCGCCAGCACCACCCCCAGCATGGCGAACATAAACAACAGAATCGTCACCAGAAAAGAGCGCAATTGCGGATGCCCGGCCAGGTAGCCATTGGCATACACCACCACCAGCGCGCCAATGCCGCTGATGAGCAGGGCAAACAACCAGCCCAGCCCATCGGCCATGAAATCCAGCCGAATGCCAAGTAGCGACACCCACTCCCAGCGCCAGGCCGGCGGCGCACCGGCCGAAATGGCCGGCAGCAGCCCCGCCAACCAGGCCGTCACCCCCAGCGGGATGAGAACCAGCCAACGGCTCAAGTTGTCTTTACGCGATGACACCATCCAGGTCTCCCAGAGGCGCTAAATTGTGAATCATCTGCACGATGCGAGCAACCCACCACACTACCAACAGACGAAAGGCACCTGCTTCGCCGCAGGAGGGGTACAGACCCCTGACGGCGAAATGATACCAGTAAAATATAAGAGCCTCATCAGAAACCGCGGCCTGTGCTATATTTTTGGGCAGCAAACCACCAGCCCCGGAGGAGAACCATGAATCCCACCAACCCGGTACTCACCCTCACCACCGACTTTGGCCTGCGGGATGGCTTCGTGGGGGTGATGAAAGGCGTGATATACGGCATTTGCCCGCACGCTCATCTGGTAGATATCAGTCATGATATTGCGCCCCAGAACATCATGGAAGGCGCCTTTGTGCTGGCGCGCCAGGCTTTTTACTTCCCACCCGAAAGCGTGCATGTGATTGTGGTGGACCCCGGCGTGGGCACCGCCCGCCGCCCGATTGCCGTTCGTGCGGGGGAACAGTTTTTCGTCGGGCCGGACAACGGTGTACTGACCCCGATTTATGAAAAGGCTGAGGCCGAAGGCTGGCCGCTGCAAATCATCCATACCGATAAACCTGAATTCTGGCTAAAAAATGTCTCCTACATCTTTCACGGGCGCGACATCTTTTCGCCGGTAGCCGCCCATCTGGCGGCGGGCGTACCGCTGGAGCAGGTCGGCACACCGATATCGGACCCGCAGCGTATTCACCTGCCACGCCCGACTCAGGCGGGCAACCGCTGGCAGGGCGAGGTGGTGCACATTGACCATTTCGGCAATGTCTCCAGCAACATCCATCGCGACCACATCGCCGGGCGGCGGGTGGCAGGCACCAGCGTTGGCAGCCATTCCGTGCCGGATTGGGTCAATGCCTTTGGCGAGCGCGAGCCCGGTGCATTGGTGAGTTTGTTCAGCAGCATTGATTATGTGATTGTTTCCGAGGTGAACGGCAACGCCGCCGCCCGCCTTGGCCTGCAATTGGGGGATCCCTTTGAAGTGGAGGTGGGTGAATGAAACCATCCGGCGTGATTTCCCTGACCACCGATTTTGGCGGTGGCGGCGGCGTGCTGCGCGGCGTTATCTGGGGCATTGCTCCCCAGGCCCAGGTGGCCGATTTGAGTCACACGATCCAGCCCCAGAACATCCGCATGGCGTCCTGGTATCTCACCCGCCAGACGCATTTCTTCCCGTCCGGCAGCGTGCATGTGGTCGTGGTGGACCCCGGCGTGGGCACGGTGCGCCGCCCGCTGGCCGTCCAGGCCGGTGACCAGTACTTCGTCGGGCCGGATAACGGCCTGTTCACGCCCTTTTACGAGCAGGCCGAAGAGAATGGCTGGCCGCTCAAAATCATCCATACTGACAAACCCGAATTCTGGCTGCCAAAGGTCAGCGTGGTCTTTCACGGCCGCGATATCTTTTCGCCCGTCGCGGCCCACCTGGCGCGCGGCGTACCGCTGGAAGACCTCGGTACGCCTATCACTGACCCGGTGCGCCAGCCGCTGCCGCGCCCGACCCGCGCCGGAAACGAATTGCGCGGCGAGGTTATCCTGCTCTACCAGCACCTTGGCAACATCATCACAAATATAGACCGGGTGCATCTGGAAGGTATTGACCCGGCCGGCGTGCGGGTCACACTCGGGAGCACCACCATCCCGACCATCTCGCGGACTTTTGGCGAGCACCAGCCCGGCGAGCTGATTGCCCTGTTTGGCAGCAACGACGAGTTGATGATTTCGGTGGTGAATAACAGCGCCATCGCCCTGCTCAACCCCGCCGTGGGCGACCCGGTGACGCTCACTTTTTAGGAAACCAGGCTGTCATTGCGAGCCCAAAGGGCGAAGCAATCTCATAACCACGATTGGGGATTGCTTCGGTGGGTAAAGACCGCCTCGCAATGACAATACCGGTCAGCCCTGGAATCAAAAACGGGCGGAGTTTTACACTCCGCCCGTTTGCATTTAATCGTCAGGCTACGGCACCACCCCGAACAGGCCATAGAACCAGGTTGGCACGAAGAAGTTTTCAAGGTTCAGCCCCCAGTTCAGGTACAGCGCGCCGAGGAAAACCGCCACACCGATACCAATCCAGAAATAGTCGCGCGTGCGGTATTGGAGCTTGCCAATCCAGGTGCGCTTGTCCTGCCCGAAGCAGCGCAGGTCCATCGCATTGGTGATGTCCTCGCCATTCACGATGGCATTCATCACCACCGGCACAATCAGGGGAGCCACCCGCCGAATCTGCGTAATCAGCCCGCCTTCCAGCCGCTCGACTTCATAGCCGCGCGCCCGCTGCGAATCCACCGTAGTCGCAAAATCGCGCGCCAGGGTTGGCACAAAACGGAAGGCGAGGTCCATCGAAAAGGCAAAGCGGTAGGGGATGCCCATGCCGCTGAAGGTAACACCGTATTTACTGGGGTCAATCGTCCACGGGATAATAAAGAACAGCACCGCCGTGCCCATCATGCGGAACATCTGGGTGATACCAAAGCCGATTTTCTCAACCGTAATGTTGGGCGTCCAGGTGGCCCCGAGAATATTAAAACTACGTTCCCAGAGCACATGCGGTTCCAGACGCTGGATTTCGCCCGGCCCCCCCCGGCCGGTGATAATGGCATTCAAACCAATCACAATGACAATCAGGAAAATGATGAAAAACCACACCCGCTTGGTTTCCTGCCAGGTGAGGCGCGAAAGGAAGAACTGGGTCATGGAGAGGCAGAAATAGCCCACCATGACATACGGATGCCAGATGGGTACCATCGCAAACAGAATCAGGAACGATGTAATCCAGCGCGAACGCGGATCCAGCGAGTCCAGAAAGGTACCCCGCGGGCGGTATTTCCAGGTGACAAGCATCGGCAGGCCTGAAAGCTGGGGCGGGTGGTCTCGGCCACCCGCCCCAACCGGTTAGTGTTTAGCGACCGCTGCGGGCCGCGACGGCGTCGTACGCTACCATCACAATCGGCAGCAGCACGGCAATCACAATCGCGTTGCCAATCGCCGCCGGCGTGAAGTAGCCGACCAGGGCGGTGCTGATGTCAATGCCGCTGGTGAACATCTCCGTCAGCGAAGCGAACAGCATGCCGACCACCACGCCACCGATGGCGTACATGATGGCCTTGGTGATGGTGCCGCGGTCCTTGAAGGACACCACGCTGGCGGCCATCAGGCCCGGAATCAGGCCCATCAGACCGTTGCCGAGGCTCCAGTTCCAGAAGAAACCCCACCCGGAAAGGAAGTCGCCCAGCACGTTGCCGATGCCGCCGGCCAGGAAGCCGACCAGCGGGCCGAAGGCCACGCCGAAGAAGGCCGGGATGACCACCGCCGGGCGGAAGGTCACATTGCCGACCGAGGGCAGCGGGATGAAGTTCGTCGCCCATGAGAACACACCATACAGGGCGGCGCCGATGGCAGCATACACCACCTGGCGGGTTCCAAACGACCACATATTGCTGTCTTTCATTGTATTTCTCCTCATCTCTAATTTGTGGATTGAAGATAACGACGATGTTCTTGTGCCTCTGGGGTCGTACAGTCAGTTGCTCTTGTCTGTGGCCTCCTTTCCGGGCGGGTCAGCCCGCGCGGGTTACCCAATCGCATGGGCCAGTTCTTCGGCGCGCATCAGGCGGCCGGTCTGGGGGAGATGTTTGAGGTTGAGGTGTAAGAGCGAGGTCGGCAATACCCGGCAGCGGCGCAGCAGGGCTTCGTCGGCCATGACTTTGGCGGGCGGGCCATCGGCGGCCAGTTGGCCGTCGGCCAGCAGCAGGATGCGGTTGGCGTACACCAGCGCCAGGTCCACATCGTGGGTGATGAAAATCACCGCCCCAAAGCCGGGCATCTGCAAAATCGAGTCCATGAAGGCCCGGTAATTCCAGTAGTCCTGCCCGGCAGTCGGCTCATCCATCATCAGCAGCCGCGAGCGCATGGCGAGGATGGCGGCAATGCTCACCCGCTTCTGCTGGCCGTAAGACAGAGCCAGCGGCGGTGATTCGCGATACTCTTCCATGTTCACCGTTTCAATCGCCCAGTCCACATTGGTGGTTACGGTAGCCGCATCCATGCGCAGGTTCTTCGGCCCAAAGGCTAGCTCTTCCTGCACCGTGGGTGCAAACAGCATCTGGCCCGGATTCTGGAAGACATAGCCCACGGTGTGGGCGGCCTGCGCCACGGTCTTGGTGCGGGTGCTTTCGCCCTGCAACAGCACCTCGCCGCTGGTGGGCTTGAGCAGACCGAGGGCATGCTTGACGAGGGTGGACTTGCCCGCCCCGTTCGGCCCCAGAATGGCGATGATGTCGCCGGTGTGAATGTCAAACGAAACATCCTGCAACACATTCGGCAGGTCTTTGTCGTAGCGGAAAGTTACATTCTTGAACTGCGCCAGCAATTGCGGGCCGGCTCCGTTGTTCTCGCCCACGGCGGGCGTAAATACTGACGGGGCTTCGCTTCTGGCGCGCTGCAATACATACTCGGCGGGGAGTTTGATGCGATGGTAGTCGGCCACGGCCATCAGGCCATCCGGCGCGCCTTTGTACATCTCGCGCCCGTTTTCCATGTAGAACACGCTGTCCGGCTTAATCGCCAGCACATCATCCACGCGGTGTTCGACCAGCATGATGGAAATGCCTTCGTCGGCCAGGTGGCGAAACAACTCGAGGGCTTCAAAGGCCGAGGCCGGGTCGAGGCTCGCCAGGGGTTCATCCAGTATCAAAATGCGCGGCCGCATGGCCAGGACCCCGGCCAGAGCGACTTTTTGCTTTTCGCCGCCGGAGAGCGAGAAGGTCTCGCGGTCGCGCAGATAGCCGATGTTGAGGTAATCCAGGGCTTCATCCACGCGGGGCAGGATTTCTTCGCGCGGCAGGCCGAGGTTCTCCAGCCCAAAGGCGACTTCGTTCACTACATAGGAGGCCACAATCTGGCGTTCCGGGTCCTGCAGCAGCGTGCCAACTTGCTGCGAGAGTTCGGCCATGGTCAGGTCAGCCAGACTCTGGCCAAACAGGCGCATGTCGCCTTCCAGCTTGCCGCGATAGGAGCGCGGAATCAGGCCGTTGATGCAGCGCATCAGGGTGGTTTTGCCGCTGCCGCTGGCCCCGGCCACCAGCATTAATTCGCCGGGGTGCAAGTCCAGGTTAATATTTTCAATCGCGGCCTGTTCGCGAATGCGATAGGTAAATTTTAGATCACGGATGGAGAGGGGCAGAGCGTTGGTTTCAGCAGTCATCAGCGTCCGCGGGGTGTGGTGAACATGCTTAATTATATCCAGCATACGCTATAACACAAACATTTTCGGCAAGTTACGCGGGCTGGCGGCTTTAGTCGCAGCGGGCTAAAGCCCGCTGTCTGGATGCCCGCTCAAAGAAATAGACAGTGGGCTTCAGCCCACTGTAGACCTTCGCCCCCTGCCTCGCCTTTCATGGCATAATCGCGGTATGACCGCCCGCCCGCTGGTACACCTCATCCTCGCTGCCCGGCCCAACTTCATGAAGGTCGCGCCGCTCTACCACCGCCTGGTGGCTGAAGGCTGGTGCGAGCCGCGCCTGGTGCACACCGGCCAGCATTACGACGCCAACATGTCCGATAACATCCTGGCCGACCTCGGTCTGCCGGAGCCGCACACCCACCTGCATGTGGGCAGCGGCAGCCACGCCGAGCAGACCGCGGCGGTGATGGTGGCCTATGAAAAAGTGTGCCTGCAAGCAGCCCCGGCGTATGTGGTCGTGGTGGGCGATGTGAACAGCACGATGGCCTGCGCCATCACTGCCAAGAAACTGCTGCTGCCGGTGGCGCATCTGGAGGCTGGCCTGCGCTCCGGCGACCGCACGATGCCGGAGGAAATCAACCGCCTGCTCACGGATGCCATCAGCGACCTGCTCTGGACCCCCAGCCCGGATGGTGATGAGAACCTGCGCCGCGAGGGCGTGCCGGAAGACAAAATCGAGCGGATTGGTAACATCATGCTCGACTCGTATGAATTGCTGCGCACCCGCATTGAAGCCGCCCCCGGGCCGGATGCCTTCGGCCTGCCGCCCGCCAGTTACGGCGTGGTCACCCTGCACCGCCCTTCCAATGTGGATGATGAAACCCGCCTGCGTACCCTTGCCAGCGCCCTCACGGCCATCTCCGCTGACCTGCCGCTGGTGTTCCCCATCCACCCCCGCACGCGCCAGCGGCTGGCCGGCAGCGGCCTGCTGGATACGCTGGAAGGCACACCCGGCCTGTACCTCACCGAGCCGCTGGCTTACATCCCATTTATGAGTCTGGTGCAGCGCGCCCGCCTCGTCATCACCGACTCGGGCGGCATTCAGGAAGAAACCACCTACCTGGATATCCCTTGCCTGACGGTGCGCGAAAACACCGAACGGCCCATTACCCTCACCGAAGGCACCAACCGCCTGGTGCGCCCGGAAGACCTCGGCCAGAGTGTGGCCGCCGTGCTCGCGGGCGAGTGGCCGCACGGCCGCCGCCCCGACCGCTGGGATGGCCACACCGCCGAGCGTGCCGCCGCCAGCCTCAAACGCGCCCTGGGCCTGTAGCATGGACTTCTATACCCGCCTTGTGTATGCCCGTCGCTGGCCGCTGGTGGGGCGGCTGGCCTACTATGCCCTCAAATTGCTGGGCAGCGAAATCCCGCACAGCGTGGAAATCGGCCCCGGGTTCACCCTCGTGCATGGCGGCTTTGGGGTGGTCATCCACCCGCGTACCCGCATCGGCGCGGATGTCAAAATCTATCCGGGCGTCACTCTTGGCCGGGCGGATATTCATATCCCTATTGAGCAATCGGCCTTTGAAGGCATCCAGATAGAAGACGGGGCGATTCTCTCGCCGGGCAGCAAAGTGTTGTGCAAGGCCGGGGTGCTGCGGGTGGGGCGCGGGGCGGTGCTGGGGGCGAATGCGGTGCTGCTGGAGGACCTGCCGGATGGCGAAATCTGGGCGGGCGTGCCGGCGCGCAAGGTGGGGATGCGTACGGAGTAGGGTTGGAAATGATTTAACCACAGAGACACGGAGACACAGAGAAAGAAATCAGTTTCGTTGGCGTTCAACATTACTTGCTGGCGACATTTCATTGCTTTCATCGATACCCAAGATATTGTCATTCCGAGCAAAAGAGTTGGTGAAGCCAACTCCGGAATCTAGCTCAACACCGTTCCTTCAGAACGGTTTGCTGGAAAACAACTCCAACTTGCTTAGCAATGCCGCGAGCAGGGAG
>JANJTX010000132.1 GCA_024710875.1 Anaerolineales bacterium | reverse complement strand
GAAGCCCAGCGGCTGCGCCAGTATCAACGCCACGGTGGCGAACACGCCCGCCAGCGGCAGACGTTCCAGCCAGTCGCGTTTGCGGCGCGCCCCGTAAAAGGCCAGCCCGGCCGCCAGCCCCGCCGCCAGCCCGGCGGTGGCGTAGTTGGTGCCGCACCCGGCGTGGATCGCCAGTTCGCGCTCGCCATTCCGCAGCCGCGCCAGCGCCGCCAGCGCCGCCTCGGCCACGGCTTCGGTATCCACATCGCCCAGCAGCCAGAAGCCGCCGGCGTCCGAATAGCCCGCAAAGGACCGGCCGGGGAAGCGTTGGGTCAGCACATGGATGGTGGCATGTTCCAGACCGTGGTTACGGCGGATTCGCGAAACGGCGGGGCTTTCAAGCAAACCGGGCATAGCATCCTCCACTAAAAGCACACAGGCGCTGCCAGCAAGGCCGCGCCTGTGTATTGTAATAGAGAGTTGTCCGGTTTACTTACGCCGCGGGCAGTTCGCTCACCGGCGGTTCCGGCGGCAGCAGGGCGGCTTTGTCGCGCAGCGCCACAAACGTCAGCGTCCAGGCCGACTTGATGTAGCCCTGCACGATGCCATTCACCAGCAGCAGCACCGGCATATAGGCCACGATGCACAGCAGCGCAATTCCAATCCCGCCCCAACCGGCCGCATCCGAACCGCTGGCAAAGCCCATCATGCCCATCATCATCGGCGCCAGCACGAACAACATCGGAATGCTGACGATGAAGCCGACCACCGCCCCGCCGATAATCAGGATCAGGCCCATGCCAATCGACTCGCCCAGGTTGGCGCGCGTGATTTCCCAACCGCGCCGCAGGGCATCCGCAATCGGCAGTTCTTCCAGCACCAGGGCCACATTGGCCTGCTCAATAATCACCGAGAGGAACCACATGGCCGGCACCAGCAAACACGCCAGCGGGATCAGGCAAATCAGCCCCAGCCCAAAAGTAAAGGCGGTGCCAAAAACCGCGATGATGGCAAACACAATCCCGACCGCCAGAAACGCCAGCCCGATGATGAGGTTGAGCCCCAGCGCCCGGCCCAGGTTCGGCATCAGGGCCGTGTGAATGCTGTTGAAGGTGATTTCGTCGCCACTTTCGGCGCGGCGTGTGCCTTCAATCATCCCCAGGCGGCCATAGACACCCAGCACAAAAAACAGCAGGCCGAGCAGCAGGATGAAACAGAACACGCCCAGAATAATCAGCAGGGCGACCTGGCTATCCGGGTTGCTGAATGTCCGCTCAAATTCGGGCGGCAACACGAACGGCATGTTGGGGTCTATCGGCTGCCCGCCGGATGGGCCACCATAATTGCCGCTGCCGGTATTGAAATTAAAGCTGCTGCTCTGCGCGCCGCACCCGGTCAGGATGCCAAAAATCCACAGCACCTTGTGCTTCCAGATGATTTCACCGGCGCGGGTAAGTACTTTTCCAAAATCCATGGTCGTCTCCTTTGTAATTCAACAATTTCTATACGCTTTTTCGGGCGGCATTGTTGCAAAAAAGAGAGCGAGACTGATTTGGTCTCGCCCCCTCATGGGTCGTTTGACTGGCCTTTAGCCTAGGCAGACTCTGGCAATAGTTCAGGCCCGGGCTCCGGAATAACCTCACCATCCTGCGGCCGATTGCGGATATAGGCCAGCGTCCAGAGGGAACGGATATAGGTCATTACAATCCCTTGAAACAAGAGGATGAACGGCCAAAGGATCAGGGAGTAGCCGAGCATTTTGTAAAGAGTTTCATCCTGCCAAATCGTAAATGGGTTGATGCTGGGTGTGGAGGGACTGCCAAGAGCCGCCATGGATATTCCAACAAAGATCCCCCCAATGACAACAGTGATTACAAGCCCGGCAACCACCAATGCAAACCCCAACAGGAGATACGCTCCCAGATTGCTCTTGAAGACCTGCGAACCTCGCCGCCAGCCTTCGCTGATACCCACATTTTCAATCACGATCGCCGCCTGCGCTTGAGTAAGAATCATCGTCAACAAGCCGGCAAAAAGGTATATCACGCACATCAGACATATTACCAACATGATTAGCCCTGGCTCCATTCCGCTTCCAGCTTTTGCTCCCCCAAAAGATCCCACTACGGCAATGAATGAGCAGAAGCCCACGAAAAAGACCACACACGCTGCCAGAAACACGACCAAACTCAAACCGGCGATGCGAGTAGTAAATCCTTTCGAGGTTTGAAATACCGAGCCAAAGGACTGGGTAACCACATCCATCTCGGCTTGATATATCCCCTGGATTAAGCCCGCGTGGCCAGCCGAGCGGATAAACAGGAACACGAATTGCAGGATAAAGCCCAAACACATTAGCCCGAAAAATATTGCCGTCATCTGTTCAGGGTCTGTATTTTCAAGCCATCCTAAATATTGTTGTAACGCAGGCGGAATCGCTTCCGGATTATTGGGATCAATATACCCTTCAAATCCAGAGTACGGGGCGCTGGGGACATTAAAACTGCCCGTACAGGATGCGAGAATGCCGAACAGCCAGAGAAACTTATACTTCCATGTAATCCGAGCGGATTTGTCAATCAGGTAACCAATGTCCATCATTTCCTCCTCGTATGTTTGGTTGAGTTATTCCCACTCAATCGTGGCGGGGGGCTTGCTCGTAATATCATACACCACCCGATTAATTCCTGACACCTCATTAACGATGCGGTTTGCGATTTTCGCCAGCAGGTCATACGGCAGGCGCGCCCAGTCGGCGGTCATGAAATCTTCGGTCGTCACCGCCCGGATGGCCGCTACTTCCTGATACGTGCGGCCATCGCCCATCACCCCCACGCTTTTCACCGGCAGCAACACCACAAACGCCTGGCTCGTGCCGCCGCCTTCGTCGTCCAGCCGCAGCAGCCCGGCCGCCGCCAGTTCAGCCGTCAATATCGCATCCGCGGCCTGCAAACGGGCAATGCGCTCCGGCGTCACCTCGCCCAGGCAACGCACCGCCAGCCCCGGCCCGGGGAAGGGTTGCCGCCACACCAGTTCCGGCGGCAGGCCGAGCGCCTCACCCACCCGCCGCACTTCATCCTTGAACAAATAACGCAGCGGCTCGACCAGTTCAAACTGCATATCCTCCGGCAGGCCGCCCACATTGTGATGGGTCTTGATGCGCTGGGCGTGCTGGCGTTCCGGGGCGCGCGATTCCACCACGTCCGGGTAAATCGTGCCCTGCACCAAAAACGGCGGCTGGCCCAGCGCCAGCGCCTGCTGTTCAAAATGGCGAATAAAGCGCTCGCCGATGATGCGCCGCTTTTCTTCCGGGTCGGTCACGCCTTTTAGATGCCCGAAGAAATCCGCCGCGGCATCATCCACCACCAGTTCGACCCCCAGGCCCTCCTGCAGGGCCGCCGTCACCTGGCGCGCTTCGTTGTGGCGCAGCAGGCCGTGGTCCACAAACACTGCCACCAGTTGGTCGCCAATCGCCCGTTGCACCAGGGCGGTCGCCACGCTGCTATCCACCCCGCCACTCACCGCCGAAAGCACCCGCTGGTCGCCCACCTGCGCCCGAATGCGTTCGACCGCCTGTTCAATCACCGAATCAGCCGTCCAGTCCGCCGCCACGCCGCAAATCTCCACCGCGAAACGGCGCAAAATCTCCAGCCCGCCCGGCGTGTGGCGTACCTCCGGGTGAAACTGCACCCCGAAGCGTTTGGCCCCCAGGTCGCCCATCGCCGCCACTGGCGAGTTGCCGCTGGCGGCCAGCGGCACAAAACCGGGCGGCGGCGCTTCAATCCGGTCGCCGTGGCTCATCCACACGGTCTGCTGGCCGGGCGGCAACAGCGGATTCTCGGCCGTGGTTTCCAGTTCCGCCGAGCCGTACTCGCGCTGGCTGGAGGAGGCCACCCGCCCGCCGAGGGCATGCGTGAGGGCCTGCATGCCGTAGCAAATGCCCAGCACCGGGCGGCCGCTTTCCAGCACATAGGCCGGAACCTGCGGCGCGCCGGGGTCATACACGCTGTTCGGCCCACCGGAGAGGATGTAGCCTTGCGGGTCGTGCGCCAGCACCTCGGTCGCCGGCGCGTCAAAGGCATACAGTTCGCAGTAAATATTCGCTTCGCGCAGCCGCCGCGCAATCAATTGCGAGAACTGCGAGCCAAAATCAAGGATGATGAGTGTGTCAGGCATGGTAGGTTAATGGAATGTCTCTCACTCGAATTCAATCTTGTCGCCCTCCATGCTGGCGATGCTCACCAGCGCATGGATGGGTACATTCAACACCGAGAGCAACTCGCGCCCGCCCTCAAACGATTTCTCCACCAGCGCCCCAATGCCCACAATGCTGGCCCCGGCGGTCTGCGCCAGCCGCACCAGCCCCTGAATGGTCGCCCCGCTCGCCAGAAAGTCATCGATAATCAGCACCTTCTCGCCGCCCGCCAGGTACTCCGGCGAGACAATCAACTCCACCTCGCGGCCTTTGGTGTGCGAGGGCGCCAGCGTCAGAAACACCTGGTCCGGCATCGTAATCGGTTTGGATTTGCGGGCATACACCACCGGCAGATTCATGTGCCGGGCGGCAAAGACCGCCGGCGCAATCCCGCTGATTTCAGCGGTCAGCACCTTGGTGGCGCCCACTTTGGCAAACAACCGGGCGAACTCCGCCCCGCAGGCATCCATCAGCGCCGGGTCTACCTGGTGGTTGATAAAGCCATCCACTTTCAGAATACCGCCCCCCAGGTTTTTGCCGTCCTTCCGAATCCGGTCTTTTAATAATTGCATGCTCCACCTCCACGCGGGCTACAAAGATTGTACATCCGCTTGCGCGCTTTAACCAGTAGATGGCGGTAATTAGTAATTAGCAAGTAGGGTGGGCGACGGGTACACAGGTACACACGGGGGGCTGGGAGGCGTCGTTACAGATTACGAATTACCAATTACTTCTTTCCCCCTGAATCAGACCGATTAAGCGGGTGAACGTATTGTGTCAGTCCAGCAAAGCCGGATTATCAGGCAGTTCAAAACTGAGGAAGACCTCTACAATTTGGGGGTCAAAGTGTTTTCCGGATTCCCCTCGAATATGATCCAATGCATCACTCTTTGTCCATGCCTTTCTATACGGACGTTCACTCGTTAAGGCATCGTAAACATCAACAATCGCAAAGATACGAGCCGAAAGTGGTATCCCGGTTCCAGATAAACCTGCTGGATAGCCACTCCCATCCCATTTTTCATGATGGAAAATTGGGATTTCCAAGGCCGGTCGTAAATATGCAATCGGTTCAAGCATGTCGCGCGCGTATTCCGGATGTTTCTTCATCAGCGCCCATTCTTCGTCTGTGAGCGGACCCGGTTTCAACAAGATAGAATCAGGTATACCCATTTTTCCAATATCATGAAGCAGGGCGCCCCTTCGCATATGAACAAGGTTTTCCTCGGGGACTGCCATTCGCCGGGCAAGCGCAAGGGTTAGTTTTGTCACCCGCTGGGTATGCCCTTCGGTCTCTTTATCCCGCAAGTCCAGTGCCTTTGACCAGCCCTCAATAGTGTCATTGTAGCCAACGATTAGGTCCTCGTTCGCTCTTTGCAGTTCATCAAACAGGGTGATGTTTTCAATGGCAATTGCCGCCTGCCCCGCCAGAGTCTCAAAGTAATTTGACCATTCATCTGTAACGTTCATTGCGTCCCGGTTAAAGACTTCCAGCGCTCCCAGGATTCGGCCCTTG
>JANJTX010000123.1 GCA_024710875.1 Anaerolineales bacterium | reverse complement strand
GCTCGGCCCTGCTGCAGCTCACGCCGCAGACGCCCGCCGCGCCGATGGCGGACGCGCTCTCCTCGCTGCCCGGCGCGCCCGCAAGGTGACGGTTTTAGAGTGATGTTGCCATCATGGCCGCCAGGTCGGCGGTGCGGCAGGAGTAGCCCCATTCATTGTCATACCAGGCCACAACCTTGACCAGATTGCCACCCGTTACGGAGATGAGCGCCATATCGATAATTGAAGAACGCGGGTCGCCCTTGAAGTCCATCGAGACCAGTGGCCGATCTTCCACCCCCAGGATGCCCTTCATCGGGCCGCTGGCGGCGGCACGGTAGGCGGCTTTGATGTCATCCACCGTGGTGTCCTTTGCGGTCAGGATGACGATATCGCTGACCGAGACGGTCGGGGTCGGGACGCGCAGGGAGTAGCCATCCAGCTTGCCGGCCACTTCGGGCAGCACCTTGCCCACCGCCTTGGCGGCCCCGGTGGTGGTGGGGATGATGTTAAGCGCGGCAGCGCGTGCCCGGCGGGGGTCCTTGTGGGCCAGGTCGAGGATGCGCTGGTCGTTGGTGTAGGAGTGCACGGTGGTCATCGTGCCTTTCTGGATGCCCCAGTTATCCACCAGCACCTTTACGGCTGGCGCCAGACAGTTGGTAGTGCAGGAAGCATTCGAGACGATATTGTGCTTGGCCGGGTCGTACTGATCGCCATTCACGCCCAGCACCAGGGTCAGGTCTTCGCCCTTGGCCGGCGCCGAAATGATGACCTTCTTGGCGCCGCCCTTGTTGATGTGGGTCTGCGGGCCAATCTCTTTGCTGGTGTCGGTAAAGACGCCAGTAGATTCGACCACGATCTCCACGCCGAGGTCTTTCCAGGGCAGGTTGCCGGGGTCCTTCTCGGAAAAAGCGCGCACGGTCTTGCCATTGATGACGAGGTTGCCATCCTTGACGGCGACGTCGCCATTGAATACGCCATAATTGGTGTCAAACTGGAACAGGTGGGCGTTGGTTTCGGCATCAAACAAATCGTTGATAGCAACCACTTCCAGGTCTTTGCCATGCAATTCCATGATGGCCTTCAAAACCTGCCGGCCAATCCGCCCAAAGCCATTAATGCCTATTTTGGTAGTCATACACATGCCTCCATATAAGGTCCAACCGATTTCATGTTTTCAAACCGGCGGCGCAGGACGCGCGCCGGGAGATGCCCTACCTGCGAAGCCCCCGAACTTCTAACAGGCTAAGTATAACGGCAAGTGCCGCCTTGTGGCAGGGTCAGTTGTCACGCGCCGGGGCATCCAACAGCGGGCCGGTACGTGCCTGAAGCAGATCAATTAGCGCCTGCGAAAGCTTGGCAGAATCGTGCTTGCCAGGCTGGTCAGCCGCGGCGACATCCGTCGCGTACACCGGAGCGAGTTGGTCTAGGTCCGCACTGGGACGCACCCATTGCAGGTCGGAGGGCAGTTCGCCAGCGATGCAATCGTTGGCCACCACCAGGTCAAAAAGGTCTTCGCCGGCATGGGTGAAGAGCGCACGGACATGTTCAGCGCAGGAATAGCCATCCGTCTCGCCAGGTTGAGTGGTCACATTGCACACGAAGACGCGAAACGCCGGGGTCGAGCGCAAGGCGGCGGCAATGTCCGGCACCAGCAGATTGGGCAGGATGCTGGTGTACAGGCTGCCCGGGCCAATCACAATCATATCGGCCTGCAAAATCGCCCGCACCGCCGAAGGGAAACCGGGCGGGTTATTGGGCTCCAGCCACACCCGGCGCACCTTGCCCTGTACGGTGGGGATGCGGCTCTCGCCATGCACGCGCACGTCGCCAGCGACCATCGGCAGGGTTTTATCCGCCACCAGTTGCACATCATTAAGCGTCGAGGGCAGCACCTGGCCGGATACGCCCATCACCCGCCCGCTTTCAGCGACTGCTTCTTCAAAACTGCCGGTCAGCTCAGTCAGCGCGGTAATAAACAGGTTGCCAAACGAATGGCCGTCAAAAGTCCCGCCGTCACTACCAAAGCGGTACTGGAAAAGTTGGGTAATGAGGTCTTCATCGTCCGAAAGGGCAGCCAGGCAGTTACGGATATCGCCGGGGGGCAGCACCCCCATGCTGTCGCGCAGGCGGCCGGAAGAGCCGCCATCATCCGCCACGGTCACAATGGCAGTCAGGTTGGCGGTGAATTGCTTGAGACCGCGCAGCAGGGTGCTCAAGCCGTGACCGCCCCCAATCACCACAATCCGCGGGCCGCGCTCACGGCGGCGGTGGCGGGCGATGGCATCCACCACCGGTCGGCCGGGGCGGATGAACGGAGCCAGAATCGAGCGATTGAGGCCCCACAGGCCGAAGCCAATCATTCCCACCCCCAACCCGCCAAAGATAATCGCCCGCAACAGGCGCGGCAGAAAGCGCAGCGAGAGCGTCGAAAGCACCGGCAGCCACCAGGTTTCAGGCGTAGTGCGGTAGACATCCAGCACGGCAATCGCCAGACCTACCGCAATCAGGGTGATACCGATCAGGAGCAGAAATAGCCAGCGCTTCACGCCCAGACCGGGCGCCAGCCAGCGCAACAAGCCGCGCACCTGCTGCCGGGTGCTGTCCAGCCAGGAATGCAAACGGGGATTCATCGTGCCGATGAGTGTAGCCGGATTCGGGGGGCGCGTCAATGCGCACCGGAGTTATGCGGGATTCGCCGGTGGGCAGGCAGTTATGGTTAAATAGGCGGTATGACTCCCATCCAAAAACGCTGGCAAATCGCGGCTCCCATCACCCCCGCCGCCGATGACGAATTGAAAACCTACCCCGCAGCCCTGCGCCAGGCGCTGTTCAACCGCGGCATCGCCACCGCCACTGCCGCCGAAGAATTTCTGGCCGCGCCCCTGCCGCGCCACGCCCCTTATCTGCTCCTGGATATGGACAAGGCCGTGGCGCGCATCCAGACCGGCCTGGCGGGCAACGAACGCATTGTGATTTACGGCGACTACGATGTGGACGGCGTGACCGCTTCGGTCTTGCTGATGGAGACCTTGCAGGCGCTGGGGGCCAACGTGGCGAACTACATCCCCAATCGGTTTGAAGAAGGCTACGGTCTGAACCCCGAGGCCCTGACCCAATTGCAGGCCGAGGGCACGGGGTTGGTCATTTCCGTAGACTGCGGCATCCGCTCCGTGGCCGAGGCCGCCCACGCCCACTCGATCGGATTGGACCTGATTATCACCGACCACCATTCACCCGGGCCGGAACTGCCGCCAGCGCTGGCGGTCATCAACCCCAAGCGCGAGGGCGACCCCTACCCGGAGAAACTCCTGGCGGGGGTGGGCGTGGCCTGGAAGCTGGCCTGCGCCCTGCTGGCGGACTCTGACGCCCTAAACCCGGATGACCTGCTGGACTTGGTGGCGATAGGCACGGTGGCCGACCTGGTGCCGCTGACCGGCGAGAACCGCCCGCTGGTGCGGCACGGGCTGGCGCGCATCCGGGCGGCCCAGCGGCAGGGCGTTGTCTCCCTGCTGGGGGTGGCGGGCATCCCGCCCGCCACGGTCAATGCCGGTCACATCGGCTTTGGGCTGGGGCCGCGCCTCAACGCCGCCGGACGGCTGGCGGAGGCCCAGGAGGCCTTTGACCTGCTGGCCTGTCGCGACCCGCAACGCGCCGGCATGCTGGCCCAGGCACTGGACAACCGCAACCGTGAGCGTCAGGAAATCACGCGCCAGATTCAAACCCGGGCCGATGAACTGGCCGGCGCCGGCGATCCGGAGAAACTGCTGCTGTTTGCCCATGACCCGGACTTTAACCTGGGCGTCGTCGGGCTGGCGGCCTCACGACTGATGGACACCCACTATCGCCCGGCGATTGTCTCCGGCGTGGATGGCGAATTTACCCGGGCTTCCTGCCGCAGCATCCCGGAGTTTCACATCACCGAAGCGCTGGATGCATGCGCTGACCTGATCGACCACCATGGCGGGCATGCCGCCGCGGCCGGCTTTACCATTCTCACCGAGCGTTACCCCGAACTGGTGCGGCGATTGGAAGCGATGGCAGCCCGCCAACTGGCGGGGCAGGACCTGCGCCCCTTGCTGCATGCCGACGCCGAAGTGCCGCTGGTGGATTTGCAGGCCAGCCTGCTGCACGCCCTGGAGAACCTGCAGCCCACCGGCTACGGCAACCGCCAGCCGGCCTTTGTCAGCCGCAATCTGGAAGTGAAAAGCTGGCGGGCGATGGGGCAGGAAGGCGCCCACCTGAAACTGGCCGTATCGGATGGCTGGGCGGTAATGGACGCCATCGCCTTTCGGCAGGGGCATTGGGCCGGGCAATTGCCAAAACGGGTGGATTTGCTCTACAATTTTGAAATGAACGAGTTCAATGGCCGCCAGATGCTGCAACTCAACGTGCGGGACATCAAGCCTTCCAATGAATGAATCCGCGTCGCGTCCACCCGCGCTGGATTCACTGCACGACATCACGCTGGATCTCATCCACCGGCGCGACCTGCAAGCGGTACTGGACACCCTGTTGGCGAACATGGGGCCGCTACTGCGTTCGCCGAGCGTGAGCGTGGACCTGCTGGACGGCCCGGATATGATCGTCACCTACGCCGCCACGCCCGGCCAGCCGCTGGAAGTTGGCGACCGCATGGCCCGCGGCGAGGGCGGCTTCCTGACCTGGCAGGCGATTGACAGCCGTGCCCCGGTAACGCTGGAGGATTATTCCGCCTGGGCGCAACGGCGCACTCTATTCGAGGGCTACCCGATTCGGGCGATCCTGATTGTGCCCATTCTGTACCAGCAGGAAGTGGTGGGAGCGCTGAACTTTCTGCGCCTCAAACAAGGCGACCTGTTCACGCAGGAAGACATTAATATTGGCGTTCAACTGGCAAAGTCAGTCGGGCTGGCGCTGGAGAATGCGCGTATCTACACTTTGCTGCACGAGCGCGTGGATGAACTGGCGCGCACCAGCCAGGAGTTGCGCGACTCGCAAGATCAGGTCATCCAGCAGCAGCGCGAAATCGCCCAGATCGAAGAACGCCAGCGCATGGGGCGCGACCTGCATGATTCGGTCAGCCAGTCTTTGCACAGCCTGCTGCTGATTGCCGAAACGCTGTCCGGCCTGATTGAGAAGGGCCAAACGCCAGACGCCCTGCGCCTGACCAGCCAGCTCCAGGAAACCGCGCGACAGGCCATCAAAGAGACCCGGCTGATGCTGTTTGAAAGCCGGTCCCCGCTGGAAGAAGCCGCCGGCGACCTGCCGCGCGCCCTGCAAGCCCGGCTGGACAGCGTGGAACGCCGCGCCGGCCTGCGCACCCGCCTGACCGCCAGTGGACCGTTGAACGAATGCGCCCCGGAAATCCGCGACACGTTGTACTGGGCTGCCACCGAGGGCCTGAACAATGCCCTGAAACACGCCCAGGCGCGCCAGGTACTTGTTACATTAGCGCATGATAGGCAGAGAGTCTGGCTGGAAGTGCGCGATGACGGCATCGGGTTTAACCCCGCCCACCTGCCCGGCGGCGGGCTGGGCTTGAGCGGGGCCGCCGAACGGGCGGCGTTGGTCAACGGCAAATTGGAAGTCAAGTCCGCCCCCGGCTCGGGCACCAGCTTCAGCCTGACGATTCCTTTGGAGCACACCGATGCCTAAAACCCAGCTGCTGATTATCGATGACCACCCGATGATGCGCGAAGCCCTGCAAATGGCGACTCTGGGCGAGGACGACCTGGAAGTGATTGGCGAGGCCGCCTCCGCCGAAGAAGGATTCAAGTTATTGGAATCCTTGCAACCAGATGTGATCCTGATTGACCTGCTGATGCCCGGCATGGGCGGCCTGAAAGCCATCGAGCAATTGTTCCGCGCCAACCCGGGCAGCCGCATTCTGGTCATTTCCAGCCTCGAAGATGAAGATAAAATCCTGGCCGCCATCCAGGCCGGGGCGCTGGGCTATTACCCCAAGACCGCCGCCCGGGCGCACCTGCTGGAAGCCATTCGCACCGTGGCGGATGGCCTGCCCTACCTGCCCAACGGCATCGCCCTGAAGCTCTTCGCCGGGCTGCGCAAGCAGAAGCCCACAGGCCAGACCAGCAGCCCGGAAATCACCCTCACTGCCCGACAGCACGAAATCCTTTCACTGCTGGCCGAAGGCCGCAGCGACGAAGAGATCGCCGCCACGCTGCACATCGAAACCGCCACCGTACGCTCGCATATCCACCACCTGCTGCAACGGCTCGGGCTGGAAAGCCGCACCCAGGCGGTCGCCTTTGCTGCCCGCCAATACCGCCAGGATTGAAACAGGCTGTTTAACCCCGCTTAAACAAATCTTCCACAACAATTCAACACCCTGCGGATGCGCTCCACAGGGTGTTTCTTTATCATTGGGCTATGACACACAAACTGGTGACGCTGGTACTGGTGGAAGCCCAAACCTTGTTTCGCAAATCATTGAGCGAAACCATTGAGGCGGATGCCCACCTGAATTTGCTGGGCGAATTCAGCCAGACCCGCGCCGCCGTCAAGGCCATCCCGGCCCTGCAGCCGGATGTCGTCCTGATTGCGGTCGGTTACCCCGGGCTGGCTGAACTGGAAGCCATCAGCACCCTGCGCCACAGCTGCCCGAACACCCGCATCGCCGCCCTGCTGACGGAAGAACTGGCCTGGCAGGCCGAAGCCGCCCGTGAACACGGCGCCAGTTATGTCTTGAGCAAAGCCGCCCCCCGCCCGGCAATGCTCAAAGCCCTGCAATCCTTAGGCGCGGAACAACCCCTTTCACCCGGAGAAGTGACATCATGAAAAGCATTTCAAAGCAGGAGAAAGGCCAGGGGCTGGTTGAATACGCTCTCATTTTGGTGCTTGTCGCCATCGTGGTTATCGTAGTTCTGGCTTTGCTCGGGCCAACCATCCAGAACGTGTTTTTTGAGATTCTCGTTGCGCTGGATTTGTCCCCCTGGTCCCAGTGCAGCACCTGTCATACTTCAACCAGTGCAAGCGCGACAGTATCGCACTTTTGCACTTTCAACGCCGGTGTCGCCTATCAGACGGTTACTGATTCAGAGGGTTGGCACACCACCGGACCAAGCACGCTGCCGGTTCCCGGTGGAAGCACAGTCACCGGCAGCGGAACCTGCTAGCAAACACAAATTACCGAAGGACGGCGCTCCACACGAGCCGCCCCGCTGAAAGCTTCCAGCGGGGCGGCTCCTATTTAAGACCAGTCTGGCACTACCGACCGGCAAAAGGCTTCAAACTGTCCGGCCAGAATGGCAACCCGCATGTCCTTCGCCAACTGTACCAGCGTGTGCAAATTATGAATCGATAGCAGAGTGGCTGAGAGCATCTCACCCGCCACAATCAAATGTCGCAAGTAGGCCCGCGTGAAGGTCTGGCAGGTGTAGCACTCGCAGGCGGCGTCAATCGGCTGCTCGTCGCGGGCAAACGGGGCGTTCTTGAGGTTCAGGCGGCCGCCGTTCCGCAGCAGGGCGGCGTGGTTGCGCCCCATCCGGGTCGGTAGCACACAATCGAAGATGTCCACCCCGCGCGCCACGCCGTTCAGCAGGTCGGGCACAGTGCCCACGCCCATCAGGTAGCGGGGTTTGTCGGCCGGCAGTATTGGCGTCACCACTTCCAGCATGGCATTCATCTCTTCCTTCTTCTCGCCCACCGAAAGGCCGCCAATGGCATTGCCCGGCAGGTTCAGCCCGGCCACATGCTCCGCCGATTGGGCGCGCAAATCCGGGAACACCCCGCCCTGCACAATCCCAAACAAAGCCTGGTCGGCCCGAGTTTGGGCGGCCACACAACGCGCCAGCCAGGCATGTGTGCGCGCCAGCGAGACTTCCATGTACTCGCGCTCATACGGTGGCGGGCACTCATCAAAGGCCATGATGATGTCTGCGCCGAGGTTCTCCTGAATCTGGATGCTGCGTTCGGGGGTAAAGCGGTGGGTTGAGCCGTCTATGTGGCTCTTGAAAGTCACGCCATCGTCATCAATCGTACGGGTATCGCCCAGCGAAAAAACCTGAAACCCGCCCGAATCGGTCAGCATCGGGTTAGGCCACTGCATAAACTGATGCAGGCCCCCCATCTCTTTTACCAGCTCATCGCCGGGGCGCAGGTAGAGATGGTAAGTGTTCGAGAGCACCAGCGTGGCCCCCAGCTCGGCCAGTTGGGCGGGCGTCACCGCCTTAACCGTGGCGGCCGTACCCACCGGCGCAAATACCGGCGTTTCCAGCACGCCATGCGGGGTAGCCAGGCGACCAGCCCGCGCCATGCCGTCCGTCGCTTCGAGAGTGAATTGAAATGGTTGGGTCATGTAAGAATTGTACCTGTTGCGGGTGTGAAAACATACTGTCGAATTTCCGGCAGGGCAGGGCCAGATTGGGTATCATTCAGAGATGTTGCGCGCCGACAAAGCGCAATCTGGTCTGCGGAGTATACGATGAACATCACCCTGCTCACCTACGGTTCACGCGGCGACGTGCAGCCGTTTCTGGCACTGGCGGTCGGCCTGCAGCGCGCCGGCCACCGGGTTACGCTGGCCGCCCCGCAACGATTCGCGGCCTTCATTGAAAGCTATGGCATAACCTGCGCGCCGCTGGCAGGCGACCCGGATGAGTTGAGCCGCCTGTTCAACGATGCCGGCACGAGTTTTGTGCGCCAGGTACGGGCGATGCAAACGCATGTGATGGGCATCGCCCCGCAGGTCATCCGCGGCGTGCGGGCGGCGTTGCAGGGCGCCGATCTGCTGGTACACAGTTTTGCCTTTACCACCGGCGGCCACAGTCTGGGGCGCGAACTCAGCATTCCGGATGTGTCACTGCAATTATTCCCCATGTTTGCGCCAACGGCAGCCTTCCCGGCCATCGGCCTACCAGATACAGGCGTGGGTTGGCTCAATAGATGGAGCCACCGGGTGTCTGCCCAGGTGTTCTGGCACGGCGGCAATCTGAGCTATCTCCAACTACGACGGCGCGCCGCGGCGGACTTCCCCGCCCGGCTGTACTGGGCGTTTGCCGGGCGCGATGGCTGGCCGGTCAGCCCGCTGATTTTCGCCATCAGTCCACAGGCTTTGCCCCGCCCGGCCGATTGGAACCAGCCCCATATCCACCTGCCGGGTTACCTTTTTCTGAAGTCACCGGACTATCAGCCGCCGGATGCGCTGGCAAACTTTATGGAGGCTGGGCCGCCGCCAGTGTGCATCACCTTTGGCAGCATGGTGAACCGAGCGGCCGAGCGCACCGGTCGGGCGGTACTGGCTGCCCTGCAAGCCACTGGCGACCGGGCCGTGATACTGACCGGCTGGGGCGGTTGGCGGCCGGAGCAACCACCCCAGAACACGCTCTTTCTCGAAGGTGCGCCGCACGACTGGCTGTTTCCACGCTGCCGGGCAGTTGTTCACCACGGCGGGGCGGGCACCACCGCCGCCGGCCTGCATGCCGGGGTTCCGTCAATTCTGGTGCCGCACATCGCCGACCAGCCCTTCTGGGGGCGACAGGTGGCCAGCATCGGAGCCGGCCCACAGCCCATTCCTGTCCGGCGACTGACGGCTGAGACCCTGGCGCAAGCGCTGCGAGAAACCGAAGCTGATATACTGCGCCGCCGGGCAGCAGAGTTGGGGGCGTTAGTTCAGGCCGAAGATGGGGTTGGGAAAATAGTAAAAATCATTGAAGAGCATGCCGGGCAGTTTAGCCACACAAAGAAAGCCTGAGGCGCTCTACAAGCGCTCTGGCACAAAAAACGAGCCTGCATATTTTGAATGCAGGCTCGTTTCAATTTCGGCTAGATTAACTTCCCGCGTATGTTATGGCCCCACGCTGATCAGCACCGCCCGCGCCACCACCCGCAAATCATATTCGCCCGTCTCTTCATTGAAGGCTTCACAGGTGATGAGGGTCAGCCAATCGAATTCTTCCTCGCGCAAGACGGAGAAGTCATCCGGCCGCACATAGCCGTTGCTGCGGATTTCATAGGTGTAGGTCAGGCCATTGGCATGCAGAATCACCAGCTGGCCGTACTGCAGAGATTTGAGCTGCTGGAAGATGCCGGGGGTGCCATCTGCATTCCAAACGTGGCCTGCCAGTGCGGAGTTACCGGGCAGGGTCGGGTAGGCGCTGCCTTCCAGATAGCCGGCCTGTGAGTACAAGTAGTCCACCGCCCAGCCAGCGCCGCTAAACGGTACGCCGACAATCGGAGCCTGTACGCCCAGACTCGGGATCTCAAGCCACAGATCACCGAGTTGGGTGTATTCAATGCCCTGCGGCGGAGAGATAACGGACTGCCGGTCTGGCGGGAAGCCGGATGCGGGCAAAATCACGCCGCGTTGCGCTGCCAATTCGGTGGGGAATTGAATGATGCTGGTGGAAGAAATGCCGCCGTAGATATTGACCGGGTCGGGCGGGTCGTACCAGCGTTCGGTGGAGTAGATGTTCCACGGCGATTGCGGAGCCGTACGGTCGCCGGGGAAGGAAGTCCACTCCACAAAGCCGGTATTGCTGGCGCTACCGCCGGGTGGGATGACACCCAGGATGACATCGAACTCAATGACCGAGTTAACGCCATTCTCCAAAAATTCATCCCACACGATTTGAAGATTCGGCGCGCCGGCATCATTCAGAAGAGTGGGGACCTGCCCGCTGACATAGCGTAGCGAGCCGGCGACATAGGTAAATTCGGGTTCAATCGCATCATTGACGATGGTTTCAAACGCATCCGAATTACTGGCCGGGGTGTGGAAGATGGTCAGGCGGAAGGTGATCAGGTCGCCGGGGGCGGCCACATCTACGCTGGCATCCTTGCGAATATCCAGCGTGGGTTCAACGATGGTTACCGGGGCGGCGCTGCTGTTACCCACTCCGCTGCCCCAGTATGCGTCGTTGTTGAGAGTAACGCCGCGCACATTGCTGGCAATATCCAGAACGATTACGCGATAGATGATGGTGAGCGTCTGTTCTGCACCCGCCGTGTTTTCAACCGTGCCCAGATTCCAGACCAACTGGCGGCCAGCCTCTTCCGGCAAAACGCTGCCGGTGGGGAATTCTGAAATGGCCGGGTTGCCCGTGAGGTTAAGGGGCGGTGACTGCGGCGTGCAGAGGTCGGCGAAACCGCCGGCGAGGTCGGTGGTCAGGCCAGCATCAGCGCTGATATCAGCGGGGTTACAGTCCATAAATGCCAGCCCGAAGTCGAGCAGGTCGGTAATCATTGCATCCACATGTTCCGCGCCGGCACCAAAAGTTACGCGAATTTCATAAGTAATGATTTCACCAATGGCGACATCATCCGGGATGGTATTTGCGAGCTCATCTACTGGCAGCAGGGATTTGACAATGCTCACCGGGCCGGGTTCATAGCCGAAGTCTGCGTCCGTGAAATTCTCGCCCGCGGCGACAGTAACCGGCAGGGGTTCATTGCCGGTGGTGAGTCCCAATCCGGTCAGTTCGCCATTGGAATCGGTGACAAAGACCACGTAGTTGCCGGGCGGCAGGTTGGCGAAGCCGAAGTTGCCATTCAAGTCGGTGGTTTCTACGGTCACCAGCACGCCATCCAGCGTCACATCGCCATCCCCATTTGGGTCAGTCCAGAGTTCGATGGTTACATTTTCAATTCCGTTTTCACCGACATCCTGGGTGCCACTGCCATTGACATCCAGCCAAACCGTACCGCTGATGGAGGCCAGGGCTGGATCAGTGGTACTGGTCGGGGTGGCAGTTACGGTGGCCGTAGCCGTCGCAGTGCCTGTTTCAGTCGAAGTCGCCGTAGCTGTGGCTGTGCCAGTTTCAGTGGCAGTCGCCGTTGCGGTAGCCGTATCCGTCGGTGTGGCCGTCGCAGTCTCGGTCGGAGTCGCGGTCGCCGTATCCGTCGGCGTTGCAGTAGCCGTATCCGTCGGCGTTGCAGTAGCCGTATCCGTCGGTGTGGCGGTCGCCGTATCCGTCGGCGTTGCAGTAGCCGTGTCCGTCGGCGTGGCCGTCGCTGTGTCCGTCGGCGTGGCCGTTGCCGTGTCTGTCGGTGTAGCCGTCGCTGTGTCAGTCGGCGTGGCCGTTGCCGTGTCCGTCGGTGTCGCCGTGGCCGTATCCGTCGGCGTCGCCGTCGCAGTTTCTGTCGGCGTAGCAGTAGCCGTTTCCGTCGGAGTCGCGGTAGCCGTGTCGGTCGGCGTGGCCGTCGCTGTGTCAGTCGGCGTAGCTGTCGCCGTATCCGTTGGCGTGGCCGTCGCAGTTTCCGTCGGTGTGGCCGTCGCAGTTTCAGTGGGCGTGGCCGTAGCCGTGTCCGTTGGTGTGGCGGTAGCCGTGTCCGTTGGTGTGGCGGTAGCCGTGTCCGTCGGCGTGGCCGTCGCAGTTTCCGTTGGTGTGGCCGTCGCAGTTTCCGTTGGCGTGGCCGTGGCAGTCTCTGTCGGAGTCGCTGTTGCGGTCTCAGTTGGCGTAGCCGTTGCAGTTTCAGTCGGAGTGGCGGTTGCCGTTTCAGTCGGAGTCGCTGTTGCGGTCTCAGTTGGCGTGGCGGTAGCCGTTTCAGTCGCTGTGGCGGTGGATGTTTCAGTCGCCGTGGCTGTCGCGGTATCCGTCGAAGTGGCAGTAGAAGTCGGTGTGGCAGTGGCAGGAACACTTACTGTTTAGGTATCCTGGTTGGAATCCACACCCCCAACTGAAGCCTGGGCAATATTCGTAACCGAGCCAGCAGTCAGGTCGCCCGCCACAATCTCATAGTCGGCAGTACAGGTCACGCTTTCGCCCGGATCAAGGAAGTTATCCCCATCGCCCGGGTTAACCCCCACCAATGCCAGACTCACAGCCTGACACACCACTTCATTCGGCAGGACAATTTTGTCATCGTCCACCGTTACGGGTCCTTGCAGCGGCGCAAACCCGGTGTTCGTTACAAGATAGCTATAAGTAATCGTTTCGCCCGCGGTGCTATACGTTTCAGGAGAAGCGTCCTTAACCAGGGTAAGGCCCGTAGTGGCATAGGTGGCGGTAGAGGTATCTGAATAATCATCGCCATTGTATACGCCGGTGGCAGAGGCGGTATTATCGTTATCGCCCAAAGCGGCGACTACCGGGCCAAGGACGCAGGTGGCAATGTGGCCCTCGTCCAAATCGGCGGCGGGCAGGTCAAAGGGTGCAGTAAGCGGGTTGGCGTCGCCGTCTTCCCACGCACAGGTGCTTACATCCAGCGCCGGTACAATCGCCACATCTTCGGTGATGTCCACATCTTCCAGCGTGACATCGCCGGTGTTTTCAATCGTAAAGCGGTAGTAGACATCCCCGCCTGTTTCGATAGCAAGGAATGTTGACCAGGGCCCAGTTGCGCTGGGGCCGACCTGCTTCAGGAAGCTGATTTCGGCGGCCACATCGCGCACCAGCACGCTGGCGGTAGCGGTGTTGCCAGTGCCACCATTGGTAGATGACACCTGCACCGAATTGTTTTTGACACCAATCGTAACTCCGGTTACATCCACGCTAAAAGTACAACTGCTGCCTGCCGCCAAGGTAGCCCCACTTAGACTAACCGTGCCGGAAGCCGCAACGGCGGTAATCGTGCCGCCGCCGCAACTGCCGGTCAGTCCGTTGGGGCTCGCGACCGTCAGGCCGGCGGGCAAGCTATCCGTAAAGCTCACGCCAGTCAGAGCCGTGGTTGTATTTGGGTTGAAAATCGAGAACGTAAGCGTCGTATCTTCGCCCGTAAATACATCATTGGCTTCAAAAGCCTTTGTGATTTCCGGCGGCGAGATAACCGTCAGGGTAGATGTGCCATAACCAGTCGGGGTAGTATTCGGCCCGGTCTCGGTTGACGTGATGCTGTCACTCACATTGGTGTGGCTGCCAGGCTCTACACCGAGCACGCTGACCTGAATGGTACACACCGCATTGGCCGAAAGAGTGGCGCCGGAAAGTGAGATGCTGGAGCCTCCCGCTGTTGCAGAAAGCGTACCGCCCGTCAGACTGCCCACCGAGCACGAACTGCTAAGGCCGTTCGGGTCATTGACTTCCAGCCCGGCGGGGAGAGTGTCGCTGAAGCCCACCCCCGTCAACGCGCTGGAATTGGGGTTACCAAGCGTGAAGGTCAGCACGCTTGCCCCGCCTTCAACCACCGATGTTGGCGAGAAAGATTTGGAGAGCGTCGGGACATCCGGGCGCGGGCAGCCGTCAAGAGTGATGTTGTCCAGCAGAAGCGAAGACGTGGCCTGGTTACGGGCGCTGGCAGTGACACGGAAATAAGTTGTAGACACCCCCGAAGCGTCCGCACTGGTGGTAATGGCAGGTTGCCAGGAACCTTTTGAAACATCCGTGGTACTGACCAGAGTATATGTTACGTTATCCGTGCTGGAATAGATGAAGATGTTGTTATTGTTGTTCGCCCCCCACGCCGAGTTCGTGAGCTGGTTGGTTTCAAGCGTAATGCGAATGCCACCATAATTGGAGCTATCCACCGCGAACTGGAAGTAAGGCGCCCCAAAACCGGGAGCGGTGGCAGTGTCTGTGAAGACATCCGTAATCTGCCAGGCATTGGTAGTCACGCCGCCTGTGACAATCGACTCCGACCCGGAACCGGTCAGGCCGGAACTGGCAGTAGCAAAAGCCACATCTGAAGGCGGTTTAGTCGTATAGGACGGCGGTGGGCCATCGCTGCCCTGCCCGGCAACTGGCATCGTCCATGTGGCAAGTACTACCGGGGTAGCGCAAGATGAAGGCGCGGGCGGCTTGGATGTTACCGAAAGAATGTCTTCGGCGTTATTGCCGGTATCATTGGTGTCGATGAACAAATTGCCGGAGGTATTGGTGTAGATGTCCTCAGTAGTAGCAGTAACGCTCACTGCAATCGTACAGGTGCCCAGCCCGGCAAT
>JANJTX010000167.1 GCA_024710875.1 Anaerolineales bacterium | reverse complement strand
TCGGCCCTTGGAAGTTAAAGGCATGCAGAAGTATTCCTCAAATCCCTCTAAATGAAATTGAGATAATTCATACAATTCCGTATTCTTATCGCTCAAACCAGATACGTGTACGGACTTGCGTTCCAGTACACTCATGCCCGCATGCCCACGGCCCAACGGTACCCGCGATTCAACGAGCGCCGGGGTGTGAAATCCCTTACCGACAAAATAGTTGAGAATATGGGTTTTATTGTCATACAGCAATATATCTGCCGCGGCGACATTTAGTTCTCTAAGCACCTGGTCGAGTACTATTTCCAGGGTAAAACGCAGATCCATACTATTGGAGATCGCCCGGTCAATATTTCGCAAGGCAACGGTCTTTCGCAACCTGTCTTCTGAGGCTTTTAAGAGTTCGCGAATTCTTCTTTCACTCTGGCGCAATTGTTCTTCTGTCTTTTTTCGCTCGATCGCGTATTGAATCGACCTGCTCAAGATTGCTTCATCGACCTGACCTTTAACCAGATAATCCTGTGCCCCATTCTGAACGGCCTCAACACCCACCTGCTCATCGCTTAAGCCTGTTAGAACAATGACCGGAAGGTGAGAATACTGGCTAATCAGGCTTAGTAAGGTTTCCAGCCCGGTACTGTCCGGCAAACCAAGGTCCAGCAATATTACGTTGATGCCGCCACCTGACAGCCTCTTCACTGCATCGGATAAGCGTTCAACAACCTGTATCTCAAACGTCGCAGACCTACTTGTGGATAAGACCTCTTTGAAAAACAGCGCGTCTGCGGGGCTGTCTTGCACGAGCAGCAACGCGATTGGTGTCTTGGTCACCATCTTATTGCTCCCCCAAAGTTACAATCGAAAGCCAGAATGCTTGAATTGCACGGATGGTTTCGGAGTAGCTAAGAAAATCAACCGGCTTGATGATGTAACAATTGGCGTGAAGGTCGTAGGCACTGGCAATATCTTCCACTGCGCGCGATGTGGTGAGAACAATAACAGGTATAGACCGGAATTTCGGGTGGGCCTTTAGCTCTGCCAGCAATTCCCGCCCATTCTTTCGCGGCATGTTAAGGTCGAGGAGAATGAGATCTGGTGGCTCGGAGGATTTGTACTTTCCTCTTTGATTCAAGAACTCCAATGCCTCAACCCCATCCTCAACAATACTAATGCGGCATGACATATCCGAATCCTGTAGCGCTTCGCGGGTCATTAATGCATCCGCCTGGCTGTCCTCAACCTGCAATATGTGAGGGGATTTCTGCAATGTCATACCTGCTCGCTTTTGGGCAGAGTGAAGAAAAATGTTGTTCCTTTGTTCTCATTCGATTCAAACCAGATTTTTCCGTTGTGCCGGTCCACAATTCGTTTGCATATCGCCAAACCGATACCTGTTCCCGGGTATTCCTTGCGAGTGTGCAATCTTTGAAAAATCACAAAGACCCGATCTGCATACTGAACATCAATTCCGATCCCATTATCTTCGATAGAGAATTGCCAGTGCCTTCCGCAATCTTCCGCGCCTACCTGGATCTGCGGGGCATTATCGCCTTTGAATTTGATGGCGTTTGCAATCAGATTTTGAAATAGCTGAATCATCTGGACTTCATCGGCTGGCAGGGTAGGCAATTCAGCGGCCCTGATTACTGCATTGTTCTCGCGAACGGCTACTGCCAGGTCATCCGTAACGGCCTTAACAACTTTATTGAAATCTGTGGGAGCGAACGTCTGCCCTCGCGTTCCGACCCTGGAGTAAGTCAGCAGATCATTTAGCAGCGATTGCATCCGGGTGGCGCCTTCAACAGCATGGGTAATGAACTCGTTGGCTCGCTCATCCAGCTTATCTTCGTAACGAAGTTGCAGCATCTGGACTGATCCTGCAACGGCACGCAGGGGTTCCTGCAAATCATGAGATGCAACATAAGCAAATTGTTCGAGTTCGGCGTTTGACCTTTTCAGTTCTTCCGCCATGCGGGCGATTGCCTCGGTTCTTCTCATCTCACTAACATCCCGAATAGCCGCATTTACCAGGATGCCGTCTTCTGTTTCCAGCGGGCTCAAACTAATCTCGACTGGAAACTCTGACCCATCTTTTCGCCTTGCGAATAGCTCCAACCCGCCCCCCATGCGCCGAACCCGTGGTTCCTCAAAATAACTCGTTCGGTGTTTGGGGTGAATTTCGCCATATCGTTCAGGAACAAGTTTTTCAAGACGTTCGCCAATTAATTCTTCGCGGGAATATCCAAAGACCGCCTCCGTCTGAGAATTTACGAGCCTGATCTTTCCCAGCCGATCCACAATGACCATTGCATCCGGCGCCGATTCCAGCAGGCCACGGAACATTTCCTCTGCCTGCCTGCGCGCCGCGACGTCTCGTACGGCCGCAATGATGAACCGACCTTCTTCAGTATCAATTGGACTCAGGCTGATTTCGACCGGAAACTCGCTGCCATCTGCCCGTAAGCCAAATAGATTCAGACCCATACCCATGGGCCTGACCCCGGCTGTTTCCATATAGCCAACCCGATGGACAGGATGGTTCTTCCTGAATCTCTCAGGAACCAGGAGTTCCACTTTGCTTCCGATGAGTTCATGCCGCTTATAACTGAACAAGCTTTCCGTCTGGGAATTAACCAGCACAATCGCCCCGCTGTGGTCAACTAAAATCATCGCATCTGGAGCAGCCTCCAGCAATCGAAGGAACTTTTCATCTGCGAATAGTGATTGAGCCTTTTCGTTTTCCATTTCTTGTAATAACTCGGATTGGATTTATCCGAATTTATATTTCCATTATAGACCTTTTTAGTGGGGATAAGATTAGTGTTTGGCACGCCCCCCTACTGCGGGCCCCCTTTCGAGCACTTCATTGCTTCCCCGGAGGAGTACAGGAATTGGTCAGTTGGATACTCACTTCTTTTCATATGGATTACATCCTTTATAATTCCCCGCATGGCACTCACCCGCAAAGACGTCGAACACATCGCCAACCTGGCGCGGCTCACCCTCACCGACGAAGAACTGGAACGCTACCGCCTCCAGCTCTCCAGCATTCTGGCGCACGTCGCCCAATTGCAGGAACTGGATACTGCGGACGTCCCGCCCTACACCGGCGCGGTCGCTGGCCCGCACCCCCTGCGCCCGGACGAACCCGGCCCCAGTCTGCCCACCGCCACCCTGCTGGCCGGCGCGCCGGATACCGCCCATAATCAGTTCCGCGTCCCGCCCATCTTTGACGTGCCCAGCGATGACTGAACTGGCCGCCCTCTCCGTCAGCGCCGCCCTCATCGGCCTGAATAATGGCGATATCTCCAGCCGCGACCTGGCCCACGCCTGCCTCGCCGCCATCCTCGAGCATGACCCCGCCCTGCGCTGCTTCCTCGCCGTAGACCCCCAGCACGCCCTCGCTCAGGCGGATGCCGCCGATGCCCGCCGCGCCCGGGGCGGTGACCTGCCGCCCCTGCTCGGCCTGCCGATTGCCGTCAAAGATGTCCTCGCCGTCGAAGGCCTGCCCGCCACCGCCGGTTCGCGCATTCTGGCCGGCTTCCAGCCGCCTTACACCGCCACCGCCGTGCGCCGCCTGCAACAGGCCGGAGCCATCATCCTCGGCAAAACCAACACCGATGAATTCGCCATGGGCTCCTCGACCGAGAACTCGGCCTACTTCACCACCCGCAACCCGTGGAACACCGAGCGCGTCCCCGGCGGTTCCTCCGGCGGCAGCGCCGCCGCCGTGGCCGCCCGCCTGACCCCGGCCGCCCTCGGTACGGATACCGGCGGCAGCGTGCGCCAACCCGCCGCTTTCTGCGGCGTCACCGGCCTCAAGCCCACCTACGGCCGCGTCTCGCGCTACGGCCTCATCGCCTACGGTTCGTCACTGGATACGGTCGGCATCCTGGCGCGCGGCGCCGAAGATGTCGCCGCCCTCTTCCCGCATATGGCCGGGCACGACCCGCTCGACTCCACCAGCGCCAGCCATCCCGTAACGCCGATTGACCTGACCGCCGCCGAGTCGCTGGCGGGGCTGCGGGTGGGCGTACCGGAGGAATATTTCATTGCAGGCATCCAGCCCGCCGTCGAAGCCGCCGTGCGCGCCGCCATTGACCAGTTGCAGGCCCTCGGCGCCGAAGTCCGGCCCGTCAGCCTGCCGCACACCAAATACGCCCTGCCGGTCTATTACCTCATCGCCCCCGCCGAAGCCAGCGCCAACCTCGCCCGCTTTGACGGCGTGCGCTACGGCCTGCGGGTTGAAAACGAAGACGTTATCGAGATGTTCAAAGACACCCGCGGCGCTGGTTTCGGCCCCGAGGTCATCCGCCGTATCATGCTCGGGACGTACGCTCTCTCGGCCGGATACTACGATGCCTACTATGGCCAGGCCCAGAAAGTCCGTACCCTCATCGCCCAGGACTTCCTGACCGCCTTCGAGCAGGTGGATGTCATCGCCGCCCCGGTCGCCCCCACCACCGCCTTCCCCATCGGCGGCCACGGCGACGACCCGCTGGCGATGTATCTGGAAGATGTCTTCACCCTGCCCGCCAACCTGGCGGGCGTGCCCGGCCTCGCCTTCCCGGTCGGCTTTGACCCGGACGGCCTGCCGATTGGGATGCAATTGATGGGCCGCCATTTTGAAGAGGCCATTCTGCTGCATGCTGCCCACGCCTACCAGCAAGCCACCGACTGGCACACTCACGTCCCGACCCTCGCCACCCCGTAGCCGAGGCGAACCGCGCCAGCGATTAACCATAGTTCTGTGGCTTCTGCGCGGCCAATCCGGCCGAGTCTTGCATACGCCATCCTCAAAAACCTCCAATGGGCTGCCTGAAAAAGCGGCATGCTATAATTAACCAGTAGCAGCCCCCTGAACCGGAACACCAGACTGGAATTCAAGCAATGAACCCAACAAATCAGGGCGACCCCCTGATTGTTATCGTTTCCCATCGCGGGCCATTCAGTTTTACCGCCCGGCGCGATGGTGGCTTTAAGCTTACGCGCGGGGCGGGCGGGCTGGTTACCGCCCTGGGCGCGCTGGCCCAAAAGCATGAAGTACTGTGGGTCGCCTGCGCCCTCAGCCCGGCAGACCGCGCCTGGGCCAAACTGCACGAAGCCCGCCCGGAACGGGTAGATGGCGTACAGTTGCGCCTGATTAGCCCCAACTTACAGCGCCACCGCCTTTTTTACAATGTCATCGCCAACCCCTTGCTGTGGTTCATCCAGCATCAATTGTGGGATATCCCGCGCGCCCCCAGTATTGACCGCAATACCTGGAAAGCCTGGGAACAGGGCTACACCTGGATTAACCACCTCTACGCAGAGGTGATCGCCCATACTCTGGCAGACGAGCAGCGGCCAATTATCGTCCTGCCGCAGGATTATCATCTTTATCTGCTGCCGTTCTATCTGCGGGAGGCGATGGGCGAACGAGTGCACATCCAACCCTTCCTGCATATCCCATGGCCCGGGCCGGATGCCTGGCGTATTCTGCCCGCGCAAATCCGTAACAGCATCCTCATTGGGCTGCTTTCCGCCAACCGGATTGGGTTTCAGACCGATAAAGATGCCTTCAATTTTGTGCAGACCTGTCGCTTTTACCTGCCGGATGCGCACGCCCGGGGCACCCGCGATACCATCACCTACCGCGGCCGCACAATCCGCTCTACGGCCTACCCGATTTCCATTGATGTGCAGAAGGTCGAACAACTGGCTGAGGATGGCCGTACCCGCCAGCACCGGGCAGCCTTCAGTGAATACCTTTCCGGCCGTCAGCTCATCCTGCGGGTAGACCGCATTGAACCCAGCAAAAATATTCTGCGCGGGTTACAGGCCTACCGTAACCTGCTGGAAAGTTACCCCGAACATCGCGGCCAGGTGCAGATGCTGGCGTTGCTGGTGCCTTCGCGTCTGGAGGTAGATGAATATCAGGACTACTTGCGCGACATCATGGGCGAGGCAGGCCTGATTAATGCCGAATTCAGCACCTCCACCTGGGAACCGGTGCGGATAGTGGTTGGGGATAATTACGCCCGGGCGCTGGCCCTGATGCAATTGTATGATGTGTTGCTGGTCAACCCGATTGCGGATGGCATGAATCTGGTCGCAAAGGAGGGTGTGCTGGTTAACCTGAAGAATGGCGTACTGGTGCTCTCCGAACATGCCGGCGCGTTCTATGAATTAGGCGACCATGCGCTGACCGTTTCACCGTTTGACACCTACGGCACGGCCGAAGCGTTGCATCAGGCGCTGACCATGCCGGAAGAAGAACGGCTCGCACGCGCCAACAAACTGCATGACATCGTCAAACAGGCGGATGTCAACCACTGGTTTCATGCTCAAGTGGATGACGCCCTCAATGACCTGAGCAGCCATGCCAGAAAATCCTCCACCCCCGGCACGCCGGGCAATAAACCATCGGCCTGATCCAATACTTCCGGCGGGGTGGCTTCAGAACGTACGCCCAGCCCGACTCCATAGCAAAGATTTTCAGCCCGCAGGCGCCGGGCGGCAGCCAGTGCGGCAGCATCGGTCACATCGTCACCGAGAAAGATGACCCCCGTGAGATTGTATTCGGCGGCCAGCTCGGTCAGGGCGCGGCCTTTATCCTGCGCCACAGGCGGCCGTAACTCAAACACCCGCCGCCCTTCATGGAATGCCAGGCCATGCTGCCCGGCCAGCGACTGGATGCGGGGCAGAAATGCCCCCCGGGTTCCCTCCAGGTCAGCCACCTGGCGGTAATGCACCGAGAGCGTGAGGCCCTTGTTTTCAATTTGCATCCCCGGCGCCAACAGCGGTTCCAGTTCAGCCGCGGCCGCCTGCACCTGTGGTTGAAAACGAGCAGCCTCCGTTGAAACGACCAGCCCGCCAGCCTGCCAGCGTTCCAGGCCGTGGTTGCCCACAACCAGCAAATCCGCAATTCCCAGCCGCTGGTACGCATCCGCGGCGCCCCGGCCGGTAATCACCGCAACCAGCGCCAATTGCCCGGCCAGCGCCACCAGGCTGGCGCGGTTGGCGGCGGTCAGTTGCGCCTGGTCCGGGTCCATCACAATCGGGCTGAGGGTGCCGTCAAAATCGCTCACCAGCCCCAGGCGGGGGCTGGTCAGGAGCGGAGCCAGTAACGCAGAATCAATAGGGGTGTCCACTTCCGCAGGATACCACACCGGGGTTGTCAACCGCTGAACTCTGTTATCCCTTGCTATAATCCAGAAGATTACCCTCTCCGGTACAATCGTAGAATAAAGGACATTCTCATGACTCTGCTCAAAGACTTCCCCACCGATGCCCGCGCCGCCCTCGCCTGGACCTGGGCCGACTACGAACCCCACTTCACCGCCCTTCACGAGCACGACCTGAGCGCCAGCACCCTCACCGACTGGCTGGCCGCCTGGGACCGCCTGCAACGCCTGCTGCACGAAGTCCGCGAGCGTCTGTATGTCGCCACCACCCTCAACACCGCCGATGAAGCCGCCGAACAGGCCTTCGGGAATTTTTACGAAAACATCTTCCCTCACGCCCAGACCGCCGACCAGAAACTCAAGGAAATCCTCATCCAAAGCGGCCTGCAACCGCCCGGCTACGAAATCCAGATGCGCAACCTGCGCGCCGAGGCCGCCCTCTTCCGGCCGGAAAACGTGCCCCTGCTGGCCGACGAAAAGAAACTCGAAAACGAATACGACAAAATCATCGGCGCCATGACCGCCCACTGGGACGGCCAGGAGGTCCCCCTGCCGCGCCTCCTGCCCGCCCTCGAGGAACAGGACCGCGACCGGCGTGAACTCGCCTGGCGCACCTACGTCAACCGCTACCTGCAGGACGAAGCCGCCATCAAAGACCTGTGGACGCGCTTCATGGACCTGCGCGCCCGCATCGCCGCCAACGCCGGCCTGCCCTCCTTCCGCGAATACCGCTGGCAGCAAATGCTGCGGCTGGATTACACCCCCGCCGACTGCAAACGCTTCCACGCCGCCATTGAGCAGGTCGTCGTCCCCGCCGCCGCCGCCCGCCGCGAAAAGCGCCGCCAGCAACTGGGGCTGGATACCCTGCGCCCCTGGGATACGGAAGTGGACCCGGCCGGCCAGCCGCCCCTGCGCCCCTACGCCAGCGCCGACGAACTCAACGCCAAAGCCGCCGCCATCTTCCACAAAGTCGACCCCGAACTCGGCGCCCAGTACGACCGCATGCGCCGCGAAAACCTGCTCGACCTGGAAAGCCGGGCCGGCAAAGCCCCCGGCGGCTACTGCACCGATTTTCCGCTATCCGGCCTGCCCTTCATCTTCATGAATGCCGTCGGCCAGCACGATGACCTCCAGACCCTGCTGCACGAGGCCGGGCACGCCTTCCACGCTTTCGCCGTCTACCAGTTGCCCTACTACCCCCAGACCCAGATTGGCATGGAAATCGCTGAAGTCGCCTCGATGAGCATGGAACTGCTGGCCGCCCCCTACCTCGGCGAGTTTTACAATGAAGCCGAAGCCGCCCGCGCCCGCATCCAGCACCTCGAAGGCAACCTGATGTTCTGGCCCTACATGGCGGTGGTGGATGCCTTCCAGCACTGGATTTACGAAAACCCCCAGCACGGCCGCGACCCGGAAAAGTGCGACGCCGCCTGGTCGGAATTATGGGACCGCTTCATGCCCGGCATTGACTTCACCGGCCTCGAAAAAGAAAAGAACGCCCGCTGGCTGCGCCAGTTACACATCCACCAGGTGCCCTTCTACTATGTGGATTACGGCCTCGCCCAGCTTGGCGCCGTGCAGGTCTGGGCCAACGCCCGCCAGGACCAGCCCGCCGCCACCCGCCAGTACCGCCAAGCCCTCGCCCTCGGTGCCACCCGCACCCTGCCCGACCTCTACGCCGCCGCCGGCGTGAAACTGGCCTTTGATGCCGAGACCCTCGGCCGCGCCACCGACCTGATGATGACTACGATTGAGCAGTTGGAGGCAGCCGCCGGATGACCCACTTCCCTGACCTCACCGGCCTCGGCCCCACCCGCGACACCCTCCATCGCTACGCCCTCGCCATTGAAATCTTCCCGCGCGCCCACGCCGAGCCGCACCCCAAGTGGTGGCACATCGGCCTGCGCGGGCAGCCCAACGGCTTCCGCACCGCCCCCATGCCCCTGCCGGGCGGCGGCGAGTGCTATTTTGTCCTCAACCTGCACACCCACCGCATCGAACTCTATGCGCAGCGCGCCGTCGTCGCCAGTTGGGACATCACCACCGGCCAGACCAGCGCCGCCCTCGGCCAAAGCCTGATAGATGCCGCCGCGGCCCTCGGCCTGCGCGCCGACTACCCCCGCGCCCGCTACGAGAGCCACGCCCCACGCGCCTACGATAAAACCCACGCCGCCCGCTGGTTCGCCGCCGTCCGCCGCGCCCAGCAGGTCTTTGAAACCCACCGCGCCAGCCTCACGGGCGAGACCAGCCCCGTCCACCTCTGGCCGCACCACTTTGACCTCGCCACCGAAGTCTTCGGCAAGCGGGTGGTGGAAATCGAAGAACATGGTCAGGTGCAGTCCTTTCCCGCCCAGCTCAACCTCGGCTTTTCCACTGGCGATGCGGGCCACCCCGAACCCTACTTCTACTCCAACCCCTTCCCGTTTGACCCGGCCCTCGCCCAAAAACCCCTGCCGCACGGCGCATTCTGGCACACCGCCAGTTGGCAGGGCAGCCTGCTGCCCTACACCGCCGTGGCCGAACTGCCGGACGGCGAAAAACGATTGGCCGCCTATGCCAACGCCGTGTATAAGGCGGCCAGGGCGGGGTTGGAGTTGTAAGCCCAACCGATACAAATTCTATACAAACAAAAAAGGCGGCCTGTGGGTCGCCTTTTCACGCTTGGACGCTTATCACCAGCCAATTCACTCGACCAGGCGGTACTTATCAAAATCGCAGATGGGGGTATAGCCGATTTTGATGTAGATGGCGTTGCTGGTCGGGTTGTTCATGTCGGTGAAGAGGGTGCAGAATTCAAAGCCTTCGTCCAGCAGGGTCTGGCTGAGCTGGGCGACAAGGGCGGTGGCGTAGCCTTTGCGGCGCAGTTCGGGCGGGGTGTAGACGAGGTTGACGGTGCAGCCGCGGCGGGTGGGGCGCGAGCGCATCGCCATGCTCACGGGTTGACCGCCGTCCTCCCAGATGGCGATATCGGCATGGCGTTTTTCGGCCAGGGCGCGCAGGTCTTCCGGCGGGCGCGTCGGGTGGCCGAAGGCTTCGGTATCAAAGGCGATCGTCCAATCGCCGAGCCGGGGGATATCGGCGGGCTGGCCCATGCGCAAGTTGCCGGGGGCGACGGTGAGGGTGGCGGGGTTGACGGTGCGCAGTTGGTAGGCGCGCTGGGGCATCTCGGTTTGCAAGCCGGTCTGGCCGTGCCACAGTTCGGCAAAACGCTGGCCGAGTGGATTGGGGCCGATGACATCCGGCGGGTGCAGGCCGCGGGCGCGCAGGTCAGCGAGCAGGGGGGCGAGGTCGGCGGTGGCGGGGTCACCGGCGGCCAGCACCAGGCCAAAGGGCGGGGTCATCATGGCGGCCAGTTGGAGTTGCGCGCCGTCCAGTTGCAGGGCGTAGTAGGGCGGTTTTTCCGGGCTGACGCCGGATTGCACCAGCCGCTGGGTGTTGCCGAGAATCAGGCTGTTTTGCGGCTCGTCCGCTTCCAGGGCGGTCTGGGCGACGGCGAGGAACTGGCGGGGGTCGGTGAAGGTTTGCATGGGGAGGCAGGGTAACTGGTAATTAGTAATTAGTAATTAGTAATTAGTAACTGGTAAATTGTAATTGAAACGGCTGGGTTGCAAGGAGGGGAAAATCAATCTTACGCAAAGAACGCCAAGTTCGTAATGAGATGTGGGGTAGTGGAAAAGATAATACACGCCCACAAGGGGCTAGACTACAACTACCAGCCTTGTTTCCTTGATACTTGTTTACCTGTTTACCTGTCTACTTGTTTACTCTAGATTTTGATAAAACGGTTTGACCTCACGGCGGAAGTAGTCGGTCAGGCCGCTGCCATCCATGGGAGTGAAGTCCACGATTTCATCCGGCAGCACTTCCTGTACCACCCGCCCGGCCTGGCCGGCGGCCTGAATGTAGGCGGCCGGGTCGTTGCCGGCGACTTCCAGCCCAAAGACCAGATGCGGCCCGACCGGGTCCTGGGGGTCATCCATATAAGCCAGGTAGGCGGCTTTGACGGCGGGCAGGGTGGCGAACAGCGAGGCGAGGGCTTCGACGAGGGCGGCCGGGTAGTTGGCGGGCTGGCCGAGCAGTACCTGGCGTTCTTCTTCCAGCACGCGGCGCTCACCGCCCTGCAACAGGCTGCCATCCAGCAGGGCGGCGATTTCGTGGGGGGTGAATTCCTTGCTGGGCTGGAGATTGGGGTTGAGGATCAGGGCATCGCCGCGCGTGGCTTCAAGGAAAGCCCGTGCGGGCAGTTCAATGTAGGATTGCTCGGCGCTGATGGCCTGGCGCAGGCGCATGAGAGAAGTAAAAAAGGGCAGGATGGGCGAACCATCCGGCTTGCCCCAGTGCTGTAGGTTGAGCGAGGTGACGTTGCCCTGTTGGTCGCGGGTGGCGTGGCCGAGGGCGAAAATCTGGGCTTCGAGCAGGCCGAGGTAGAAGGCCGGGCGCTGGCCGGGGTCCTCGGCGGCGCGTTGCAACAGGGTTTCGAGGTCAGTCATGCGGCCAGTTCCTGGAGGATGGCGGCCTCCTGCTCGGCGGTCAGGCCGGTACGCAGGGGTTGGTCGGCCGGGCGGGCGTTGGCCCAGGCGAGGGTGTCGCGGATGGTGTCTTGCAGCGGGCGGAAGACCAGCCCGGCGGCGAGGGCGCGGGCGGAGACGATGGCGTTCACGCCGGCATCCTCCGGGCCGGGGTTCCAGACCGGCAGACCGCGGCCGATGAGCTCGCGGGCGCGGGCTTCGGTTTCTGAAATGGTGATGAATTCGGCATCGCTGTCGCACAACTGGCGGGCGGTTTCAAGCGTTTCACCAAAGGTGACCGATTGGGTGACGTTGTACACCCCGGCCTGCTTTTGCTCGGTGAGGTGCAGGGTAAAGGCGGCCAAATCGCGGGCATCCACCAGGGTAATAACCTCATCCGGGGGCGGGGCAAGCATGCGGCCGCCGCGCTGGACGCGCAACGGCCAGTAGGTGAAGCGGTCGGTGTGGTCGTGCGGGCCAACGACATAGGAAGGCCGCAGGATGGTGGCGTTTTCAGGCAGGGCGCGCTCGCAGGCGGCTTTGAGGCCGCTGTAGGTTTCGTTGGTGACTTCCTCGGTATCCGGGTCGGCCAGCTCGGCGAGGGGCGAGTCTTCATCCATCGGCTGGCTGAAATCGGCGTACACTGAAATGGAGGAGATGTAGGTGTAGTGGCCGCCGCGGCCATCCAGGGCGGCCAGCATCTGGCGTACCTGGCGCGGGAAGTAGCCGTTCACGTCGAGGGTGGCATCCCACTGGCGGCCGGCGAGGGCGTGCAAATCCTCCGGCTGGCTGCGGTCCCCGTGGATTTTCTCGACCTGCGGGAAGAGGTCGGCGTTGGTCTGGCCGCGGTTGAAGAGGGTGACGGCGTGACCGCGCTGGAGGGCGGCTTCGGTGATGTGGCGGCCGACAAACTGGGTGCCGCCGAGGATGAGGAGGTTCATAGGGAGGAGTCCTTGGGTGGGGGGCGAAGAGTAGAAAAAGCTATTGAAAAGTTCAGTACACAGGTAAACAAGTAAATAGGGAGACAGGGGCACAGGGGCGGCCAACGTGTCTCCGTGGTTCCCTGTCTCCGAGACTACCTGTTTCCCTGTCTACCTATTCATCACATCCTGAACACGCCGAAGCGGGAGGGTGAGCACGCTATAATATGCACATCCCGCCAGCCCGCTCCGGGGAGTTTACCATGTCAGGGCTCATGCAACGCACCTATCAAGCCATCGAACACTTCCTAGCCCGGCGGTTTCCAAAACGCATTTCCGGGCCGTGGCGGTTCATCTTTCGTATGCCGATTTGGGCCTACAAATTTGGGTTCGGTTGGCTGATGGGCAGCAGTGTATTGCTGCTCACCACCACTGGCCGGCGTTCGGGCCTGCCGCGCCAGGCGGCACTGGGCTACGGCGAGGACGAGCGCACCCACGAACTGCTCGTGAGCGCTGGGTGGGCTGGCAAAACCGACTGGTTCCGCAACCTGCGGGCCAACCCGCAATGCACGGTGCAAGCCGGGCGCACCCGGTTTCCGGCGGTGGCACGCATCTGGCCGGAGGACGAAGCCATCGCCCACCTGCGGACCTTCATCCCACAGAACCCGTATGCGCCGCGCATGTGGTCTCACTTGCTGGGCGAAGACATCGGGTTGGATGAGGAGAGCCTGCGAAAAGTGGTGCAGGCCTTCCCGGTGGTAGGCTTCAAGAAATCAATTCCCCATCCATCGGACCCGGCCTCTGCTTAGCGCCTGCGGCGCGGCCGCCCTGTCTCCGTGTCTACCTGTTTACTTGTCTACCTATTCATCACATCCTGAATACGCCGAAGCCGGGGCCGGTGCGGGGGGCTTTGAGGACGACCGAGAGGGCCAGGGCGAGGATGGGGCGGGTTTCTGCGGGGTCAATCACGCCGTCATCCCACAGGCGGGCCGAGGAGTAATAGGGATTGCCCTCGGTTTCGTATTTTTCGAGAATCGGGCGTTTGAGTTCTTCGGCTTCGGCGGGGGTGAGGGGCGGTTGTCCTTCGGCGGCGAGCTGGTCCTGCTTGATGGTGAGCATGACGTTGGCGGCCTGCTCACCGCCCATGACGCTGATGCGGGCGTTGGGCCACATCCACAGGAAGCGCGGCAGGTAGCCGCGCCCGGCCATGCCGTAATTACCCGCTCCAAACGAACCGCCGATGATGACGGTCAGTTTGGGCACGGTGCAGGTGGCGACGGCGTGCACCAGCTTGGCGCCGTCTTTGGCGATGCCGCCCGCCTCGTATTCGCGGCCGACCATGAAACCGGTGATGTTCTGCAAAAAGAGCAACGGGATGCCGCGCTGTTCGCACAGTTCAATGAAATGGGCGCCCTTTTGCGAGGACTCGCTGAAGAGGATGCCGTTATTGGCGATGATGCCGACCGGGTAGCCTTCAATGCGGGCAAAGCCGCACACCAGGGTCGTGCCGTAGCGGGCCTTGAACTCGCGGAATTTGCTGCCATCCACGAGGCGGGCGATGACCTCGCGCACGTCGTACTGCTCGCGGAAGGTGGTCGGCAGCAGGCCGTAGAGTTCCTCGGCCGGGTAGAGGGGGTCTTCGGGCGGGGCGACCTCGACTGACAGGACGGGTTGGTAGTTGAGGGTTTCGACGATGCCGCGCAGGATTTCCAGGGCGTGCGGATCGTCCTCGGCGAAGTGGTCGGCCACGCCCGAAAGGCGGGTGTGGACATCCGCCCCGCCGAGGTCTTCGGCGCTGACATCTTCGCCGGTAGCAGCCTTGACCAGCGGCGGCCCGGCCAGAAAAATCGTACCCGTGCCCTTGACGATGATGGCTTCATCGCTCATGGCGGGGACATAGGCGCCGCCGGCAGTGCAACTGCCCATCACCGCTGCAATCTGAGGGATGCGGCGGGCGCTCATCTGGGCCTGATTGTAAAAGATGCGCCCGAAGTGGTTTTCGCCGGGGAAGACTTCGTCCTGCAGGGGCAGGAACGCGCCGCCGGAGTCAACGAGATAGATGCAGGGCAGATGGTTTTCGAGGGCGATTTGCTGGGCGCGCAGGTGCTTGGTGACGGTCAGCGGGTAGTACGAGCCGCCCTTGACGGTGGCATCGTTGGCGACCAGCATGACCTCTTTGCCGGCCACGCGGCCAATACCGGCCACAATGCCCGCCCCGGCGGCTTCGCCATCGTAGAGGCCCCAGGCGGCGAAAGGCGCGATTTCGAGGAAGGGCGAGCCGGGGTCAAGGAGCTGGTCGATGCGGTCACGGACGAAGAGCTTGCCGCGTTCTTCATGGCGCTGGCGGTACTTATCGCCGCCGCCGGCGCGGTTTTTGGCAAGGCGAGCGCGCAGTTCTTCGGCCAGGGCGCGGTGGTGGGCTTCGTTTTCCTTGAAGCGCGGGTCGGCGGCGTTTAGGGCAGTGGGTAGAGTTTCCATATTAGGCGGGATTATAAACGCTGGCTGTCGTTGGGCGAAAAATTGCTGTGTAACGAATGGGCGGATTTCGGGTTTTCTAGCTAGAATGTGTCATTCCACGAGTGCCTGAGGAGGCCAGAGATGATTTTGTTCGTGATTGAGCTGATTTTCGGTATCATCGCCCTGACGCGCAAAGAGATAAAGATTACCAATTCGCGCATCATTCAGGGCGAAACTGCCCGCAACATCGGCATTTTGCTGATTGCGGGGGCGGCGGTCGGTTTCTTTACCGGGGCGCTGGTGCTGTGGGGAACGCTGATTGCCGCGATTGTGTGGGGTTTCATCGCCACCAACCCGGCCAAGGCAGCCTAGTTTCAGCCTGTTCCAGGAAGTGGCGCCCCGCGATTGCGGGGCGCTTTTGATTATGCCTCCGGGCTTTCCCCGCCGGCCGGCAGAACGCCCTGCCCCGGCTGGTACACCCGCACTTCACCGCGCCCGTTTTGCTTGGCGGCGTACAGGGCTTCATCCGCCCAGCGCACCAAATCATCCAGAGTGATCTTACGGCTCTCGCCCGGCGGCACTGCCGCCACGCCAATGCTGGCCTGCAGCGACATGACGACTCCCTCCAGTTGGACGGGTTGCTCGCGCAGGGTGCGCTGTAAGCGGGCGGCCATCGCACAAGCGGCCGCCTGCCGCGCCCCGGGCAACACCAGGATGAACTCATCCCCCGCCCAGCGCCCGGCCACATCATACGGCCGAATCGCCCGCCGCAGCAAATCGGCAAAGTGCTTGAGGGCCAGGTCGCCAGCCTGGTGGCCGTGGGTATCGTTGATTTTCTTTAGCTGGTCCATATCCAGCATCACCAGGCTCATGGGAGTGTCTTCACGGAGGGCGCGCTGCAACTGGGCCGCGGCATATTCCTCCACCGCCCGGCGGTTCTTCAAACCAGTCAGGGCATCCGTGCGGGCCAGCAATTCAGTCTCAACCAGAGACTGGGTGAGCTGCTCTTCCAGTTTCTTGCGCCAGGTGATGTCGCGCAGCACGGTCTGGATGTACAACGGCTGGCCGTCCGGCCCGTACACCAGCCCGGCGCTGACCTCAGCCGTGATTTTTGAGCCATCCTTGCGCAGCATGGTGCGTTCATAAATCGGCACTTTGCGGCCGGCCAGCAGGGCAGCGCGCACATTCGTGGCCGGGGCGGCCTCGTCCGGCACGACAAAATCCAGCGCGTTACGGCCAATAATCTCCTCCATCCGGTAGCCCAGCATTTCCGCCCCTTGGGGGTTGGTCGCCACCTGAATCAGGTTCAGGTCCATCAGGTACACTGCGTCGTTGGTGCTCTCAAACAAAGACTGGTAACGTTGCTGGATTTCGCGCAACTCAGTTTCAATCTGTTTACGCTCGCTGATATCGCGCACAATGCTCTGCAGGAACATCGGCCGGCCGGCGCGGTCATGGATCAGGCTGGCGTTAATCTCCACCAGAATTTCATCGCCCGCTTTGCAGGACAGGCGGCGCTCATAGGGTGGAATGCGCTCACCCGCCAGCAGACGCTCCAGCAGGGCGGCATCTTCGGCCCGGTCAGTCAGCGGCGCGAGGTCATTCAGCGAGAGCACGCTCAATTCCATCACGCTGTATCCCAGCATCTGGGCCGCCCGATGGTTAGCGCTGGTGCGGAAGGGCAATTCCAGACTTTGGATGAAGATGGCATCGTTGGATTGCTCAAACAGGGAACGGTAGCGCTCTTCCAACTGGCGCGAATCATCCAGCGCCCGGCGCAGGTTGTGGGTGGCCAGGGCCAGCAGCATGTAGCTCATCACAAAAAACACGCTGATAGAAGCCCACAGCGGCCAGACTTCCTGTGGCACCAGCAGGTACAGGCCAAACCATTCCGAGAGGCCATAGGCCAGCACCAGTTGCCAGCCGATGCTTAAAACCAGAAAGAACAACCCGGCACGCGCCCCCAGCAACACCACCGCCAGAATAATCACCAGCAAATGCCCCAGGCTCTGCTCGCTGCCCTGCCCGCCCTGCACGGTGCTTAACGCAGTGAAGTGCAGCCATAACAGGGTAGCCAGCAGCCAGGCCCCGGCCCGCACCCGGCCGCGCCGCATCAGCAGCCAGGCCGGCAACTGCGCCAGGATCGCCACACCATAGATAATCAACACGCCGATGTGGCGGCTGGCCAGCCACATGCCCGCCCCGCTGAAAATCGTCAGCAAAATGGCCCCCGCCAGCACATTGGCCAACAGGCGCGTATCGGCTGCCCCCGGTCCGATAGGCGGCACCGCACCGGCGCTGGTCAGAAGGCGCAAGAAGCGCGGGAGGTTGGTTTTCAGGTTCATCAGGTCAGGTCAGCGAGTGAAATCATGATGCCACAATTCGGTTCAAGTTCAGGGGCTGGGAGCGAGCCGGGCAGCCCATACTCAATAGGGAACCCGGGCGAGGAAGGCCGCCAGCGCCGCAGCCGTGGCCGCCGGTTGTTCCTGCATTACCATGTGGCCGGCTTCCGGAATAATGACCAGTTCGGCCCCCGGGATGGCCTCGGCCAGTTGCTCACTTAACCGCGGCGGGGTCATGCGGTCCTCGGCCCCGCACACCACCAGCGTGGGCACGGCAATCTGCGCCAAAAGGTCGTTGTTGTTAAATCCATCCGCCGCCAGAAAATCGCCCGCCAGTACCGCCGGGCGGTTCTCCAGTAGTTGCTCTTTCAGTTGGGCTGCCAGGCGCGGCGAAACCGCTTTGGTGTAAGACCATTTCACAACCTGTGCTACGCCCGCCGGCTGGGTGGCCGGTGCGCCCAGCAGGTTGAGCAGTTCCGGGTTAACCGTCAGGCGCGGGCCGGTGCTGATTAAACCCAGCCCGAGGGTCTCGCGCGGGTGGTTGAGCGCCACCTGCTGGACAATCGCCCCGCCCAGCGAATGGCCAACCCACACCGCCCGCGACAGACCAATCCCATACAGCCAGTCTACCAATGCTTTGGCATAGGCGGCGACCTCCTGCTGGCCCAGGCCCTCCGAGCGGCCGTGCCCCGGCAGGTCCGGGGCATACACCCGGTAGCCGGGCAACCGGCGCAACTGGGGCGGCCAGTGGGCATTGCAGCCGCCGGCCCCATGCACCAGCACCACCGGCAAGCGGTTGGGTGATTGTTCTTTAGAAGCGAAATAATACAGATCCCCGGCTACCGGCATGGGCTACTCCTGGCCGCCTGCAAATGAGCGGCGCTGCAAAAAGAAGATGGCGGCCAGCCCCCCGGCCAGCGCGCCCCCCAGCCCCCACCCGGGGGTCGCCAGCAACAGCGCCAGCAACACCCGCGGCCCCAATTCCAGAAAACCGTGGGCGTGCAGCCCACTCTTCACCAATATCAGGGCCACCGCCAGCGGGGCCACCGCCAGCCCGGCCATGGCACCCCCACCGGCCCAGGCCCAACCCGGCGGGCGGCTTGCCAGCCCGCGCCACAGGCCCAACCCGGCAGCCGCGGCTGCCAGCATCACGGCTGCCCGCGGGGTCTGATCTTCCTGCGGCAGCCAGAGCAACAGCGCCAGCCCCCAGACCAGGCCGGCACTCCGGCGGGCGCGACCGTCAGGTGCCATGCCGCAGGCGCACGGCCGCATCTTCGGTGAGCGGCACCCACACCCGGATACGGGTCCCCTGCCCCTCGGTCGATTCTAGCCGCATGCGGCCATTAAGCATTTCGGTGCGTTCGCGCAGGTTTACCATGCCCAGGCTGCCCCGCGTTTCATAGTTGGAGTTCACCGCCCCAACATTAAAGCCCACGCCGTCATCCTGAATTTCCAGCAGGGCTACCGGGCCTTCCAGCAGGCGCAACCGCACCCAGATGTGCTCGGCCTCGGCGTGTTTGCGGGCGTTGTTCACCGCCTCCTCGGCGATGTAAAACATCACGCCCTGCTTGCCCATCTCCAGCTCGTCCAGCAGGCGCGGGTCGGCCTCCACCAACACATTCTGGTTGTAGGTTTCTTTCATTTTCTCGGCCATCGCTTCCAATGCCGCCACCAGCCCGGAAGATTCCAGCACCAGCGGCCGCAGGGTGAACAGCATGTGGCGGATTTCCTTGGTGGTACGGCGCGCCAGGTCTTCAATCTTAAAGAGTTCATCGGCAGCGGCCTTGATATCGCGGTCAATCAGGCGGCGGGCGAAGTTCACCCGCATCGCAATCGCCGCCACGCTCTGGGTGGGGCCATCGTGCAGGTCGCGCGCCAATTTCTTGTTGGTCTCTTCCTGAATTTCGGCCATTCGCGCCCGGTCCTGCTGAAGTTCGCGGTACAACTCAGCGTTTTGCAGCGCCACCAGCGCCTGCCGTCCCACAATCTCCAGCACTTCGCGGCGCGCCTCGCTGAAGTAGCCCGGCTCCGGGTGGCCGTACACCAGCACGCCATAGGCGGCCTTACTGGTACGCAGCGGCATACAGTAAGCCGCAGCACAGGAGTGGAAGGCCACAATCCGGCGCAGTTCAGGGTCTTCCACCGGCTTTTCGATGAAGGTGGGGGCGTTGGTGTTGAGGGCGCGTGCCACCATGCCCTCCCGCCCCGGCAGGGTGTTCTTTAAGTCGCCCGGGGTGTAGCGGCGCGCTGAACCCAGCCGCAGGGTGTCGCCATCCAGCAGGTAAAAGGCGCTCACCAGAAAGCCAGAGGTGCGCTCGGGGTCATTGATGGCGTTGGCGCTCACATCCAGCGCCAGGTCCAGCACCCGCTGGTAATTGAGGGTTGAGTTCATTGTCGCCAGCACGGTATAGAGGGTCTGGGCGCTGGTGTGGCGGCCGAGCTGGGGGGTCTTGCGGTCGCGGCTGGTGGCCGGGCGCGGGCGCAACGAGCGCCCCAGCGGGCGCATGGCCGCCCCTACTGCCGTCGCCAGCAGCGGCACGCCCACCGCCGGCAGGCCGAGGGCCGCGCTGGTAGCCGCCCCGCCGGCCAGGCTGTACAGCCCGGCCGCCATCAGCGCCAGCGCCAGCCCAGCCGCCGCCAGCCCGCCCACCAGGCCAAAAAACACCGCCGCCGTCAGGGCCGGCAACAGGGCCGCCCAGCCCATACTGCGGCTGTCAGCCACATAAAAGAGCAGCAACGCCAGCGCGCCATCCCCGGCCAGCATCAGCCAGAGCGAGAACGGCAGGCGTCGGCCGAACAAATTCAAAGCAGATTGAGTTGCGGCCCACACCAGGGCTAGGGCAAAGATCGCTCCGGCCAGGGCATCCAGCGGGCTGCGGGCGGCGAAGACCAGCGCCAACACCACCAGGGCCGCCCAACGCAGAGCGGCGGCCAGGCGGTCGGCCAGCAGGGCGCTATCAGAGGCTTGCATGCGGCAATGATACCCGAAAACATTTCAGGCCGGATGCCCGGCCATGTATAATGAAAGCCAGCCTACCCCAAAGGAGCGCCCATGCCGCGCCTGACCAAAATTTACACCCGCACCGGCGATGCCGGTGAAACCGCCCTCGGAACTCGCGCCCGCGTCCCTAAAAATGACCTGCGGGTGGAAGCCTATGGCACCGTAGATGAGTTGAACGCCCTGTTGGGGCTGGCACAGGCCGGCGGGCTGGCTGAAAAACTGGCCGCCGCCCTGCCCAACATCCAGAATACGTTGTTCCACCTCGGCTCGGACCTGGCCTTCCCGGATGAAGAAGAAAAGCAGCAATACCAGGTGCCGCGCATCGAAGAACGCCATATCGCGCAACTGGAAGCCTGGATTGATGAGTTGAATGACATCGTTGGCCCGCTGGATAACTTCATCCTGCCGGGGGGCGCTCCTGGCGCGGCCGCCCTGCATGTGGCCCGTACCGTGTGCCGCCGGGCCGAGCGAGTGCTGGTCTCGCTGGCCCAGCGCGAGCCCCTCAACCCGCTGGACCAGGCTTACCTGAACCGCCTTTCAGACTTTCTCTTCGTGGCCACCCGCTACGAAAACCATGCCCGCGGCGTGCCCGAGCCGCTCTGGGATAGCCGCGCCTGAAACCCCGCAACCCTGACCGCCCAGCTTGCGTATAGGGGCATAGAAATCAACGCACCTGGAGAAAACCCAATGTCTCGAACCAACTATCCTTCCCGATCCATCTTTGGCCCGCTGCTGTTGGTTGGCCTGGGCGTGGTACTGCTACTGATCAACTTCAACCTGCTGGAGGCCAGCCAATTGGTCCACCTGGCACGGCTATGGCCGCTGCTGCTGGTAGGCGTGGGCGTGAACCTGCTCTTCGCCCGGCGGGCCTGGGTCGGCAACCTGGTAGCCGTGCTGCTGGTGGGCGGGGCGGTAGCCTTCCTGCTGGCCGCCCCCAAACTCGACCTGCCCGCCAGCAGCGCCGAGCTGCGCAGCGAAGCCTTCAGCGAGGCACGCGGCGCGGCCGAGGCCGCCACGCTGGACATGGATATCGACCGCGGCATCCTGACCATCGGCGCGCTGCCGGCCAGTTCCGCCAATCTGGTTGAAATCCAGGCCAGCCACAACCAGCGCGCCAGTTTCAACGCCAGTGGCGAAGCCACCAAAACCATTGATTTTCAACTGGATGCGGATGATTTTGCCGGCCTGTTTGACCTGCTGAACAGCATCCAGAACCAGAATCAGACCGATGTACTGCTGCACCCCGGCCTGCCACTGGACCTCTCCATTGACCTCGGCTCCGGCAGCAGCACCCTGAACCTGGAGGGGCTGCAAATCACCCGCCTCGACCTGGATAACGGTTCCGGCACGGTGAATGTCGTACTGCCGGCTGGCGCCTTCCCGGTGGCCTTGAGCAGCGGCTCCGGCAATATGACCGTGGAAATTCCCTCCGGCAGCCTGCTGGACTTCTCTGCCAATGTCGGCTCGGGGCAAATCAGCCTGGCCCTCGCGGCCGAGACCAGCGGCCAGGTGCGCCTGGATGCCGGCTCCGGCAATATACGCCTCACCCTGCCGGAAGGCGTGGGCGTGGAAATCACCGCCGAGACCGGCTCCGGCAACCTTACCCTGCCGACCGGCTATGTACGCGTGAGCGGCACCGAGCGCACCGGTTCTGGCGAGCGCGGCACCTGGCAGAGCCCCGGTTTTGCGCAGGCCGAATTCAAACTGTATCTGAACATCGGGGTTGGCTCCGGCAACATCACTCTCTCGCCCTGACTCTGACGCCCCCTAAGCAAAGCGGCTGGAGAATTCCAGCCGCTTTATGATTCAGTCAGCCAGGCTATGGGCCGAGGTAATACCAGGTGCCGCAATTACGAAATTGCACTTCGTAGTCATAGCCGCCCAGTTCAATGATGCCCCCCGCCTGGCCGATAAAACTCTTGAGGATGATGCCATTGGCCTTGCGGGTCGTCCAGTAGCACTCGCCCTCGGCCGCCCCATCCGACTGCCAGCGCCCGGCGGCGATATGCGCCCCGATGATGAAGTCGCCATCCCCATGCGGGGCGGTGGCATCCGGCGTGGGGGTAAACTGGGCCGACCACGCAGTAGGAGTCATGGGCGCGGCGGAAGGCAGTGGCGCGGCCGCCACCGCCGCCAGCCGCGGGGTGGCCTGCAAAATGGCCTCCACTGCCGGGGAGGCGCTGGGCCGGGGGGCCGCTGGCGCGGTTGGGCTGCAACCCGTCAGTACCAACACCAACGCCAGGGCGTACGTTTTCCAATCTTTCATCGTCTTCTAAAGTAATCCTTACAATCCGGGCCGGTAAATATACTGGATTATAAAGCGGCCTGGTTCTAAGAACTGCAATGGACTACACCTTTCACAGGCCCGCAATGAAATTTTTATACAAATCACTTGCCATCTGGCGGCGCGCCTGTTATTATAGAACAAGTATTCTATTCAGGAGGATGCGGAATGTACGACACCACCCTGCCCGCCAAACGCGCCGTGGCGGATATCGTTTTCGCCTACCGCCAGATTTTGGGCGAGCCCGGCCGGCCGCAGTCGCTGCGCGATTTCTCGGCCAGTTTAAGCGCCGCCCTGGAACCGCTGGGCGGCACAGTCTCGCACCAGACCGTCAAGAACTGGGAAGACCGCGCCAACCTGCCCAAACTGACCCTTTTGCGCCAATTGATGCTCTACGCCAGCGATTGGCGGCGCGATTTCGCCGCCGACATGCTCTCGGCAATGGACCCCGAACGCTTCGACCCGGTGACCGAGATTGGCCGTCGGGCGCGTCAGCGCAGCCTGGAAGATACCGGGCCGCTCAAACCCCGCTACGACCGCCGCTACATTTCCGGGGCCTGACCGCGCCAACGCCCCAGCCACCCGGCCCGCCCACCGGGAACTTTACGCGCCAATCCGGCGTCTTAACCCCATACACCCGCCACCCAGTTTCCATGTGTACCTGATACATGTTTACCTGTTTCCATGTTTACCTGTATCCCTGCTTGCCAGTATACTTAAAGCATCTCAAGGAGAAGAAACGCCATGTCTGAACTAAATATCCCCGCTATCAAAATCAAGACCAAGTACCTGTGGTGGGCCGGCGGCCTGCTCATCCTCGTCCCGCTGCTACTGTACATCGTTCTCGGCCTGTTCGGCGGGGCGGCCTTACGGTCAGTCGGTTACGGCGGCGGCGCCCCGGCCTATGCCGACTACTCGGTCTATCCCACCGACACCTCCGCGCCGGCCGATTTCTACGCCGCCGCCCCATCGGCTGAATTTGCCGAAGAAGCCCTCTACGGCGCTATGCCAACCCAAATTGCCCCCCAGGGCAACGTCACCAATGGCAGCCTCGTCCAGACCACCGAGCGCCTCATCATCCGTGAAGGCAGTTTGAGCATGGCGGTTGAAGACACCCTCGCCAGCCGCCAGCAGATTGAAACCCTCGTCAGCGAGTACGCATTGCAGGGCGCTTTCGTGGTCTCGGCCAACGAATACGGCAACGGCACCAGCGTGCCCAGCATCAGCATGACCATCCGCGTGCCATCCTCGCAGTTTGCGGATGTGATGAACCGCCTCGCCGCGATGGCCGTGCAGGTCAACAGCCGCAACGAAACCGCCGCAGATGTGACCGAAGAATATGTGGACCTGCAGGGCCGCCTCGAAGCCCTGCAAACCGGCCGCGACCGCCTGCTGGACATCATGCGCAATGCCGATACCACCGAAGCCCTGCTGCAGGCCGAAGCCCAGCTCACCATCCGCGAAGCCGAGATTGAATCGATTCAGGGCCGCCTGCAATACCTGCGCGGCGCCGCCACCCTCTCGCGCATCACCATCGACCTCCAGCCGCACTTCGCCGCCCAGCCGATTGATACCAGTTGGAAGCCGCTCGAAACCCTGCGCATGGGGCTGGATGACCTGCTGGACAGCCTGCGCGACTTCGCCGACTGGCTGCTGTACTTCGCCGTGGCCGGCCTGCCCTGGCTGGTGGCCTTCTTCCTGCTTGGCCGCTGGCTCTTCCGAGCCATCCGCCGCCGCGTGGCCCGCAAAGCCGCCGCCGAACCGCAAAAGCCCGCCGAGAAGTAACCCAACCCCAACACCCAAAGCCCCCGCCCGACCTGGCGGGGGCTTTTTGATAATGCAAGCCATCCGATTTTGTAGGGGCGAGGCATGCCTCGCCCCTACACCACCATAGCAGAAGGCCACTCACAGTCCACTAAAAGTTTTTCTCTGTGCCTCTGGGCCGAAGCCTATGGCTTCGGCAGGCAATGGGGTTAAAACCGCAGCCAGGCCTACTCCCAAATGATATACTCGCCGCATGGATTTCCAACTAACCGGCAAACGCGCCCTCATCACCGGTGCCAGCCAGGGCCTCGGCTACGCCACCGCCCGCGGACTGGCCGCCGAAGGCTGCGCCGTGGCGATTAACAGCCGCGACCCGCAGAAAATCCGGGCCGCCGCCGAGACCATCACAACTGAAACCGACGCGCCCGCCCACGCCCTGCCCGCCGACTTGGCCGACCCGGCCGCCATTACCCAACTGGTGGCGGATGCCGCCGCGGCCCTCGGTGGGCTGGACTTGCTGGTGACCAATGCTGGCGGCCCGCCCTCCGGCGCGTTTGAAGAACTCGACGATGCCGCCTGGCAGGCCGCCATTGATCTTTCACTCATGGCGCATGTGCGCCTGATTCGGGCGGCCCTGCCCCACCTGCGCCAATCGGCCGCCGCCAGCATTCTGACGATTACGTCCTATTCGGCCAAACAGCCCATCCCCAACCTGGTACTCTCCAATAGCATCCGCCTCGCCACCATCGGCCTGACCAAGACCCTCTCGCAGGAATTCGGCCCGGCGGGCATCCGCGTCAATTCCATCCTGCCCGGCTGGACCGAAACCGAGCGCGTCTACAGCCTCATGGAAGCCCGCGCCGCCCGCAGCGGCGAAACCCCCGCCGAGCAACTCGCCCAGCAGGCCCGCGAAACCGCCCTCGGCCGCATGGCCGCCCCGGAAGAGTTCGCCCGCGCCGCCGTCTTTCTGCTCTCGCCCGCCGCCTCGTACATCACCGGCGTCATGCTGCCGGTGGATGGCGGCATCGTGAAAGGCACGTTGTAAAGCAGGTAGGCAGGTAAACAGGTAGACAAGGAAACAGGGAAACAAGCAACGCCGTCTGGCATATAATCCAAAGCACTAATTACCAATTACCAGTTACCCATTAAAAAATTGCGTATGACCAAACCCCAATGCTGTGGCATCGAGCAGATGTTTGATGACAAGACCGCCCAGGCCGACCTCAAAGAGTACCTGAAAAAAGGGCCGTCCAAAGCCACCCGCACGCTGATTGAGCAGGTTAGCGCCGGTGGGCTGGCGGGCCTGCGCCTGCTGGATGTCGGCGGCGGGATCGGCATGATTCACCATGAGCTGCTGCCGCGCGGCCTCGCGGCCGTCACCCATGTGGATGCGTCCAGCGCCTACCTTGCCACCGCCCGCGCCGAAAGCGAGCGCCGCGGCCACGCCGAACAGGTCGAGTTCCAGTTCGGCGATTTCGTGGACCTCGCCCCCGGCCTCGCCCCGGCCGACATCGTCACGCTGGACCGCGTCATCTGCTGCTACGACGATATGCCCGCCCTGGTACGTGCCTCGGCCGCCCTCGCCCGCCAACGCTATGCCATCGTCATCCCGCTGGATGCCGGCTGGATTCAAACCATCGGCCGCATCGCCAACTTCTTTCTGCGGGTCTTCACCCGCAACCCGTATCGCCTGTTCATCCACCCCACTGCCGAAATTGAACGCCTGCTGGCCGAAACGGGTTTGCAGCGCAGTTTCTACAAACGCCACGGCTTCTGGCAGGTGCTGGTTTACCAGCGCGCCTGACCACCAATGCAACCCGCCTTCTGGCCGACTCTCACCATCGTGGCCCTGACCTATCTCGGTGTGGCCATCGGCCGCTGGCCGCGCCTGCGCGCCAACCGCACCACCATCGCCCTGATGGGCGTCGGGCTGCTGCTGGTGACGCGCCAGGTGGCCTTCGCTGACCTCGGCAACTTTCTGGATATTGACACCCTCGTCATCCTGTTGAGCATGATGATTTTGAATGCCAATCTGCGCCTGGCGGGCTTCTTTGATCTCGCCGCCCAGTCGTTGTTGCGGCTGGCGCACAGCCCGCGCCAGTTGCTGGCCCTGTTGCTCGCTGCCTCCGGCCTGTTAAGCGCCTTCTTTCTGAACGATACCATCTGCCTGATGTTCACCCCGCTGGTGGTCAGCCTGGCGCAGCGCCTTGGCCGCAACCCGCTGCCCTACCTGATTGGCCTGGCCACCGCCGCCAACGCCGGTTCGGTCGCCACGCTGACTGGCAACCCGCAGAACATGATTATCGGCATCGCCTCCGGCATCCCCTATCTGGAGTTTGCGCTGGCTCTCACGCCCATCGCCCTGTTCTCGCTGGCAGTCATCTGGAGCATTCTGGTCTGGCTGTACCCGGCCGAGTTCGCCCGCGCCCCGCTGACGGTTCCAGCCGGGGAGCCGCCGGCCGTCCTGCGCCCGTTGCTCATCAAGAGCCTGCTGGTCAGCGCCGGGCTGCTGGTTGCCTTCCTGCTCGGCGCGCCCATCGCCGAGGCTGCCTTTCTGGCGGCCTGCCTGCTGTTGTTCACCCGCCGGGTGCAACCTGAAACGGTTTTTCGTGAGTTCAACTGGGAATTGCTGTTGTTCTTTGCCGCCCTGTTCGTGGTGACCGGCTCGCTGGAGGCCAACGGCGTGGCCGAAGCCCTGTTTCACGCCCTGAACCTCGGTCCCCAGACCGGCGTGGCGGCCTTCGCCGCCCTCACGGCCATCTTGAGTAACGCCGTCAGCAACGTCCCGGCGGTGCTGCTGCTGCGCCCGGTGGTGGCCAGCCTGCCCAGCCCGGAGGCCGGCTGGCTGGCGCTGGCGGCCATCTCCACTCTGGCGGGCAACCTCACCCTGCTGGGCTCGGTGGCGAACTTAATCGTCGCCGAGCTGGCGGCCGGGCGTGGGGTGCGCCTGTCGTTTGGCGAGTATGTGCGCGCCGGCATTCCCATCACCCTGGTTACGCTGGCGCTGGCTACCGGTTGGCTGGCGCTGTTCGTCTGGCCCTGATATTGCTGCGCCTCTACCCGCGCTCCTGCATCATCAGGCGGATTTCTTCGACCACCTCGGGGTTGGCGAGGGTGGTGACATCGCCCACGTCGCGGCCATTGGAGAGTGAAGCCAGTACGCGGCGCATGATTTTGCCGGAGCGGGTTTTGGGCATGTCCGGCACAATCCATACATGGCGCGGCCGGGCGATTTTACCGATGCTGGTTTCAATCGCCTTGACCACCTTGTCTTCAATCGCCTTGCTTTTCTTGTAGCCCGGTTTGAGGGCCACATAAATCTCCGGCATTTTGCCCTTGATTTCATCCTGCACCGGCACCACCGCCGCCTCGGCGATTTCCTCCACCAGCAGGCAGGCCGATTCGAGTTCCTTGGTACCGAGCCGGTGCCCGGCCACGTTAATCACATCGTCCACCCGGCCGAGGATGCGGTAGTAGCCATCGCTGGCGGCCACGGCGGCGTCGCCGGTGAAGTAGGGCCAGTCGCGCCAGTCGGTACTCTTGGGGTTCTTGTTGAATTTGGCGTAGTAGGTGCTCACAAAACGGTCGCGGTCGCCGTAGATGGTCTGGAAGGCGCCCGGCCACGGGTTGCGGATGCACATGTTACCGGCTTTGGGCGTACCGGGCGGGATTTCGTGGCCGTCATCGTCGTAGATGATGGGGTGGATGCCGGGCATGCCGGGGCCGGCGCTGCCGGGCTTCATCGGGTGGATGGCGGGCATGGTGCTGCACAGGAAGCCGCCGGTTTCGGTCTGCCAGTAGGTATCCACAATGGCGGCCTTGCCCTTGCCCACGGTGTAGTAGTACCAGCGCCACACTTCCGGCTCAATCGGTTCGCCCACGGTGGTCATGTGTTTGAAGTGGATGTTGTACTTGAGGGGTTCATCCGGCCCGGCCTTGCGCAACATGCGGATGGTGGTGGGGGCGGTGTGGAAGATGTTCACCCCCAGCCGCTCGGCGATGCGCCACGGGCGGCCGCTATCCGGGTAGCCCGGCACGCCCTCGTATAAAACCGATGTGGCCGCCAGGGCTAACGGGCCGTACACAATATAGGAGTGGCCGGTAATCCAGCCGATGTCGGCCATGCACCAGTACACATCGGTGGGGTGGATGTCCTGCACGAATTTGGAAGTCCCGGCGGCGTAAGTGAGGTAGCCGCCGCTGGAATGCTGGCAGCCCTTGGGGCGGCCGGTTGTGCCGCTGGTGTACATCAGGAACAGCGGGGCTTCGGCTGGCATGGAGACTGGCGGGACGATGGCCCCGCGGTGTTTGGCGAGCAGGTCGGCCACGAAATGGTCGCGCCCGCTTTTCATTTTGGTTTCGGACTTGTATTCGCCCTGATAGCGCTGCCAGACCAGCACATGCTCGACCTTGACGCCTTCTTCCTGGGCGGTCTTGACGGCTTCATCGGCTTTTTCCTTGTGGTCAATCAGGCCGCCGTTGCGGTAGTAGGCATCCATCACCACCAGCACCTTGCTGCCCGAGTCGCTGATGCGCTGGCCGCAGGCGTGGCCGCTGAACCCGCCGAACACGACCGAATGCACCGCCCCGAGGCGAGCGCAGGCCAGCATGGTGATCGGCAGTTCGGGCGCCATCGGCATGTGGATGGTGATGCGGTCGCCGGCTTTGACGCCGCACTCGTCGCGCAGCACGGCCGCCATTTCATTCACGCGGGCGTAGAGTTCCTGGTAGGTGAGGGTGACCTGCGGCTCGTCTTCCAGTTCCGGTACCCAGATGAAAGCGGCCTTGTTGCGGTGCTGGGCGAGGTGGCGGTCCACGCAGTTGGCCGAGACGTTGAGCATGCCGCCCTTGAACCAGTTCCAGGTCGGGGCTTCGGAGGTGTCGAGAATTGTATGCCAGAGCTTATCCCAGGTGAGCAGGTCGGCGTATTCGCGGTAGCACTCGGGGAAGTTCTCCAAACTGAAGCGTTTGTAGATGGCCTCATCGGTCATGTTGGCCTGGGCGATGAAGGAGTGGTGCGGCTGGAATTTCTCCTCCTCCTGCCAGTGCACGGCAATCTGGGCTTCGGTGACGTTGGTCTGGTCGGTCATGGGGTCTCTCCTCGGTTTTAGCGTCCACAAGCCTGCCCTGAGCCCAGTCGAAGGGGAGCTAGGCTACAGAGTGTGGATGAATAAGGCCAATATGGTTTAGTTTAGGAGGGTGTACGGGGCGTGTCAAGGGGCAGGGGGATAGGGATGGGCCAACCTCAAAATAGCGGAATGTCATTGCGAGGCCCGTAGGGCCGAAGCAATCTATTATTTCAATGGGAGATTGCTTCGCTACGCTCGCAATGACAAATTCCGACTATTCAAATTTAGCCATTTCCGAAAATAAGCATTCAACGCCTTGCCCTTTACTCTTTCAGCCTTTCGCCCGGCCGCAGTACCCAGGCCGAGGGGTGCTGGGCCATGCCGATGCGCGGGTAGTAGTCCACCGCCGCCGGGGCGGCCAGCAGAATCAGGCTGGCGTTGGGGCCGAGGGCGGCCTGCGTGTAGCGGATGAGTTCCTTGCCGATGCCCTGCTTCTGGTGGGTGTCGCGCACCGCCAAATCCGAGAGGTAGCAGCAGTAGCACCAGTCGGTGAGCGAGCGGGCGATGCCCACCAGCAGGTCGCCCTCCCAGGCGGTGATGGTCAGGTCGGCTTCGGCCAGCATGCGCGCCATGCAGTCGCGGTCGTGTACCGGGCGGCGTTCGCCCAGGGTCGAGGCGATGTAGAGTTCAATGGCGGCGTCGAGGTCAAGCGGGGTGTTGGTTCGGTAGTCAATCGGCATACAGGCCTCCGGCGGGCGGGGATGCGGGATTGTAGCATGACGGGTATCGCCCGCGAACTTAATGAGCCTGAAGGTTCAGCCTCTCAACTCGATTGCCTGAATAATTTCCTGGATGTGGCCGCGGTGTTCCGCCTCGTGCTGGCAGAGGTGGTAGAGGACGTAGTGCGGGGTGATGGTGTAATCTTCCACGGTGCGCGGGCGGTGGAAATCTTCGAGGGTGAGGGCGCAGAAGGCTTCAATCAGGTGGGCGCGCACGGCCGCCATGCGTTGGAGATAGTCGTCCAGTGTGACGGCTTCAACGTGGTAGAGCAGGCCGTAGGCGTCCCGCACCGGGTGGGGGAAAAGAGCATCGATCGCTGCTGGAAAGGGCTGGTTGAGGGTATCGATATAAAGGTAAGAGGCTTCGATGGCCGGGATGTGATAGAGCAAACTGCCGATGGAGTTGCGTTCAAACGGCGGCGGCCAATCCAGGGTACGTTGTGACAGGTCGGCGATAATGTTGAGGGTACGGCGGCGGGTGTCTTCGAGGGCGGCCAGGGCATAACCGATTTCCGGCTCGCAACCGGGCAGGGGGGTGAGAATACGTTCAGTGGCCAAGGGCAGGCTCCTTAGGGGGTTGTGCGAGATTGTAGCACGGCGGGTTTTGGATAAACAGGACAGAACACCAGCACGCAGCGGACATCTGACACTGGAATCCGGAGAGCGGCGGTCTCCATAATCAAATCAGGCAGCATTCTGGTGCGGTCTGATGCCGTCCGGGTTGCCCAGTAAGGAGAACGCCATGCCCAGGAAAATTACATTTGCGGCGGGTGCCGTGTTTTTCATCGCGGCTCAATTAGCCTGCTCATTGGGCGGCTATACGCTCTCTCCGGTGGACACCGGGGAGGGCGGCGCGACCCAGCCCGGCAGCCAACCGGCGACCACTGGCAGCGCAGCCGCCACGCCCGGTTCGCTGGTGGTCTCGGCGGGACCACCGACCCCCACGCCCTACGTCTATGCCGGCCCGGCTCCGGCCGCAGGCAGCGGGCATGTGGTTGGGCGGTTACTGTGGAATGGCCTGCCGGTGGTGGGCAATGAAGTCAAACTTTGCGAGGAAATCCAGCTCATTGGCGGATGCGAAGGCCGCGAGTTTGCCACAACCACCGATGAAGCCGGGGTGTATGTGCTGGCCGACATCCCAACCGGGGAGTATGGCCTGGCTTTCATGGCGCTGGACCGCCAAGGCTGGCAGTTCGTGACCTCCGGAATTATCCGCGCTGCCGGGTTTGAAGTGCAGGACGGCGAGGTAACGGAAGTTGGCGATATGCACATCTCGAAGCAGGATGTGGCGCTGGTCAGCCCGGCCGATGATGCCGTCTTGAGTGAAGCGCGGCCAACCATTAGTTGGGTGCCGTACCCCGAAGCGGCTTACTACGAAGTAAGTTTCTCCGGCCAGAAAGGGCAGTACTTGTTTCTTGGGTATGAGACCACCGAAACCAGCCTGACCGCGCCCGCCGACCTGCAGAACTGCGAGTATCACTGGAGCATCGAGGTGTATAACGCCCAGGGCATCCAGATCGCCGAGACGGATGGGTTGTGGTATTTTGACATCATTGACCAGCCGTACACCTGCGAACTAACCGGCCTCTCGCCAGCGGATGGGGCCAGCGCCAGCGCCGATGGCCTGACGCTGACGTGGGATGCGCATGGCCTGGCGAAGGTCTACAAAATTCACCTCTACAACGTAGACGACCGCAATCTGAAGCCGCTGGACTTCGTTGAAACGACGACCAACAGCTACGCCGTTACCCAGGCTATCCCGCCGGGGACGTATGAATGGGTGGTGTATTACCACGATGCCACCGATGAATTGCTGGGCTTCAGCGATACGTACACGTTGTACGTCACCAGCCCTTAAGTAGGAAAAAGTGAGCGCCACCCGATGGGTGGCGCTCAGCCGGGCATTGTAGCACGGCGAAAATTCCTCTTCCCGCGCGTCTACTGATCTAAATCCGCTCGAGCAGCAATCTGGTGCCGATCATAAGTGAAATAGCTCATTGCAGTGGACATCAAAATTACTACTACGCCTGTGGTCAGGAGATTTAGAACCCATCGAAATTCTGTGAGTATTCCATTGGAAAATAGTGCACTAGATAGTTGCCAGTAGAGTAAACCCAATATCAACCCCATCCCGGTGAAAGCCCCGGCTTTGACGAGATCTCCTATCCATCCGGGTCTTGAGATGTGAAACAGCTTCTGTCCTACTAGTCCTAGAATTAGTCCAGCCACTCCTCCAGAAAAGCAAGAAGTCAAGAGTGCGAGCGATAAGACAAAAACCTGTCCCCCCATAAAGTTTGTCATCACATAAATTACATAGCGTTCAAATACATCCAATAATCCAGAACCTATGAGGAGCACAATGGAATAAACATAAGCCAGAAAAAACCCAAGCGTAATGGAAAAGATTGCTGCGCCAGCGTAAAAACAACCGTACATCAGGCTGGAGAAAACCCTTCGAAGGCTAAGGAAATTGCTGCCAGGGGTATGAATTCCACCCAGACCAAAACCATTCAATAAGAAGAAAGGCACCAAAGCTATCAGATTTTGACTTGAGTAAAGAACAACAGGAAAGGTAAGCAGGGCGGGCATTCCAACTGCTGCCAGATTTTTCAGCCACCATTGCCGGTATGTCAATTAATTCCTCCTTCAACAGAACGCAGCAGGAGGGCCTTCCCCCTGTTTCCCTGTCTACTTGTATACCTGTCTACCTATTTACCCACCTATTCTAAAACGGAAACAGCAGCGGCAGGGCCAGCACACTCACCAGCAGGGCAATCGCAATCATCGGCAAGCCGGCCTTGAGGTAGTCGCTGAAACGGTAATGCCCGGCGGCCATCACCAGCGTATTCACGGGCGAGGCCACTGGCGAGGCAAAGGCCATGCTGGCCGCCACGCCCACCGCCATCAGAAATGCCTGCGGCTGCACGCCGAGCGTGTGGGCCGCCGCCAGCGCAATCGGGGCCACCAGTACCGCCGTGGCGGTGTTCGAAAGCACCTGGGTGAAGGTCGCCGTCAGCAGGAAGAGGGCCGCCAACACCGCCAGCGGGCCGAGCGCGCCGAGGCTGGCGGTAACGGCGTGAGCCGCCAGTTCCACCAGGGCCACCTTTTCCAGAGCGGTACTCATCGGCAGCATGCAGGCCACCAGCACAATGCTCTTCCAATCCACCGACTGGTAGGCTTCGTCCATCGTCAGGCAGCCAAAGAGCACCATCAGCAGGGCGGCCAGCAGGCTGGCGGCCGCCAGCGGCAGCAGGTTGAAAATCATCACCACCAGCATCCCGGCCATCACCAGCAGGGCCAGGCCGGCCTGTTTCTGGCGTGGGGCGGCCAGGAAGGCCTCCGGCTGGCCGAGGACGACAAAGTCGCGACCATGCCGCCGCAGTGCGGCGATGTGCTGCCACGGCCCCTGCACCAGCAGCAGGTCGCCAAAGTGCAGCGGGGTGTGGCGCAGGTCGCCGGGGTGGTCGCGGCCGGGGCGTTCCAGCCCGAGGACGTTCAGATGATAGAGCGTGCCAAAGCGGGCCACCACCACGCTCTGGCCTAACAGGCTGCTGCTGGCGGGCAATAGCACTTCGGCGATGCCGATTTCCTGATTAATCAGGTCCTCGCCCTCGTCCGGAGCGACGGGCTGCACCCCCAGGTCCCAGCGGGCGGCGGCGCGCGTGATGTCGGCCGGGCTGCCCTGAGCCACCAGCAGGTCATCGCTCTGCAAGCAGGTCTCCGGGGTGGCATCCAGCGGCTGGCGGTCTTCGTCTGCCCCGCGGCCCAGCAAGCCGCCCAGCGGGCGCGGCGTGCGGCGGCGCAGGATTTCCAGGACATTCACATTGAATTCAGCCCCCAGCCCGGACTCAGCCAGCGGCTCGCCCACCAACCCGGAGGTGCGCCGCACCCGCAGCCGGAAAAGGTTGCCCGGCAGGCGGTAGCGGTCTATCAATTCGCCCGGATTTTCGACCGGCTGGCTGTGCAGGGTGGGCTGGCGGTCGGGCAGCAGGCGGCGGCCAAAGGCCAGCATGAAGGCCGAACCGGCGATAAAGAGCAGTATCCCCAGCGGGGTAAACGAAAAGAAGGTGAAAGGCGGCAGCCCGTTCTGGCGCAACAGGTCAGAGACCACCAGGTTGGGGGCCGTGCCGATGAGGGTCATCGCCCCGCCCAAAAGCGCGCCATACGAAAGCGGGATGAGCAAGCGCGAGGGTGATACCTGCGCCCCACGCGCCAGCACAATCGCGGCGGGCAACAAGACCGCCACCGTACCGGTATCGCTCAAGAACGAGGAAAGCAGGGCCGCCGCCGCCATGATGACGAACATCAGGCGCGCCGGGCTGTTCCCGGCGATTTTCAGGATGCGCTCGCCCACCTGGGCTGCCAGCCCGGTCTGCAGCACCGCCCCGCCGACCACAAACAGGGCTGCAATCGTCAGCACCACCGGGTTGGAGAAACCCGCCACCGCCGCGCTCACATCCAGCACGCCGGTGAGAATCAGGGCCACCACCACGCACAGCGCCACCAGATCCACCCGCAGCCATTCGGTCACAAACAGCAGGATGGCCCCGGCCAGGATGGCGAGGGTGATGAGTTGCTCGGGCGTGAAATTTGGCATGCCGGGATTCTAGCATGGGCGCGGCCGGCGGAGCAGGGGCAAAGCGCCCGTTGCCCAAAGGACATTTGAAACGCCAGTACCGAAGAAGCATATCCAGAACGCCCGGGCGGGGTTTGAATCATGCGTATTCTACGCCCCGGGTTGGATGGAGGATGTCTTTTATGCGTGTGCAAATTGTTGCGTTGATTTTGGCCGCCAGTATATTGTTCTCGCCGCTGGCCGCGGCCGGGCGGGCTGCGCCGGCTGCCCAGGACTGTGTGCCGGGTGTGCCGCCGGGCGAGTGGCTGGGGACCTTCAGCCAGACCTACACCGCCAGCCAGAGCAACATCGGCGGGTTGAACACCAACATGACCGCCACCTCGGAGGCCGCCGGTACGCTGGCATTGCAGGTGACCTGCGAGGGGCTGGTCAGCGGCACGATTGACATCCCCTACACCGCCAACTGGACGATTACCGGGCTGGTGAACGTCAGCGATGGCTGCAGCGGCCACACGGTTTTCAGCATCACCGAAGGCAGCGTGATTCTGGAAGGCGGCCTGCCCCTGTTCGTGCTGACCGGAACCGCCCAGCACACCACCAATTGCTCCGATGAAGCCCCCGCCAGCGAGACCCTGACGGCGCGCATGCAGGCCACCACCGCCGAGGGCGGCCTGATTTCCAGCGACCTGCCGTTTCTGGGCGATGTCCTCAAACAGCAGCAGATGGCCGAACTGGAAGCCGGCGGGGCGGCCGAAACCTCGGTCACCAGCTATTGGGAACTGACCCACACCGACACCCACACCGTGCTGGGCGTTACCGGCCGCTATGAGCAATATTTTCTGCAGGGCATCCCCGTCACCAACACCTATACCGCCACGGTGGACTGGCAGGACGCCGCCCCGGGCGGGGTGAACTTTGTGTTGAACGGACAGGAAGTGGCGGGGGCGCAATCCGGCGGGCCGGACACCTGGACCGCCAGCCTGCCGCTGGAAGGGTTGCCGGCCGGGGTCTACCCCCTGCAGGTGACGGCCCTCAACGCCAGCGGGCAGGCCTCGCCGGTCTACACCAAAGTCGTGGCGATTGTGCCGATGCCCGCCTGGGGCCCGGGGCTGGGGTTTGTGACCCTCGAAAATGACCCGACCATCCTCTACCGCGGCAAGGCCCTGTTGCCGGCCGCGCCGCTGGAATACCTCGTCTCGCTGCCGGCTTTTCTGCCGCTGGTGGGCGGCGACTGGGGCCTGAAAGCGACTCAGATTCAGGCCAGCATCGAAGCCACCTCGGCCGGCGGGCCGGAGAGCGATTTCATCACCGGAACCGGCGGGCTGGCCCTCGGCGGCAACTCGTTTGACCTGACCATCAGCGGAAATACCCAGACCACTCTGGCGGCGGATGCGCTGACGTTTGACAGCGGCCAGGCCGACCTTTCCCTGCCGCCGCTGGCTTACACCAAACAGGTCGGCCTGCTGGACCTGGTGCCGGGCGTGAGCGCGGTCTACGGCCAACCCGTGATTGGCGACCTGTTGCAGGCGTTGAATGCGATTTTGAATGTGACTGGCACGATTGAAACCCAGGTCACCGGCAAAACCGACCTGGGCGTGGAAAACGATGCCATTACCGTGGTGGCGGGCGAAGTGCGCGACGACCTGAAAGTCGAACTGGTCGCCAATATTGGGATTGACGGCGTGGCGCTGGCCTATGTGGGCGGCGGCGGGCAGGGCCACCTGGTGCTGGCGCTCCACCCGGAGACGGCGGTCAAGGAATGCCAGGTCAATCTGTTCTTTCTGGCGGGCTATGCGGTTTTCAATTTCTTTACCGGCGGCACGATTGCGGCCGATGAATACAACCACGCCTGGCAGGTCGCCCAATGTGAACCCGCCGCGCTGGTGTATCGGCCGGATAAGCTGGCGGCCCCAACCGGGGCGGCCAGCTCCCTGACCCTGCCGGCGCGCCCGGCCAGCTGGCAGCCGGAGCAGGCGGTGGTAAACCCCGCCGTTGCCGGCAAGACCGAACTGACGACCCTGGTGCAGGGCGCCCACCCGGGGGCGGCCCCGGCCCTGGCCGCCGGCCCGCAGAACCGCCTGGCGTTTGCCTGGGTCGGCGAGGATGCCGCCCAACCGCGCGGGGCGGCCTTTGAAGTCTACTTGCGGCTGTTTGATGGCGTGGCATGGGGCGAGACCCTCCGCCTGACGGACGATGCCGCTTTTGACAGCGCCCCGGCGGTGGCCTTTGACGGGCAAGGCCGGACGCTGGTGGCCTGGGTTGCCAACCCGGCCGGCGGGCTGGCCGAAGGCGCGGCGCTGGATGAGGCGTTTGTTTCCAGGTTGGAAATCGCCTATGCGGTGGTGGACCCAGCCAGCGGCGCGGGGACCAGCCACGGCCAGCTAAC
>JANJTX010000068.1 GCA_024710875.1 Anaerolineales bacterium | reverse complement strand
GTTTGAAGCCCTGGTCAGGGATTTGTTTGCGCGGCCGGCCGAGCGGGTCTTTGGTCTGGAATCAGCCGATGAAGCCCACGCCCGCTTTCAGTCGGCGGTTACGCGCCTGCTGGAAGAAAATCCGGGGGAAACATTGGGGATCGTTTCGCATGGCACGGTTATTAGTTTGCTACTTAGCCGGGCCAATGGTCTGGACGGATTCTCATTCTGGCAGGGGTTAAGTATGCCGGCGATGCAAGTGGTGGCGATTCCGGGTTTTGGATTGCAATCAGGAGTGCGCGATGAATTTTGATGCCACAATGGACTTTAATTCACACCGTTCACCCGTTGTGGGTTCAGGTGGGATGGTGGCTACCAGCCAGCCACTGGCGGTGGCAGCCGGGTTGGCGGCGTTACGGGCGGGCGGCACGGCGGCGGATGCGGCTGTAGCCACGGCGGCAGCGCTGAATGTGACTGAACCCACCAGCACCGGCATTGGGGGTGACTGTTTTGCGCTGTACTATGACGCGAAGACGAAACAGGTTACGGCTTTGAATGGCTCCGGGCGCGCCCCGCAGGGATTGTCGCTGGAGTTGCTGCGCAAGCAGGGGCTGGAGGGCGGCCTGCCGATGTTCCACGCCCATACGGTAACGATACCCGGCGCGGCGGCGGGTTGGTGCGACCTGATCGAACGGCATGGCCGCTTGAAGCTGGCGGCGATTCTGGCGCCGGCGATTCGCCTGGCGGAAGAAGGCTTTCCGGTGGCACCGGTCACGGCCCATTACTGGGGGCGAGGAGCCGAGGGGCAGTTGAGCCGGGCGGCCAACGGGCAGGAGTTATTGATTGATGGCCGAGCGCCGCGCCCGGGCGAAATGTTTCGCAATCCGGGGTTGGCGCGCACGTTCCGGACCCTGGCGGAAGGCGGCAAGGCGGCCTACTATGAGGGCGAAATCGCGGCGGCGATTGCGGCGGTGGTGCAGGACGCGGGCGGCGTGCTGAACGAAGCTGACCTGGCGGCGCACACCTCAACCTGGGATGAACCCATCAGCACGACTTACCGCGATTACCGGGTGTGGGAATGTCCGCCCAATGGGCAGGGGCTGGCGGCCTTGCTGGCCCTCAACATCCTGGAGGGTTTTGAACCGGAACGCAGTCACCCGCTGGGCACAGCCCGGCTGCACCGGATGATTGAAGCGATGCGGCTGGCCTTCGCGGATACGCGCTGGTTCGTGGCCGACCCGGTAACCAACCCGGCGCCGCTGGCGGACCTGCTATCCAAGGGCTATGCCGCCGAGCGACGGGCGTTGATTGACCCGCGCCGGGCCACGGCCGACCAGCGGCGCGGCACGCCGACCAGCAGCAGCGATACGGTTTACCTGACGGTGGTGGATGGGGAGGGCAATGCCTGCTCGTTCATTAACAGCAATTACTATGGCTTTGGCACGGGGCTGGTGCCCAAAGGCTGGGGCTTCACTTTGCAGAATCGCGGGTATGGGTTCAGCCTTGAACCCGGCCACCCGAATGCGCTGGCGCCGGGCAAACGCCCGTACCATACGATTATCCCGGCCCTGATTACGCATGAAGATGGCGGCGATTTGTTTGCCAGTTATGGCGTGATGGGCGGTTTTATGCAACCCCAGGGGCATGCGCAGGTCGCTATCAATCTGATTGATGATGCGCTGGACCCACAGGCGGCGCTGGACCGGTCGCGGTTTTGCATTGACGACGGCACGGCGGGCGGGGCGGTGGCGCTGGAAGAAGGTATCCCGTTCCAGACGCTGGCGGAACTCTCGCAGATGGGGCATGTGGTGCAGCCGACGCGTGGGATGGCGCGGTCGTTGTTTGGACGCGGCCAGGTCATTCTACGCGACCGGCAAACCGGCGTGTGCTGGGGTGGGAGTGACCCGCGGGCGGATGGCTGCGCGATGCTGTTGTAAGGTCAGCCATACATGGGATGATGAATCAAAACAGCCCCGGAAAAACGCCGGGGCTGCTTATTTTGCTAACGAGCTTAGCGTTTCTTGCGGGAGGAATTGCCGGAATCTGAATTCCCGCGCAGACCCCAGTACAACAGGGCGCCGCCCGCGCCGAGGGTGTAGGCGCCGAGGGCGCCGCCGGGCATGAAGTGCAGCATCGCCCCGGCCAGGCCGAAGAAACAAATCAACAGCACCGCATCCACCTGCCAGGTGCGTTCCGGGCGGTTGAACAGATGAAGAGTGAGCCAGCCGGTACCAATTCCGAAAGCGAACAGTCCGAGAAAGCGGGGGATGAAGGATGCCAGGGTGAGAATTTCCCAGGTAACGTCCCAAAAGTCCATGTTTAGCTCCTTAACTAGTGGATATCTTTAATTCTATCAGACCTGTGGATTTACGCCACTCCCCCAAAGGGTATAATAGCAGCACAATTGAATAACCTTCGGGGCAGGGTGAGTTGATGGTTGGCCAATCTGGCTGGCGATTGACAATTCCCGATCGGTGGTACAGCCCACGAGTACGCATAAGCGTGCATGACTCGGTGAAATTCGGGGGCCGACGGTATAGTCCTGATGAAAGAAGGTGCCTCAAACGAAATTGTTTGAGGGTAAGGTGTCTCCCTGGTGAGAGACCTGCTTGTGTTTTGCGCCTGTTCGCAAATGCCCCGGAAACAAAGTTTCCGGGTTTTTATTGAACGGCACACTAGACAGGCCTCTTTACGTATGCCCCGAACCTTTGGTCGGGGCTGTTCTTTTTGAGAGGCAACGGATGAAAGCAGATAATACTGGCAGGCGCGGGCGGCAAAAACAGGGGCAGTGGCTCTGGCCCCTGCTCTCGATATTGCTGGGGGTTGGATTGTGGTATGGCTTGATTGGGCTTTTTCAAATTCAGCCATTCATTCTGCCTGCGCCGCATACAGTTTGGCAACGGCTGGTAACGACCCTGGCAACCGGGATGCTGCAGCGACATGCCTGGGTTACCTTGCAGGAAGTGCTGGCCGGGCTGGCATTGGGCGGTAGTGCGGCCATGCTGGTGGGCTACGCGTTGGCTAAATCGCGCTGGTTGGAGCGGTTTCTGGCGCCATATGTGGTGGCCAGCCAGGCGGTGCCAACGGTAGCGATTGCGCCGCTGCTGGTCATCTGGTTTGGGCCCGGGCTGTTGAGCAAGGTGCTCGTCTGCGCCTTGATTGTGTTCTTCCCAATTTTGATTAACACTCTGTTGGGGGTGCGCGGGGTGCCGGAGGACCTGCGCGACCTGTTGCGCAGCCTGCATGCCAGCCGCTTTCAGACTTTCTGGCTGCTGGAACTGCCGGCTGCGCTACCCGCCCTGCTGGGCGGCCTGCGGATTGGGGCAACCCTGGCGGTAATTGGAGCGGTAGTGGGCGAGTTCGTGGGGGCGGACCGCGGCCTAGGCTACCTGATTAATATCGGGCGCGGCCAATACGATGTGGCGCTGGTGTTCGTGGCGGTCTTTGCGCTGGTTGTGATGGCTCTGGGATTGTACGGAACGGTGGCGTTGTTAGAGCGCAGCTGGCTGGGCTGGCAGCGCCGAACCGAATAGATTCTGTAAAAGGAGAAAACAATGTTCAAGAAACTTGTGTTGTTGCTGGTGGTGGTTGCGATTGTTCTTGCTGGGTGTGGTACCGGGCCGCAGTCCGGGGAACTGCAAACCCTCCGCCTGCCGATGGGCTACATCCCCAATGTGCAATACGCGCCGTTCTATGTGGCGGTAGAGAAGGGCTATTTTGCCGAGGAAGGACTGCAAATCGAATTTGACTATTCTTTCGAGACGGATGGGGTCGCCCTGGTGGGGGCGGGCGAACTGCCCTTCGCGGTGGTTAGTGCCGAGCAGGTGTTGCTGGCGCGGGCGCAGGGTATCCCGGTGCAGTATGTTCTTGCCTGGTGGCAGGATTTCCCGGTAGCAGCCGTGGCCGCAGCCGATAGCGGAATTGAAACCCCGGCCGACCTGCGCGGCCAGCGAATCGGGTTGCCGGGTTTGTTCGGGGCTTCGTATATCGGCCTGCGGGCCTTGTTGAACGCGGGCGGCTTGACCGAGGCAGATGTTACTCTGGAAGCGATTGGCTTCAATCAGGTGGAGGCTTTTGCCAGCGGGCAGGTGCCGGTTGTTGTGGTCTATGTCAACAATGAACCCCTGCAATTGGAGGCGCTGGGCTACCCGGTGACTGTAATTGCGGTACGGGAGGCGGTTGCGCTACCCGCCAATGGCATCATCACCAGTGAGGCGGTCGCGGCCGGGCAGCCGGAACTGGTACAGGCCTTTAACCGGGCGTTGCTGCGGGGTCTGGCAGATGCGCTGTCAAATCCAGATGAGGCCTATGAAATCTGCAAGATCTATGTCGAGAATCTGGCCAGCGCCGATGAAGACACCCAGCGGGCGGTGCTGACGGCCAGCCTGGATTTGTGGCGTGCCGAACGACTGGGAGAATCTGACGCCCAGGCATGGCAGAATCTGCAGGCCCTGTTGTTGGAGATGGGCTTGCTGCAAAGCGAGCAGGATCTGGCCGATGCCTATACCAATGAGTTTCTGCCTTGATTGACAACTCCGGCGCGCCCCTGCTCGCCGTCCGCGACCTGCATGTGACTTTTGAGGATGGGCCGACTGCCCTGCGTGCCCTGGCTGGGTTAAGTTTTGAGTTGCAGGCAGGAGAATTCGTGGCGGTGCTTGGCCCGTCGGGCAGCGGCAAGAGCACCCTGCTGCGCACGCTGGCGGGCTTGTTGCCGCCAACCCGGGGGCAGGTGACCTTCAATGGGCAGGCGGTGAAGGGTCCAGCCGAGGGCGTGGGCTATGTTTTCCAGAATGCCAACCTGATGCCGTGGCGCAGCGTGAAAGCGAACGTCGCTCTGCCGTTGGAGATTGAGGGACTGCCAGCAGGCGAAAGCGAGGCCATTACGGCCGAGTTGATTGAGCTGGTGGGTTTGCAGGGCTTTGAAGAAACCTTGCCGCGTGACCTTTCAGGAGGGATGGCCCAACGGGTGGCGATTGCCCGGGCGCTGGCTTATGACCCGGCTTTACTGCTGCTGGATGAACCGTTTGGGGCGCTGGATGCAATTACCCGTGAGCGCATGGGCCTGGAATTGTTGCGTATTTGGGAGGCGCGTCGTAAAACGGTGTTGATGATTACCCATGATATCCCGGAAGCATTGATGCTGGCCGATCGGGTGCTGGTGTTCAGCGAGCGGCCGGCTCGCATTACACTGGAGTTAGCGGTAAGCCTGCCGCGCCCGCGCCGCGACGAGGTGCGTTACACGGTTGAGTTTGCCACCCTGGCGCGGCGCTTACGGGAGGCAATCCGATAGGGAAGTGAATAGGACGGTTTCGGTTAGAATTGTGTACAAATGTCCCTCATGTCTCATGAGGGGCATTTGTATAATCAAGTAGTTCTGAGGATTGCGAATGCGAATTGCCTTATTGATAGTGTTGTTAACGCAGACGTTGGTCGGGGTGATTCCGGCGCAGGCCCAGTCGGCCGCGACCATTGAAACCCTGCAAGCAGAGTACTGGCCGGAGTACGACCGCCCAGAAATGCTGGTGATTTTCCGGTTGCAGGTAACCGCTCCGGCAGGGCCGGTGAAGGTGCGCATTCAATTGCCGCCTACGGTAACGGCCACAAATGCAGTGGCGGTGGTGAACGCCAACGGCCAGCTGGTGAATGCGCCCTATGAATTGGCAACCACAGACGGCGGTTTTGAACTTCAGGTAGAGACCGAAGCCCGCCTGATACAGGTGGAGTTTTATGATTCGCTGCCCCGGGTTGGGCAGCAGCGAGACTACGCTGGCTTGGCCATCTTTTCGCTGGATATCTTAAATACGATTGTAAGGGTGCAGCAACCCGTGGGGGCGACGAACCTGCAGGCCACGCCCGGGGACTACCAGTTTGCCCCGGAGGCGGACGGCCTGAATTACGCCTACGCCAACCTGGGAGCGTTGCCTGTCGGCCAGCCGCTGTCCTTCTCGCTGTCCTATGATAAAGCCAGCGAAAAACTTAGCATTGAGAGCCTGGGTACCAACCCGGCGCTGCCGGTTGGTAGTGGCGAAGGTGACTTTGCCTGGCTGGCCTGGGTGCTGGCCGCCGCCGGGTTGGGGATGATCGGTTACGCGCTGTTCCGCACTCTGCAGGAACGCAAGGTCGGGCTACGGCGCAAGCCAAAGCGAGCCCGGCGCGGGCGGGCGAAAACCAATACCGGGCCGGGGGGCTTTTGCCCGGAGTGTGGCCTGCGTGCCGCACCGGGCGATGCGTACTGTCGCCAATGTGGCACAGCTCTGCGGCGCTAAGGATATAATTCAATGGTATCCATTATCGTTACGGAGGTTTGTGGATGAATAAGTTCATGATTGGCGGGATCATTCTGCTGGCAGGGGTGGTGTTTCTTATTGTCACTTCAACGGTGGCTGGAGCGCAGTATTTCTATACCGTGGATGAGCTGATCGAGCGCGGGGCGGAAGCGGTGGGTACGCCAGCGCGCATTTCCGGGGCAGTAATTGGGGAAACGATCGAATACGACCTGGCCACGCTGACCTTAAATTTTGAAATTGCGCATATGCCAGCCGATTCGCAATTGCTGAATGATGAGGGGGGGCTGGCCCTGGCGCTGTACCAGGCGGTGAACGACCCCAGCCGGACGCGCTTGCGGGTGGAATATGTTGGCCCGCTACCGGACTTGCTGCAAAATGAAGCCCAGGCGATTATGACCGGGCGGCTGGGCGAAGATGGAATATTCTATGCCGATGAACTGCTGCTGAAATGCCCGACGCGCTATGAAGAGGCCGCGCCCGAGCAAACCGGCAACTAAATTACCCCGCCTCACTCTGGAGAATTCATGATTGCCAATGTAGGTTATGGTGCGCTGGTCATCACCTTGCTGACCGCGTTGTATGGGATTGGCGCGGCCCTGTATGGCGCGCTGCGCGGCCGGCCCCGCTGGGTGGATAGCGCCCGTAATGCCATGTTGCTGACCTTTCCGCTACTTACGATTTCAGCCTTGAGCATTACGGCCTTGCTGGTGGCCAATGCCTTTGAAGTGAGTTATGTGCAGGCGGTAACCAGCCGCAGCATGCCCACCTACCTGCGGATAACCGCCCTATGGGGGGGGCAGCCGGGCTCGCTGGTGTTCTGGTCGTGGTTGATGGCGTTATTCGCCACGGCGGTTACCCTGCGTGATTGGCGGCGCGACCGCGAGTTCCTGCCGTGGGTTATCGTGGTGTCGCTGGTTACGCTGGCCTTCTTCCTTATTCTGAGTATCGGGTTTGAAAACCCGTTTCAGCGTTACTGGGCAACGCCTTCCGGCGCCGTAATCACGGCGATGTTCCAACCGCAGGGCACAACTTTGTTTGTGCCGCCAGATGGCCGTGGTCTGAATCCGTTGCTGCGCCATCCGGGGATGATTATTCACCCGCCGATGCTGTACCTGGGATTTGTGTCGCTGGTGATTCCGTACGCGTTTGCGATGGCGGCTCTGGTAACCGGGCGCACGGATGACCGCTGGCTGCGCCTGACGCGCCGCTGGACGCTGTGGGCCTGGGTGTTCCTCTCGCTGGGACTGATATTGGGCGGCCGCTGGGCCTATGACGTGCTGGGCTGGGGTGGTTATTGGGGCTGGGACCCGGTGGAAGTGGCAGCCCTGCTGCCCTGGCTTACGGCTACGCCTTTTCTGCATTCGGCCATGATCCAGGAAAAACGCGGCATTTTCAAGCATTGGAATATGCTGCTGGTGATCCTGACATTTGAAGTAATGATCTGGGCCACCTTTCTGACGCGCTCCGGGGTCTTGTCATCAGTGCATGCGTTTGCCCAGTCAGCGATTGGCCCATTGTTCTTTGCCTTCATCATTATCACCACCGTGCTGTCGCTGGGGTTGCTCATAAAGCGCTGGCCGGAGTTGAAAAGCGAAGGCGAGCTGCGCTCGTTGCTTTCGCGCGAATCGCTGTTCCTGATAAATAACCTGCTGTTCATCGCCATCCTGATTGTGTGTATCTGGGGCGTGTTCTTCCCGATTTTTACCGAGGCCGCCGGCGTCATCGGGCAGATCTTCCCCGGAGTGGCTCACATTTTCACCGGGCAAAAGGTAACCGTGGGCCCGATATTTTACGAAAGCGCCACTGGCCCGCTGTGGGCGGCCTTGCTGTTTCTGATGGGGATTGCCCCGCTTTCTGCGTGGGGGTCAAGTACCGCCCGGACGCTGGGGCGGGCGGTGTGGAAGCCGGCCCTGGTGGCGACCCTGGCCCTGGGGGCGGTCTTTGTAGTGGCCGGGGTTCGCAATGGGGTGGCCTTGCTGGCTTTGTGGCTGTGCATGTTTGTAACGGCAGTAACTCTTTATGAGTTTTACCGGGCGGCGATGGCGCGTTCGCGAGCGCATGGCATGAATATGCTGGTGGCGTTGTGGCAACTGGCCGGGCGGAACCGGCGGCGATATGGCGGCTACATCATTCACCTGGGGGTGGTGCTGATGGCGGTGGGGATTATTGGGATTGAACTATTCCAGACCGAAACGCAAGCCTCGCTGGCGCTGGGTGAATCGGTGACCCTGGGTCGCTACACTGCCCGCTACGACTCGCTGGCGGAGTTTGATACGAATGACAACCGCAATGTAGCCCGGGCAGTGATTACGCTTTTCAAGGATGGGGTGCCGGTGGGTGAACTGTACCCGCGCCGGGATTACTTCTATGAATCCGAACAGCCGATGACCATTCCGGGCGTACGTTCATCCATAGAAGACGACTTCTATATCCTGCTGATTAACTGGCAGCCCATTTCAACCCAGACCGCGACCTTCAAGCTTTACCATAACCCATTGGTGAACTGGTTGTGGTTTGGCGCGGCGATATTTTTGTTGGGAACCTTTGTGGCGGCCTGGCCGGAAAAAGAACCGGATGCGGTTATAGAAACCCGGGCACGCCGGGCGGCGGTGCAGGCATGAAGGGGCGCGGCTGGGTCTTGCTGGCTGTGATTGGCCTAGCGTTGGCCCTTACCGGGGCGGCCGGGGCGCAAACGACCGAGCCGCCCTCGGGCCAACCGCCCACCGAGGACGAAGTTAACGCGATTGCCAAGAACATGTATTGCCCGGTGTGCGAAAATGTGCCGCTGGATGTATGCCCAACCCTCGCCTGCCAGCAGTGGCGCGACCAGATTCGCGAAAAACTTATCGAAGGTTGGACGGAAGAACAGATACACGATTATTTCGTGTTGCAGTATGGCGACCGAGTGCTGGCGGCACCGCCGCGCAGCGGCCTCAATTGGCTCATATACATTGGGCCTTGGGTCCTGATTGCGGCCGGGGCAATTATGCTGGCGCGGTTGCTCTGGCGACTGCGCGCGCCCGCGGCCGGGCCAGAGCCGCCTCCGCAGCCTCCGGCCAACGGCCCGGATGATTACCGCGCCCGCCTTGAAGCCGAATTAAAGCGGCGTGATTTGAAAGATTGAGTAACCACATGAGCGAACAACTTGAACCAACCAAAGACAAGGCCGCGCGTAAGGCCTCTCCGGTAGGTGTAGCGCTGGCCTGGCTGGTGGTGCTGGGTTTGCTGGCGGTCGTCGCCATCCAGTTGCGGGCTACGATGCAAGGGGGCATGGGTATCGGGCAGCCGGCGCCAGCCTTTACGTTGAGCCTGTTCGACGGAGGCGAGATTCAGTCCGCTGATCTGGCTGGCAAGGTGGTGGTGGTGAATTTCTGGGCTTCCTGGTGCGCTCCGTGCGAAGAAGAGGCCGAAGAGTTGCAGATGGCCTGGGAAATTTATGAGCCCGGCGGCGAAGTGGTCTTTCTGGGCGTGGATTATGCCGATACCGAGACCCTGGCGCGGGCCTACCTCGAGCGCTTTCAAATCACTTACCCGAACGGGCCAGACCTGGGCACTCGGATTTCGCAGGCCTTTCGCATCCGGGGCGTGCCGGAGACTTACATCATTGGCCGGGACGGGCTTATGAAATATATCAAGATTGGGCCGTTCACTACCCTGTCGGAAATCCTGGCGGCAGTGGACCGCGCCCTGGCGGAATAACCCGCCAAACATTGGAGATCGCATGGACCTGGGTTCGATACTGTTAATAATCGCTTTGTTGGCGCTGGTGGCGGCGTATGTGGCGCGCCCGCTGCTGGAAGACCATTCGCGAGCCGTCAGCGCTGCGGAGCACACGCTCTCCGCCTTGCTGGCTGAACGCGAGCAGCTACTGGATGCCTTGCTGGAACTGGACTTTGACAACACGCTCGGTAAAATCCCGGAGGATGTTTACCCGGAGCAGCGGGAGATGTTGATCGGGCGCAGCGCCGAGGTCTTGCGGCAACTGGATGAATTGCTGCCGGGAGGTCATGATGGATTGGAAGCAGACGCTGACCCGTTGGAAGCCTTAATTGCCCGGCGGCGGTCACAACGCCAGCCCGCGATGAACACAGAGAGCGTCGAACCCAAGGCTGGTTTTTGCCATGCCTGCGGGACTGCGCTCAAGGCGGGGGATAAGTTTTGTGCGGCCTGCGGCGCGCCGCAGACGGTGAAGTAGATGCGCTCGCTGAAACTGGCCCGGTGGACCGGCTTGCTGGTAGTGCTGGTGTTGAGTGGCTGTAACCTCTCTCTGGCGCAGGACGTAACTCCTCCGCCAGGCTATGTGCCGCCGGACTTGCCGCAACCGCTGACGAGCCTGGAAGGTGTCTTCCCAGCCGCGGCACCCGACCCGCAGGTTGGCGCCGAAATCTACACTGTGCGCTGTATGCCCTGCCATGGTGACACTGGGCGGGGCGATGGTCCGCAGTCGACATTGCTGCCGGTCTCTCCACCGGCGATTGGCAGTCCGGAAGTGGCGGCGGCCAGCAGCCCGGCGCAGTGGTTCGCGATTATCACCAATGGCAACCTGGACAATTTCATGCCGCCGTTCGCCAGCGCGCTAAGCGAGCAGGAGCGTTGGGATGTGCTGGCGTATATCTATTCGCTGGGCCAAACGCCTGAACAGGTGCAGGCTGGCGAAGTAGTGTTTGCAGCGGCGTGTAGCGATTGCCATACGGCGGCCGAATTTGCCACAGCAGAGCACACGGTGCAGGCTTCGAATGCGGATTGGCTGGCCATTATTCAGGACGGAATTCCCCAGCAGATGCCCGCCTATCAGGATGAGCTGACTGGTGACGAACTCACCGCGGTAGTGGCCTTTTTGCGGGCGCAGGTGTTCCCGCCGTTCAGTCACCAATTGGCTGCCCCGCTGGATACTGCAACGCCGGAAGTCGCGACAACGGATACCCCGGAAGTGACGGCGGACGCGACGGAAACCGCTTTGGTCGAAGAATCGCCAGCAGCCCCGGCTGGCCTGCGCGTGGCGGGGCAGGTGCAGAATGAAACCAGCGGGCAACCGGTGGGCGGCGCGCCGGTCACGCTGTACGGTTATGATCACACCACCCAGGTCCTTGTACTGACTACCGTAACGGATGCTGATGGCGGATTTGAGTTTGCCGGCCTGGATGATGTGCCGCAGCGACTGTTTTTTGTGACCGCAGACCATATGGGCATGACCTATGGTTCAGAGTTCGTGCAGGTGACGGAAGCCAGCGAACCAGATTTTGCGCTGGAAGTGGCAGTGTATGACACGACGACCGATGCAAGCGAACTGCGTATTGCGCGCTTGCATGTTTTTCTTGAGTTTCCAGAGCCGGAACTCGTGCAAGTGGTCGAATTGTTGGTGTTATCCAACGCCAGCCGCTACACGGTGATTCCGGAAGTCCCCGGTGGGAGCGCATATCAAGTGGCTTTGCCAGCGGATGCCAGTGGGCTGATCTTCCAGGAAGGCGCGCTGGGTGCGCGTTTCATTGCAACAACCGAAGGTTTTGGCGATACCCAGCCTGTCTTACCGGGCGAGGGCGAAACGCAGTTGTTATTTGCTTATCAGTTACCGTATGAGCGCGGGTTGGAATTCACCCTGCCGCTGATGATGGATGTGGATACCCTGCTGGTGTTCATCCCGCCTGATAGTGTGCGTCTGGCAAGTGATCGTCTGACGGACGGTGGGCTACAGGATTTGAATGGCCTGCCCTACCAGTTGTACGCGGGCGATGGTTTTGCGGCCGGAGAGAGCCTTAGGCTGGATTTGAGCGGGCGACATCCCCTGGCGGCTGGTGGATTCCAGTTGAGCGAGAGCAATCCCACCAGCCTGATTCTGGGCGCGCTGGGCCTGGTGTTTACGCTGGTGGGCCTGGGGTTGTGGTGGCGCGAACGCCGGGGCGAGTTAATCGAAGAAATTGAAGACGATGCTGATAGCTTGCTGGATGAGATTCTTGAGTTGGAAGCGGCTTACGAACGCGGCGAAATGAATGAGGCGACTTTTAGCCGTCGGCGAGTGGCGTTGAAAGCCCGGCTGGCGGAAATTGTAGGCGAATGAGCCGGGTATGATTCGAGTTCGCAAGCTGGTGAAGCGGTTTGGCCTGAAGCGGGTGCTTTCCGGATTGGATTTTGATGTAGCCCAGGGGGAGTTTGTGGGCTTGCTCGGCCCCAACGGAGCGGGCAAGACCACTTTCCTGCGCATCCTGGCCTCGCTTTCGCAGCCCAGCCTGGGGGAGGTCTCGGTGGCCGGGCATCGCCTGCCGGGTGGGGCGGCGGAGGCGCGTCGCCAGCTTGGGGTGCTCTCGCACCAGCCCATGCTCTACCCCGACTTGACCGGGGAAGAAAACCTGCACTTCTTTGGCCGCCTGTACGGGGTGGCTGACCTGCCCGCGCGAGTAACAGAGTTGCTGGCGTTGGTGGGATTGGCCGGCCGAGAACGCGACCTGGTGCGCACGTACTCGCGCGGGATGCAGCAACGGTTGGCCATCGGGCGGGCGGTGCTGCATGACCCCCAGCTGTTGTTGCTTGACGAGCCCTATACCGGTCTGGATCAGGACGCAGCCGCAATGCTGGACGATGTGTTGCGGCAGGTAACCCGGGCGGGGCGCACGGTGCTAATGACCTCGCATGACCTGGCTCGAACTGCCGAACTGTGTTCCCGGTTTGATGTTTTGAGCCGCGGGCGGATTGTGGCCAGCACCTCCCAGGCAGAATTGCCGCAGGATGGGTTGCTGGCATTTTACCGACAAGCCCTGGCGCCGGCGGCCGAAGCCGAGGTGCAGGATGGCTAACCCGCAGGGCCAGACTGGTTTCTTCAAGACTCTGTGGGCGGTGGCTCGCAAGGACCTGGCAGCCGAAGCCCGCAGTCGGGAACTGATGGCCGGGATGCTGGTCTTTTCGATCCTCACCGTGTTGATTTTCAATTTCGCGCTTGAATTGAACCCGCGCGAGCGGCAGGAGGTAACCGCCGGGGTACTGTGGGCAACTTTTATGTTCGCCGGGACGCTGGGGTTGAATCGCTCGCTGGCGGTGGAAAAAGACGGCGGCTGTCTGGATGGGCTGCTGTTGGCGCCGGTGGACCGTTCTGCGATCTATTTTGGCAAGGTCTTTGGCAACCTGATTTTTATGCTGGGTGTGATCGCGATTGTGTTGCCGCTGTACAGTCTACTCTACAATGTCAACTTGTTTGTGCCGGGGTTGCTGGCTACCATTGTGCTTGGCTCGCTGGGGTATGTGCTCACCGGTACGTTGCTGGCCTTTATGTCGGTGCAGGCGCGCACCCGCGATATCCTGTTGCCGATTTTGCATCTGCCTGTGGCGCTGCCGGTGTTGATTTCGGCCGTGCGGGCCAGTGCCTATTTTCTGCAGGGCCAGCCGATGGCGCTCATCTGGGGTTCGATCAACTTGCTGATCGGTTACATTGTTATTTTCGGGGCGGCGGCCTATATGCTGTTTGACCAGATAGTGCAGGAATGAAACCGGCAGAATTCTAAGCAAAGTTCAGCAAAACTCCGTAAGGCGGGCCGGATGTGATAGGTGATTGCGATACAATCGCAAACTGTAGAAAAATAATTTGACGGAGGCCGATTCATGCAAGCAACCCCAAAAGTCCTGAAAGGGCTGGATGTCATTTCGATCAGCTTGTTTCTGGTTTCAATTTATATGATTCTGGTCTATGCGCCGATGGAAGCTGTGATGGGCAATGTGCAGCGAATTTTCTACTACCATGTGGCTGCAGGCTGGGTCGGGATGGTGGGATTTCTGTTTGCGGTGTTTGCCGCCATCATGTACCTGGTGCGTAAAGACCGCAAATGGGATGTGATGGAACTGGCAGGGGTGGAAATCGGGCTGGTATTTTCATTTATCAATATCGTGACCGGGAGCATCTGGGCCCGGCCAATCTGGAAC
>JANJTX010000056.1 GCA_024710875.1 Anaerolineales bacterium | reverse complement strand
TTTCCATGTCCTGGTTGGAATTTGTGTATTGGGCCTGCACCATTCTGGGCGGGGTGTTCTTTGTATTGCGCACTGTGCTGATGGTGATGGGCTTTGGCGCAGAAGGGTTGGAGGGCGAACTGGACGCCGACCTGGATGCCGATATCCTCGATGATGGCCACACCGGCGAGGCAGAGGGCGCTTTCAAACTGCTCTCGGCCCAGGGGCTGACGGCCTTTTTCCTCATGTTCGGCCTGGTTGGCCTCGCCACCCTGCGGGCCGGGTGGCCGGTGCTGCTCACCATCCTTTCCGGCCTGGCGGCTGGGGCCTTTACGGTGTGGGTCATCAGCCAGGTCTTTCGCGGCATGACCCGCCTGCAATCCGAAGGCAACATCCGGCTGGAAAACGCCATCGGGCAGGACGGTGAGGTCTACCTCACCATCCAACTCAAAACCGGCGGCCAGGTGCAGGTAGCCGTACAGGGCTCGCTGAAAGTGCTGGATGCCATCGCCGCCGATGGCAAGAAAATCGCCACTGGTGAAAAGGTGCGCGTGGTGGGGCTGGCGGATGCCAAGACCCTTAAAGTGGAAAAAATCGGGTAGCGCGGCCTGCGCCCCGGCGGAATCATACCCTCGTAAAAGGAGAAACCCATGTTTGATGCAACAACCTTCGCTCTAATGGCGGTCTTCGGCTTTGTGGTGCTGGTGTTCTTCACCATCGTCTTCCTTGCCAGCCGCTACAAACGCTGCCCCTCGGATAAGGTGCTGGTCATCTATGGCCGGGTCGGCAAGGGCAAAAGCAGCCAGACCCTGCACGGTGGCGGCACGCTGGTGTGGCCGCTGATTCAGGACTATGCCTACTTGAGCCTGACCCCCATGACCATCAACATCCCGCTGGAAAACGCTCTTTCCCAGCAGAACATCCGTATCCATGTGCCCAGCACCTTCACCGTCGGCATCAGCACCGCCCCGGAGATTGTGAGCAACGCCGCCGAGCGTTTGCTGCGTCTGGACCAGAAGAGCATTGAAGACATGGCCAAGGAAATCATCTTCGGCCAATTGCGTCTCACGGTCGCCTCGCTGACGATTGAGCAAATCAACCAGGACCGTGAATCTTTTCTGGACTCCATTCGCCACAATGTGGAGCCGGAACTGAACAAAATCGGTCTGCACCTGATTAACGTCAACATCACCGACATCACGGATGAATCGACCTACATCGAGAGCATCGGCCGCAAGGCGGCTTCCGAAGCCATCAACCGGGCGCGGGTGGATGTGGCCGAGCAGGACAAACTGGGCGCCATCGGTCAGGCAGATGCCGTGCGCGAGCAGGAAGTGCGCGTGGCCGAAGCCCTGGCCGAAGCCGAGAAAGGCCGCAAGAAAGCCGAAGCCGGCCAGCGTATCTTCGTCCAGTTACAGGAATCGGAAGCGGTGCAGGGTGAAAACACCGCCGCTGCCAATATCGCCGATTACAACGCCGACCTGGAAGTGAAGCGCGCCGCCGCCCTGCAACGGGCCGAGGTCGCCCGCTTGCAGGCCCAGGTTGAAATCCAGAAGAAGCAATACGAAGCCGAGCAGGAACGCCTGCGTGCCGCTGAAATCGCCCGCGAAGAGGTGGACAAGCTGAAGGTCGAAATCGCCGCCGAAGCCGCCGCCGAACGCGTACGCCGCGAAGCCAAAGGCGATGCAGATGGCATCCTGCTGCGCTATCAGGCCGAGGCCGATGGTATGCGCCAATTGCTGACCGCCAAGGCCGAAGGCTACGCCAAACTGGTGGAAAGCGCCAATGGCGATGCCCGCTCGGCGGCCACCCTGTTGCTGGTCGAAAAGCTGGAAGAAATCGTCGGCATGCAGGTCGAAGCCATCAGCAACCTCAAGATTGACAAGATCACGGTCTGGGAGAACGGCGGCGGCGGTTCCGGCAGCGGCTCCTCGACCTCCAACTTCCTCTCCAGTCTGGTGATGAGCCTGCCGCCCCTGCAGGACCTCGCCAACATGGCCGGCGTGGAACTGCCGGAATATCTCGGCAAGATTATCGAAGAGCAGAAGGGCGAAAGCAGCCCGGATGCCCCGGCCGCAAAGCCCGCCAAGAAATAGTTTTGCCTGCCCAACCGCGAGGACGGCCACTGGCCGTCCTCGCTTGTTTTAATCAGCCTTTTGGGACTATCATGGAAGCAGATAAACGGCCTGTAATCTCGCTCAGGAGAACTTCCATGACCGACCCCACCCGCAAACGCTGGCACCCCCAACCCGCCGAAGAATTAAGATCCACCATGCACGGCTCGGAATTGATGGAAATCTATGAGTTTCCGTGCTGCGGTAAGCAATTTGGCCTGAACGAAAAGGACGTCAATAGCGAGACGCTCTCGCAGGTGCGCCCGGACGGCTGCGAAGACCTGCCGGGTTAGCCGGTTTCAGGCGCTGGTTTCCGGGCTGGCAAAATACTGGTGCAGCAGCCGGAAACCCTTGGGCATGATGACGTTGTAATACATCCAGGCAATCAGGGGGCTGTAAAAACGCGGCACCAGCGTCCGGCAGCGGAAGGTGGCCCGCGTGCGCTGGCCGTCATCCAGCGGTTCAAGTATGATGGTTTCGCGGTTGTCAATCGGGTGGCTGATCTCCCCCGGATGAACGTGCATATCCACCGTGTAATAGTCGTAGGGCCGCCAGTCGCGGATGACTTCCTCGGAGACTTTGTCTCCGTGGGCGCAATGGTTGGTGGCGCCGATGGCGGTGCGCCCGGTCGGGCGGTTGGCGGCGCTCCAGATGTTGCCCGGTTGCCAGAGATTGCGTTTGTGCGGGTCGGCGAACCACTCCCATACCACCTGCGGTGGGGCGGCGAATTCAACGACTTTCTGGCCATGGGCCTCGGCGGGTGTGACCACCACCTGGCGGGTGGCCAGCATTTCTTCGTAGCGGGCGCGCAGGTTCAGGCTGTGGGTCTCGATTTCGCCCAGATGCTCATAGGCTTCGCGGCTGACGTGCAGGCCATCGGTGGGCAGGGCCAGCGCCCGGCAGGCGGCTTCGGTGAACAGAGCGTAGGCCTGCCAGCCGGTGGCTTCGCTGACATGGTTCTTGGTCAGGCGGTGAATCAGGTTCACATCCGAACCCAGCAGTTCATGGTTGCCGGCCACCTGTTGTTTGATAAACTGGCCGTGATGGATAAAGAATTTCAGGTCAAGGCGCGGCAGGGCGCGGCAGGCCTCACACTCACAGGTCGTATGCCGCTGAATCGATTCGACCCGGGTCCGGAAGGCGGCATACGTGGCTTCCACCATTTCCAGCACTGCCTCGCCGCGCATTGTCTCTGGCCCGCCGTAGCAAAAGATGGCGTCGCCCTCCAGTTTGGAGAGCGTCAGGCGCGGCCGGGTGTGACGGATAAGCAGTTCCAGCAGCTCGGCCAGAATCTGTTGCGAATGTTCGATTTCGGTGCTGGCCACATAGGAGGTGTAGCCCGAGATGTCAGCAATCAATAAGATTCCGTTTGCGGCCGCCGTTGCCATATGTACTCCTGAATTGGGCCAAAGAGATGATTGGGCATATTATAGTCCTGCCCGACCAACCTGCGCGCCGCTTGACAGCCGCCCCCGGCGCGGTTAAGATACCGCCATTAACAACTGAATATTGGAGAGATAGCGACTGAGTCTCTGGCCCGGCCAGAGATTACGAGGTGGAGGTTCCGGCCCGCGAGGGCCGCGCTAAGGGCGTGAAAACGCCTGAAAATCGAACGATCAGCGGATGCCTCTGAAGCCTGCCACAGGCTTCTTTTCTCCCTTCCAAAACGAGTGTTGCATGAAACCCCGCCGGCGACGGCGGAAACAGGTGCGGCACAGTGGCCCGGCGCTGGCAGGCTTTGCCATGCCCCGGGGTGGGTCACGGAAGGGCGTTGCTTTTAATGCGAACAGCACAGAAAACAGCACGCCTGCGAACTTGAGCGGCGTGTGTTTTGTTTAACACGCACCAACTGGAGATGAACTCTATGGCAGAAAACGAAACCAACGGCAGCGGCTACCACCGCTACCACATCCGCGCCGAGCGCGCCGGAGACATCGAGAAGTGGCCCAGCCGCTTCCGGGTCGAGGTCAAGCGCGCCGGCCTGGCGAAACTCATCATTGGCGAGGTCTTCCACTACGGCCCGCGCAACAAAGATGTGATTTTGAGCCGCCCGTGTATGTACGGCGTATTCAGCGGGCCGGTGGGCGGCTTTGCGCCCCGCGAGCAGCACTGCGTGGGCTGTTTGCGCTGCACCACCGAGTTCCCCGACTTTGTGCGCGTCAGCCACAACGCCGAGCGGCGCAAACTGGGCGACTCCTACTTTGACTTTCGGGTAGTCGACTCGGTTTCCTACGAGGCCGAAAGCGGCCTGGTGCCGGTCAAGGGCGCCGGCTACCGCGGCAAATTCGGCGGTGAAGGTTGGGACGGCATGTGGACCGATATGTCTGAAATCGTGCGCCCGACCCGCGATGGCATTCACGGTCGCGAATTCATCTCCACCGTCGTGGATATCGGGGCGCGCCCCAACTTCCTCTCCTTTGATGCCGATGGCAAGCCCAATGGCCGCACCCCGCACGTCTTCCAGATTCCGCTGCCTTTGGTTCTGGATACCCTGCCGCCTTCGGCCGCCAGCGAAAAGACCTGGCGCATCACCGCCGCCGCCGCCGCCCAGCTCGGCACGCTGGCGGTCATCCCCCTGGGGGCGGTGCTGCAATACAACCTCGAAAGCCCGCACGTCGTGCCGCTGGTCAAACCCTCCGAGAAAGACAACCTGCACGTGCTGGCACACGCCCCGCGCCTGATTGAAATGGACGGCTGGGACGAGGGCCTGCTGCGCGCCATCCATGACACCTTCCCCGAAAGCCTGGTGGCCCTGCGGATTCCGTTCACTTCGGCTAAAGAGCTGCTCAAGTTCTCCAAAAAAGGCATCCGCGTCTTTCACCTGCTGGCCGATTACCACGGCCGCGACCCGCACGGCGCGTTTGTCCTTGACCTGATTCGCGCCGCCCACAAGGCCTTTGTGGAAGCCGGCATCCGCCAGGAAGTGACCTTAATCGGCAGCGGCGGCATCATCCACGCCGAGCACATCCCCAAGGCGATTTTGTGCGGGCTGGATGCCGTGGCGCTGGATACGCCCGTCATCGCCGCCCTGCAGGGCCGCTTTCACGGCGAGTGCCGCGAGCGCGAAACCAGCCGCTTCAGCCTGCCGCGCAAACTGACGGTAGAGTGGGGCGCCCAGCGGCTGGTGAACCTGGCCGCCTCCTGGCGCGACCAGTTGCTGGAGATTATGGGCGCCATGGGCCTGCGCGAAGTGCGCCGCCTGCGGGGCGAGATGGGCCGCGCCATGTTCATGAAAGATTTGGAGCGCGATGCGTTCCTGGGAGTGCAGGGTTATGAGCCACGCCGATAAAACCCCTTTTGAACTGATTGTAGACAAACACACCACCAACCTGCACGAAGGCTTTCGCCGCTGGTCGGAGGAAATCGTGGGCGCGCCGCCCGCCCTGGGCGACTACCGCTGGACGGATGACCTCATCCTCGCCACCTGGTACCAGGCCGCCCACGGCCGCCCGCCGGAGAATGGCCTTGAATACAAGACCGGCCGTTCCGGCGGCGGGTTTGACGTGCTGGACTTTAACTTCCTGTCCGAAAGCGAATGGCTGCCGGAAGATACCGAGATTGAGCTGGGCATCCCGCTGAACCGGCGCGGCGACCACCTCGAAAAGATCAGCATCCCTCTGCCGTTGTACGGCGGCGGCATGTCCTACGGCTCGGTCAGCGAGCAGGTCATGTTGAGCCGGGCGCGCAACGCCGCCCACTGGGGCACGTTCACCAGCACCGGCGAAGGCGGCTACCCCAAATCCCTGACCGAATACAAGGACAATGTCATCACCCAGGTGGCGACCGGCATGTTCGGCGTGCGCGAAGAAACCATCCGCAACGCCCGCATTGTGGAATTCAAATACGCCCAGGGCGCCAAGCCCGGCCTCGGCGGCCACCTGCTGGGCGACAAGGCCACCCAGACCGTCTCGGAAATCCGCGAATCAGTACCCTGGGTCAGCCTGTTCTCGCCCTTCCCGTTCCACTCGGTGTATTCCGTTGAAGACCACCGCAAGCATGTGGACTGGATTAAGCAAACCAACCCGCGCGCTCTCGTCTCGGTCAAAGTCTCGACTCCTACGGATGTGGACATGGTGGCGGTCGGCTCGTACTTCGCCGGAGCCCACATCGTCCATCTGGACGGCTCCTATGGCGGCACGGGCGCAGCCCCGGAAATCGCCAAGAAAAACATCGCCATGCCAATTGAGTTCGCCATCCCGAAAGTTCATCGTTACCTCGTCAGCGAGGAAATCCGCGAGCGCGTCACCGTCATCGCTTCGGGCGGTATCCGCACCGCCTACGACATTGCCAAAGCGATTGCGCTGGGCGCGGATGGCGTGGTCATCGGCACGGCCGAACTGGTGGCGATGGGCTGCACGCGTTGCTCCAATTGCGAGCGCGGCCGCGGCTGCCCATTTGGCCTGACCACCACCGACCCGCTGCTCTCGCAGTTCATCCAGCCGGACTGGGGCGCCTCGCGTCTCAACAACCTCTACACGTCAATTGAATGGCAGTTGAAGGACATCCTGCGCCGCCTCGGTCTGCGCAGCATCCGCGAGCTTCGCGGCCGCCCCGACCTGCTGCGCTACATTACAACAGAAGGAGGCCGCTAATGGACGACCGTCAGTTGGCCCTCAAACTCACCGCCGCCCGCCGCGCCCTGCGCCCGTTGGGAGGCTTCGACTTCCCGCGCGACGATGCCGCCGAAGGCGGCTGCGGCGTGATTGGCATGGCCTCCAGCGAGCAGGTCGCCGCCAAACACATGCTCTCGGCCCTCAAGCAGATGCGCAACCGCGGCAACGGCAAGGGCGGCGGCATTGCCGTCGTGGGGCTGGTGGCGCGCGAATTCGGCGTGACCCAGGAAATCCTTGAAAACGACTACCTCATCGCGGTGGCCTACATGGACCCCGCCGTGCGTAAACAGGTTGAAAAGGACTTCATCAACAAAATCTACATCGTGGACCACACCCACGAGCAGAAACACATCAAGGATTACCGCGCCATTGACGAGCTGGAAGTGCGTCCGCCGGACGTGGTGCTGTACTTCGTGCGCATTAAGCCCAAGGTGGTCAAAGACTTTGCCGCCGCCCATGATCTGCTCAACGCCGAGCCGCGCCGGGTGGAAGACGAAATCGTTTACCAGAACACCTACAAACTCAACACCACCTTCTATCAATCCACCGGCGACAAACAGGCCTTCGTCCTCTCGCACGGCAAGAACCTGCTGGTGCTCAAGATGGTCGGCTATGGCGACGATGTGATTGAGTACTACAAACTGGAGAACATGCACGCCCATGTCTGGATCGGCCACCACCGCTATCCCACCAAGGGGCGCGTGTGGCACCCGGGTGGGGCGCACCCCTTCATTGGCCTCAATGAAGCCCTCGTCCACAATGGCGACTTCGCCAACCATGCCAGCATCAGCGAATACCTCGCCCAGCGCGAGATTTACCCGCTGTTCCTCACCGACACCGAAGTGGCGGTACAGGTCTTTGACCTCTTGCACCGCACCTACAACTACCCGCTCGAATATGTGATTGAAGCCCTCGCCCCCACCACCGAGCGCGACTTCCACATGCTGCCGCCTGAAAAGCAGCGCATCTACGAGATGCTCCAGACCACCCACATCCATTGCTCGCCGGATGGCCCGTGGTTCTTCCTCATCGCTCAGAGCGACACCCACGCTTCGGATGGCCCGGTCTACCGCCTGACTGGCATCACCGATACCTCCATGCTGCGCCCGCAGGTCTTTGCCTACCAGGAGCGCACGCTGGAGAATGGCCGCAAGGTCAGCATTGGGCTGGCCGCCAGCGAAAAGCAGGGCATTGATGCCGCCCTCGCCAGTCTGGCCGAAAGCGATAACCGCTTCTGGCCGCGCGCCGACCGCTTCTGGAATGCGCGCGGCGGCAGCCATACGGATGGCGGCGCCTTTCTGTTCAGCGTGCGCCCCGCCAAAGGCGGCGCCCGTATGGAAGTGACCGACAAGTTCGATCACCCGGTAACCGCCCCGACCGCCAACCCGGCCATGAAGCCCGGCACCCGCCGCGCCCGCACCCTCACGGTGGCCATCCCGGATATGCCTGCCAACAGCCTGTTCAACTGGCTCACCGGCCAACTCCCCACCTGGACCTACAGCGAGTTCCTGACCTTCTTGAGCGGCCTGGCGACCGCCGCCGCCGAGCCCAAGAAACGCAAGCACGTGCTTGACCTGCTGACCCTGCTGATGGACCGCCGTTATCCTACCGGCAGCCTGCGCCGCAGCAACCTGCTGGCGCTGGTGGATGATTGTTTTGCCACGGTGGTGGATACCATCCGCAAGCAGCCCAGCCCGGAGTATGCCGTGCACCGCGCCGGGGCCAAACTGCCCAAACCGGCCAGCAAAAAGCAAACCGTCATCGTGGATGCGCGTGGCTTCTCGGCCCAGGACGAAACCTCGTTGGCGCGTGAAATGCAGCGGCTCTACGAGGGTGGCTTCACCCAGTTCATGCTGGTGCACTGCCGCGGCCATCGTTTCATCGGCAATGGCTTTGGCGCAGACAGCAAGGGCGTGCGGGTGGATGCCTACGGGTCGCCGGGCGACTACCTCGCCAGTGGCGCAGACGGGATTGAAATCGTCGTCCACAACAACGCCCAGGACCAGCTGGCCCAGATTATGAAGACCGGCAAACTGGTGGTGCATGGCGATGTCGGCCAGACCTTCATGTACGGCGCCAAGGGCGGCGAGGCCTACATCCTCGGCAATGCCGCTGGCCGCCCGCTGATTAATGCCGTCGGCAAGCCGCGCGTGGTCATCAACGGCACCTGCCTCGACTACCTCGCCGAGTCCTTCATGGCCGGCGACCCGCTCAACGGTGGCGGTTTTGTCATCCTGAATGGCATCACCTTTGACGAGCGGAAGAACATCGTCTCGCTCGAAACGCCTTACCCGGGCAGCAACCTGTTCTCGCTGGCTTCGGGCGGCGCGATTTATGTGCGCGACCCGCGCCAGCGCGTCACCGCCGACCAGCTCAACGGCGGCCGCTTTGCCGAGCTGACGGACGCCGACTGGACGCTCATCGAGCCCTATCTGGAAGAGAACGCCCGCCTGTTCGGCATCCCGGTCGAACGTCTGCTGACGGTGGACGGCGTTGAGCGCGCCCCGGCGGCGGTCTACCGGAAGATTCGCCCCAGCGAGGTGCGCGCCCTGCAAGCCGAGGAAGCCTGGATTCACAAGGCCACCCAGCGCCGCGGCGTGAAGCGCTAGAGTAGATAAAAAATCAGTAACTGGTAATTTGTAACTGGTAATTGCTGTGTTGCAAACATCTCAGGTCACAACCCAAAACGCCCGACCCACCCGGCCGGGCGTTTTGGGTACAATGAGAGCATCATGCCCATCGAATCCATCACCCTCCACCACCTGCGGATGCGGCTCAAGAGCCCGTTTGAAACCAGCTTTGGCAGGATACAAGACCGCCAATGCGTGCTGGTCGAACTGCAGGCCGAGGGCCTGACCGGTTGGGGCGAGTGCGTGGCCGACCGTGACCCCTGGTACACCGCCGAGACCAGCGGCACGGCTCTGCACATCTTACGCGACCATCTCTGCCCACCGTTGCTAGGCCAGCCCCTGCCGCGCCCGGCCGAGTTTCAGGCCGGGGCCGCCGCCATCAAAGGCCACGCCATGGCCAAGGCTGGCCTCGAAATGGCCCTGTGGGACTGGTGGGGTAAAGCGGAGGGCCAGCCGCTGGCGGTCATGCTGGGCGGGGCGCGCCCTAGCGTGCCGGTGGGCGTATCCATCGGCTTGCAGGCCAGCCCGGCCGCCCTGCTGGATGTCGTCGCCGGCTATCTGACAGACGGCTACCGCCGCGTCAAGCTCAAAATCAAACCCGGGCAGGATGTGGAACTGGCGGCCGCCGTGCGCCGCGCCCACCCCGACCTCGCCTTACAGGTGGATGCCAACTCGGCCTACACGCTGGAGAGCGCCGCGGCTCTGTTCCCGCTGGACGACCTCGGCTTGCTGCTCATCGAGCAGCCCCTGGCCGAAGACGACCTGTGGGATCACCGCCAGTTGCAGGCCCAACTGCGCACGCCGATTTGCCTCGATGAGAGTATCACCAGTCCGCGCCACGCCCGCCAGGCATTGGAAATGCGGGCCGCCCGCATCATTAACATCAAGGCCGGGCGGGTGGGGGGGCTGGCCGCCGCCGTGGCGATCCATGACCTGTGCGTCGCCCAAAACGTGCCGGTGTGGTGCGGTGGCATGCTGGAAACCGGCCTCGGCCGCGCCAGCAATCTGGCCCTGGCCAGCCTGCCGGGCTTCACCCTCCCCGGCGATATTTCGGCTTCTGACCGCTATTACGCCGAAGACATCACCGTGGAACGCTTTACGCTCAACGCCGACAGCACCATTGATGTACCGACTATCCCCGGCTTGGGCGTAACGATTGACCCGGATGCGTTGGCGCGTGCCAGCCTGCACTCCATCCATCTGACCGCCTGAAAACCGCCCCCGCTTCCTTAAAATTCGCCGCCCTCAATGTTGGCGCGTTTATGCCCCCTCCTATATACTCATCCCATAGTTACGGTCGCGCTCCCGGACGGGAGTCTTCCCAGTACGCGGCCTGAAAACGGACGAAAACAAGCGCATGAACACGTCTCCATTGCATGAGGGTCACCGCTGACCCGCCCGGACTTCGGAACCGAGAGGACATTGCCGCGTAATGCGTACTTATGACATCACGCTCACCATCTCGCCCGATCTGGTGGTGTGGCCGGATGACCCTCCGATTGAGCTTCAACGCGTCGCCCGCATGGAAGACGGCGCGGTTTCGAATGTCACCCGGCTGGCGATGAGCGCCCATACCGGCACCCACATTGATGCGCCTTATCACTTTGTGCCGGATGGTGAAACGGTTGAAAACATTGATATTGACCTGCTGACCGGCCGGGCCTATGTGCTGCACCTGCCGGAAGCTGACCAGGTGACGGCCGCCATGCTGGAAGGTTCGGCCATCCCGCCCCGCACCAAGCGCGTACTGCTCAAAACCCGTAATTCCGACCTGTGGGCCAAGCCCAACCATAAATTTGATAAGAACTATGTGCCGCTCGCTCCGGATGGGGCGCAATGGATGGTGGACCGGGGCGTCAAACTTGTCGGCGTGGATTACCTCTCGGTGGCCGCTTTCAGCGATGTGGTTACCACCCACCAGATTTTGCTGGGGGCCGGGGTGGTGATAGTAGAAGGATTGAATCTGGCGGCGGTTTCGCAGGGACGCTATACCCTGTATTGCCTGCCGCTTAAATTGCAGGGGAGCGACGGCGCGCCGGCGCGCGCTATTCTTACTGGCGTGTAAAAATTTTTAGTGTAGTTTCTGGAGGCGAGAACATGACCCGGCTGCCCGGGTCGTGTTTTTTAACCGGGCGGCACGCGTCGGATTTGGGGAAACAACCCGGCCGGGAAAGCGGCCAACCCCTCCGGCCCCAGGCGGCGCGCTTCGGCCAGGGCGGCGGCCACATCCGCCCGTAACTGGCCGACCTGCACCGTGCGGCAGGTCTCCGGCCACGGGGCCAGCCACACCGCGCTGCGGGCGTGCATCTTCATCATCCCCACATAATTCTGACGTTCGATTTGTAAAAACATCACCCCGGCCTGCAAGATGCCCTTGTACAGGCCGCGCACCACGCCCGGCTCGGCCAGCCAGGCGGCTTCCAGCGCTTCGTGGGCGTGCCAGTAGTGACGGGCATTGAACAGCCGCAGGCCTTCTTCGGCGGCCTCCGGCAGGCCGCCGGTGCAGGCGGCCCGGATTTCTTCCGGGGTGGGGTTGAATTCGCGCAGGTGCAGGGGCATGGCTTGAGTATACCCGTAGCCAGAGATCGACTGACAAAAAAAGAACCCCGCCACGCGGCGGAGTTCGGTTTCCATGATGGGGATGGTTTATTACAGCGAACGCAGGGCTTCTTCCACGCTGATTTCGCCGGAGCGCACTTTTTCCAGGACTGCCATACGATCCACCGCTTCTTCCGGTTGAAACTTAATCCCGCGTGGGTCAGAGTCAGGCTGGTTCAATATACGAAGGCTGCCGGAAACGCTCTTGAAGCGCACCTCCGGTCCGCCGCCGTTCAGGTCCAGCTCCCAGCTGCGGCGGCTATGGTTGCCGCGCGTGCCCGGCAGGTCGGTGCGCAGTTGTCCGCTGGTGGTGTGGCCGTGCACATGGCAACCTTGCTCGGCGGGGACAATCAGGCTGACGCCGCCCGAGACGCTGGTGAATTTGTACGGCCCGGCCCCCAGCGGGGTTTGCACCGTCATCCGGCCGCTGACGGTCTTGGCCAGTACCTCGGGCAGGTCGGATTCCAGCACCGTGATACGCCCGGAGACGCTGTCCACTTCCAGCGGGCCGCGCAGGGCGCGGGCTTCCAGCGCCCCGCTGACGGTGGCGATGATCAGCTCGCCTTCCATGTCCGTGACCTGAATCGGGCCGCTGACGGATTTGATTTTGAGCTTGCCCGCCAGGCCGTGGGCGCGGGTATTGCCGGAGACCTGGCGCACTCGCAGGTGGGTGTTGCGCGGCGTGCGGATGGTGTAATGCACCTCGCAGGGGTTGCCGATACCGAAGAAATTTTCTTCGTAGTCGGTGCTGGCGAGGACATCCCCGTTGGCATCCTGGGTCAGGCTGACGAGGGTGCGCTGGGCGTTGCCGGTTTCGTCGCGCCGGATGGCGAGGATGTGGATGCTGGGTTCATCGTGCGGTTCCACAATCACCGGGCCGCGGATGTTCTTGACCCGCAGTACGGCCGGGCTACCCACGCTGAACTGCTCTTCAAATCGGGTATCGTCAGTCATCGCGCCGCCTACTCAATGAAGACTTCAATGTGTTCGCCGTCATCTTCGTCCATCACGTCCACGACCTTGCCGGTCAGGCCGCTGTGGATGGCTTCGCTAATCTGGTTCATATCGAAGCCTTCGATGTCCGGGACGAAGTTGGAGGCGATGTTCAGGCCGGCATCCACCAGGGTCATGGGCAGGTTGACGCTGACCTTGGTCTTGCCGCTGAAGGTGTCGGTGACCCGCACCCGCATGTAGCGGGCCGGGCCGCCGCGCGCCACCACCGGGCGGTTGGCGCGGTTCTGGGTTTCGGTGAGGGCCGCCAGCAGCTTGGCGCCATCCTCGGCCGAAATCTTCCCGTCCTGCACCATCTGCAGGATTTTCATGCGTTCTTCACTGGTTGCCATCATGGGGTTACTCCTTAATCTGTTTAGCCGATGTACACTTCGACGTGCGTGCCGTCGTCATCATTCACTTGAACGTAAAGCGGGGCATCGCTGCGGCTGCTGTGGGCCAGCGCCACCAGGGCCTCATCCACCGCCGTTTGCGGCAGGTTGGGGATGAAATGCCCAAAATTGCGCAGGCCCCAGGTAGCCAGCGTAAGCGGCAGCGGCATGCTGATCGCCACTCGCGTGCCGGATTTGCCTTGTGTGGCGGGTTCGTTGACCCGCACATGCAGCCAGGTGCCGCCGCGGCTGGCCCAGCTCAAGAGGATGAGCAGCAGGCCCAGCCCGAGTGGCAGCCAGGCGCACAGGAACCAGAAACTGAAGCCGCTGGCGCCTTCCCAGGCGCTGTACATCCAGTACGAGGCCAGCAGCACAATGCCCAGCCCGACGTAAAGCGGGGTCTGCCACCAGCGCCGCCAGCGGTCCATCTCCTCATCGGTCACCGGGGCTTTACCGGCCGGCGGCGGGCTGAGAATCTCAATGTGCTCGCCTTCGTGGGCCGGGGGCGGAGCGCTCTGGCCGCCGCCCAGTTGGGCAATCGCCTGGTCGGGGCTGATTTCGCCGCGCTCAATCTTTTCCAGCACGCTCATCGGGCTATCGGCGGCTTCGGCGGCGGGCGGGGCCAGTTCCGCCATGCGGGCAATGCCCTCGGCGGGGGTGAGCTCGCCGCGTTCAATCATTTCCAGAATACGCAGGCGTTCGTTTTCGCTCATTCGCTTTCTTCCTCCGTGCGGGTTTTGCCCTTGCCAAAGCGTGGCTTGGGAGGAGCCGGTGGTTCGGGCGGCTCCGGCGGTTCCGGGGGTTCTGGCATGGCGGGCATTGCTGGCATGGCGGGCGCGCCAGGGGCCTGGCCTTCGAGGGCGGCCAGCAGCAGGTCGGCTTCGGCCACGCCGATTTTGCCTTCTTCCAGCATCTTGAGAATCAGCAGGCGTTCATCATCGCTGATGGGGGCGCTGGCCGGGCGGGCTTTGCCGCCGCGGCGCTGGCGGTAGTCATCCACCCGCGCCCGGCGCACGGCCCGGTCGGCGGCGCGGCGGGCTTCGGCCAGCTTGCGGTCTATGTCGCGCTGCTTGCTGGCCAGTTTGCGTTGCAGTTCCCGGCGTTTGCCGCCCATGCCTTCCAGGTTGTCAAACATGCTGCTCAACTGCTCGTTGAGGGTTTCCATCTGGGCTTCGATTTGCTCGCTGACCTGCTGGGTGATCTCTTCGGCCAGGTTGGAGTAGTCTTCTTCAAATTCAAAGGTGAAGTCTTCGTCCTCAAATTCGCTGATCTTGCTTAAGCTGCTGAAGTCCAGGCGGCCGCGGGCTTCCAGAAGCAACTCGCTCTCGCCGCCGCCCAGGGTGAGGGTGTGCTCCTTTTGTTCCAGAGTCAGGTTTTCTTCAGGCGTGGTTACCCGCATCTGCCCGCTATTGGCGATGAGGTGGACGCGGGCGCTGCTGCCAGCCGCCAGGCGGCAGGTGAGGTTGCCCCGCGCCGTTACCTGGTATCGTTCACCGGGGTCCGGGTCGAGGTGCAGGTTGATGTTGCCGCGGGCGCTGGCTTCCATGCCCTGGGCCATGCCCTTGAAGGCCAGGTTGCCGCTCACTTCCTTAATGATGACCCGGCCATCCACATCCCGCACCATGGCATTGCCATGCACCTGCTGGCAGTTCAGTTCGCCTTCGGTCTGCTTGACTATCAGGTTGCCGTACACTTCCTGGGCCACCAGCGGGCCGGCGTTCTTGGCCAGCAACTGGCCGCGCACCATCTCCACCTGTACCAGGCCTTCCATGTTCTTAACCAGCATTTCACCGGAAACATGGCCGACGGTCACGCGGCTGCCGGAGGGCAGGCGGATGACCATGCCGGCCTCGGCGCTGATCTTCACCGAATCCGGACTGCCTTCAAACTGCACGCTGTCTTCCAGGGCGGCATCAATGCGGATTTCGTTGCGGTCCCAGCCGCGCAGGTGCAGGTTGCCATGGGCATGGTCAATGCTGATTTGCGGCTGGTCGGTGGTTTCGTATACAATCTGGTCCATCATGGCTTACTCGCTTTCTTTCAACAGCCGCATGGCTTCTTCGTAGTTGATTTTGCCATTTTCCAGGTCTTCCAGAATGGTGCGGCGGGTTTCTTCGTTCAGGCCGGCCGGTTCTTCGGCGCCCGGTTCGTAGCCGAGGGCACGGATGATTTCATGCAGGCGGTTGCGGATGGTGGGGTAAGACAGGCCGAGCTCGGCTTCCATGCGGGTGATTTTGCCTTCATTGCGCACGAAGAGTTCCACGAACTCCAACTGCTGCGGGTTGAGCTGGCTGAAGGGCCCGGCGCTGAAGCGGCCCTGAATGGTGGTGTCGCATTGGCGGCAGGCCAGGGTGGTAACGGCCAGTTCGCCGCCGCACACCGGGCAGTCACCGAGGAGGGGGTACATGGTGAGCGCGCTCCTTACTTGGTGTGGCCGTAGCCACCGATGGTGAAGGTGTGATGCGGACGCCGGGCGGAAACCAGCCGCCGCCACAGGCTTTTGAGCCAGCCGGGCGGGAAGAGGGGGGTACGGGGGGTGGTTTTCATGCCGGTCTCCTGTGGAAGTTAAAACATTCGCTTTATCAATCTGACCTGATTATAGCGAATAGTTTGCGATTGTCAAGAAATTCTTAAGTTTTTCTAAGGTGATGTTTGAATTTCTTTATATTTCGTTGAATTTTGGGGATTTTTAGACTGAAGATGGGGGTTTGGGAGGGGTTTCAGCCCCTTTCGATGCCCTTATCGTTCTGAATTAGTGGAAGAACTGGCTATTTGAG
>JANJTX010000046.1 GCA_024710875.1 Anaerolineales bacterium | reverse complement strand
AGCGGGCTTTAGCCCGCTGCAGCTCAACAGCCCTTCTGCCACCCCCTTATGGGTCGAGCTCAGCTCGACCCACCTTTCGCTCTGCCGCTACCCCGAACGCAGCCAAGGACAACAATCTCCCAAAGGTAGGGGCGAGGCATGCCTCGCCCTGTCTTTCATGTCCCACTCTTGCCCCCCCGCCACCGAGAACGACCCCTACAAACTACTCGCTGGCTTGTGTGGGTTCGCCAGGTGAGTCGCAATCTGCGCCGCCAGCCGGGCATTGTTCTTCAGCAGCGCCAGGTTGGCCTGCAATGTGCGACCGTGGCTCAACTCCTTCACCCGTTGCAGCAAAAACGGCGTCACTTTCTGCCCCAGGATCTTCTGCTCTTCGGCTTCCTTTACCGCCTGGGCTACAAACGCGTCCACCTCTTCGTAGGGCAGGGCATCCTCGGCCGGTGGCGGATTGACTACCAGCACCGCGCTGGCCTGCCCCAGTTCCCAGTGGGCGCGCGCCAGGTCGGCGAGCTGCTTCGGATTTTCAGCCCGCTGGGTGACCTTCAACCCGCTTTTCACCGAGAAGAACGCCGGAAAATCATCCGTCTGGTAGCCCACCACCGGCACGCCCAGCGTCTCCAGCACTTCCAACGTGGCCGGTAAATCCAGAATTGACTTCGCCCCGGCGCACACCACCACCACCGGGCTGCGACCCAGTTCTGGTAAATCGGCCGAGATATCAAAGGGCGCATTGCGATGCACCCCGCCGATGCCGCCCGTGGCAAACACCCGGATGCCGACCTGCACCGCCACCGCCAGCGTCCCGGCTACGGTTGTGCCGCCGCTTTGCCGCAACGCCACCGCCGGCCCCAGGTCGCGCCCGCTGATTTTCTTGAGTTCGATGTTGGGCGCCGCCGGGCGCGCCAGCCGTTCCAGATGCCCGGTTTTCAGCCCCACCCGGATGCGTCCGTCCAGCACCGCAATCGTGGCCGGCGTGGCGTGCAACCGCAGCACCTCGCCTTCCATCTCCTGTGCCAGTTCCAGGTTCTGCGGGTACGGCAGCCCGTGGCTGATGACCGTCGATTCCAGCGCCACCACCGGCTGCCCGGTTTCCAGCGCCCGCGCCACCCCCGGCTCAACCACCAGGGCGTTTGCCAGTTCGCTCATTCGCCCTCGGCCCCTGCCGCGTTACTGTGGATGTCATGCACATGGTGAGCGCTGGCATGGTAATTCAGGTATTGTGCCACCCGGTTGATCTCCTCCGGCGGCGGTTCCTGGCGGTCTTGGTACAGGCTGTACACCTGCAGGATGCGCTCGCGGAACGCCTGCAGCATCCGCCGCACCAACTCGGCCGGGTCTTCCTGCCGCAAACGCTGGAACTCAAAGTAAGTATTCAATGGAATCTCGCGGAACAACCGCTGCAATTCCATAATCTGGCTGCTGCGGGCCACCATCGCCATCGCCATGGGTGCGCCGCGGCTCTGGTTCCGCACCGAGAGTTCCCAGGCTTCCAGGTGGCTTTGGGCGATTTTTTCGGCTTCCGGCGGCAACACCCAGGTTCCGATGTCAATCCAGTGCAGCTGCAGGCCGCGTTCAATCGCTCGGGCGTTCACTTCCTCATACAGTTGCTGGGTAATTCGGTCGCGGCTGACAAACCGTGCTTCCTGGGTGCGCCGGGAAAGCGTGGTGGCTTCGGTTTCCGCCATGCGGCTCGGGTAGGCTGGCGTGGCCGAGAGTTCTTCGGTTGCCTGCCGCAGGGTTTCGGCCTGTTGCTCCTGCTTCGCCTGCTCCGGTTCCATCGTCTGGGTAAGGAACTCACTCAGAAAGCGCTCGCTGATGAAGGCGCTCAACTGACTCTGGATAAAAGTCGCCATGTTCAGGTCGATCGCGCCGCCGCTCTGGCGCGGCACCGGCGGCGATTTATCTGCCTTGGATTTAAAGTGCTTGAAGACGGCATCGCCATACACGATTTTCTCAATCGCGTCCGGGTCGTAGGTCATCGGCGTTTTCAGACTGGCCTCGCGCCGTCGGCTGCGCGCCACGCTGTAAAGAATCTGCACGCCATCGGCGGTAATGTTAATTCCGTCTTTCGTGCGGGCCCGCACCGTCAGCGACAGGTTGTGTTCATGCAGGTCTACTACCGCCCGCAGCCGTTCGAAGCGGTCAATCTTGCGCGCTCGCAACGTGTCCAGCGGCCCCACCGGGTCGGCGCTGCCATCCATCTTCTCGAACAGCGCCACATTATCCAGATGGACCTTCACCTGCCCCGGCCCGCCAATTCGAAACACCGGTGAATTCTGGTGTTCTGGCGCCACCTTGCCATCCCGAATGGCGATGACGCTGTACTGGCTGGCAAAAACCGCCTGCAAAATGTACTTCTCGGCCAGCAAAATATCATTCAGTTCAAACACATCGTCCAGATACATCGCCGTCAGGCGCAGCGCCAGCAAGAAGACCATCACCGCAATGAAGACATGCCGCAGGATATCCATGGCGAACAGGGCCGGGAAGGGGTAAAGAATGAGGTCGCGTATCAGGCTGCCAGTCAGTTGAATCGGGTGAGCGTAAAAAGCCGCCCGCGCCCAGACATACGCCAGAAACAGGGTAAAGAGCCACTGGCGGCGCGCCCCGCTGGTGGCGCTGGTACTGAAAAACCAGTTCACCAGCGCATTTCCGGCCGCCTGCAGGCGCGCCAGATTGCGCGGCAGGTCATTAATGAAAACCTGCATCATGCTCGGCCCGGTCGGTCGTCTTCGGCGCGGTCTCATGCGTCGGCCTCCGGCGGCGGTGCCACAAACGGCGTCTGGCCGTTGCGCGCCAGTCGCAGCCATTCCTTCAGGTCTGCGAGTTCGCTTTCCACATCCGTCAGTTGGGGCAGCAGTTCCGGGTTGGAGCGGATGCCCTCCAGCGCGCCCTGCATCAGCAGTTCCAGCGATTCATGCAGGTTGGGTGGCGGGATGTTTGCCTCGGCCCGCGGTTGCAGGCGGCGGTACAACGGCCGGCTTATCTTGGCGGCAAACTCCTCGCGAGCCGTATTCTGCCCGCGGGCTTTTTCAATCGCCTGCTGCTGGTTGATGTATCTCTCCTCCGCCCGGGCCCGCAGCATCCAGGTATTTATCCAGCGTTCAATCAGGCTCTTCTCAATCGGGTCCTGGCTGAAGCGCAGGTTGTTCACGCTCACGCGCAACACCTTCAGACCGCGCTGCAGTAGCAGCATGTGTTCGCGGCTGCTCATCGTACGGCCCAGCGGCTTGCCGACTTCATCCAGTTGGGTTACCAGGTCCTGTGAAAGTCGCAAGTTCATTTGCTGCACAATCGTCTCAAACACCGTACGCCGGGCGAATGGCTCGGTGCGGCCATCCGGCGAGTGCACCGGGTGGGTCGGAAACTCGAACAAGTCCTCAAAGGTGTATTTGCGCAGGTACTCACGCCACAGGTCAGCCGCCATCTGCACCGGCAGCCAGTCCCACGCTACCTGGCGCTCGCTGCTGCCGGCTGGGGCGTCTGCGCTCACGCCCTGGTGTGAAATCGCCCGCCAGACCGAATCGCCATTGTAGCCAAAACGGGTGTTGCCCTCGCCCGGCAGCGCCCGCAGACGGAAGACCGCCGTAATCTGCGGGATGACCTCCACCCCGTCACGCGTCAGGCCGCTGGTTTGCAGCCGCCGTTCGCGCCAGGCGGCTTTCTCTTCGGCTGTGCCTTCACCGGTCTGCGGGTCGCCATCTTTTTCCATCGGCCCAATTTTTCGAATCTGGGTATGCAGGTCCACCGCGTTGTAAATGCTCTCCCGCCGTTCGGTGAATACCAGCCCCGGCCCCACCGCCTGGGTAAACTGCGAGCCATCGTGCAGCACCGCCGCGCTGGCGGTATCCAGCAGGATGACGCCCTTGCCCATCCGGTGGTGTTCATTGGAGTGGTCGATTATCTGCCCGTTCTGAATAACGATGGCCGGCCCCGGGTTGGCCCCCAGACTCAACAGCACCCGCTCAATCACATTCCAGCGGTCCAGCACCGTTCGCACTGGCAGGATGAACTGCGAAAACACCGCGATGACCAGGCCTGTCCCGCCCATCAGCAGGGCCAGGTCAAACCCCAGCGCCGCCACATTATCATTCACCAGTTCCGGGACACCGAACATTTTCCCGAAGATGGTGTTGACGATATCCGGCAGGCCAAAGCCCCCCAATCGCAACGTGAGGATGATATACATCAGGCCACAGGCTGCGATGATCAGCCACACTCGCAACTTGGGGTCTTTCCAATTAAAACGCGCCATAGGTGGATTTTATAACGAAGTACTGTTTCAAGCAATCACAGCCGCCTCCCAGACTATCTAAATTAGGATATTTGCTACAATACAGGCATGGATTCAAACAGTTCGCCCAGCAGCATGTTATTCATCGCCGGCGTGGTCCTGACCGAGTGGCTGCTGATTGTGGCCGAAATGACCGGCCAGTTCCAATACTATTTTTGGGCTTTTGTGGTCGTGGTCGCCTGGTCAGAAGCCGAGCACACCCGTTTCCCCTATCGCTTCAAAAGCCGCGCTTTTCGCATCCTTTATTTCTTTCTCACCTACTATGTCCTGTTCTTTGTAATCAACAAGACCATCATCTACATCCAGCAGAACGGCCTGCGCATCCCCGGCACCGGCTTTGAACTGCTCGATTGGCTCGCCTTCCTGCTTTGACTCTCCTCCGCCTTGAATTTCACTGCCATACCGCCGCGTCCAAAGACAGCCTGACGCGCGTCCCAGACTTGCTGGCCGTGTGCCGCCAGCGCGGCATAGACCGCCTCGTCATCACCGACCATAACACCATCGCCGGGGCGCGCGCCGCCCACGCCCTCGACCCCCAGCGCGTCATCATCGGCGAAGAAATCATGACCACCCAGGGCGAACTGCTGGCGGCCTTCGTGCAGGAAGAAATCCCCAAAGGCCTCACGCCCACCGAAGCCATCGCCCGTCTGCGGGAGCAGGGCGCCTTCATCAGCGTCTCGCACCCCTTTGACCGTTTCCGCAGCGGCGGCTGGCGCACCCCGGATTTGCTTGCCATTCTGCCCCTGGTGGATGCCATCGAAACCTACAACGCCCGCTGCCTGCCCGGCTGGTTCAACCGCCAGGCCGCCGCCTTCGCGGCTGCGCATAACCTGCTCGGCACGGTTGGGTCAGATGCCCACACCCTGCCCGAAGTCGGCCGCGCCACCCTGCGTCTGCCCGCCTTTGAAGATGCCGCCAGCCTGCGCGCTGCTCTGGCCCACGCCCAGCCGGACGTGCGCCCTTCCGGCCTCGGCGTGCGTTTTGCTTCGCGCTACGCCGTCTGGATGAAAAAGACCGGCCGATTTCGGGTAGAATAAGCCCCGCGGCGCGGTGGCGGAACTGGCAGACGCTGGGGACTTAAAATCCTCCGAGGGCAACCTCATGTGGGTTCGATTCCCACCCGCGCCACAGGATTTATCTCCACGAGGCAGTCTTTGGAAAGGCCTGCTGTGAAAACAAATATCAGCCGGCGAAAAATGCTCCTCCAAATCTTGAGAGTGGTTACCAGCAAGCTCATCAAGGGCGAGTACCACTTTTCGACCGTCAGCGAAGTATCTTCAGAATATCTCCATGAACGCATCCAGTCCGGTCAGGAGATATATATCGTGGATACCCGCTCTACGGATGAATTCACTGGCGGGTTTGGCCACATCCCCAATTCACACCACGTCCCGATGATGGACCTGGCCGCCAGTTTCGCCAACCTGGATGACTTCAAAC
>JANJTX010000026.1 GCA_024710875.1 Anaerolineales bacterium | reverse complement strand
GGCCAGCGCCAGCGCGTCTCGCTGGCGCGCGCCCTCGCCCCTCGCCCCATCCTCGTCCTGCTGGATGAGCCTTTCAGCAATCTGGATGCTGACCTGCGGGCGGTGATGCGCGAAGAGGTGCGCGTCATCCTGAAAGGCATTCAGGCCAGCGCCATTTTCGTCACCCATGACCAGGAAGAAGCCCTCTACATGGGCGACCGGCTGGCGGTCCTCAACCACGGCCAGTTGGAGCAGGTCGGCACACCGGAAGCCGTCTTCAACCATCCTGCCACCCGCTTTGTGGCTGAGTTTATGGGCGCCACCGATTTTCTGCCCGGCACGGTGCAGGCCGCCGGCATCCAAACCGAAATCGGTCTGCTGCCCCAGCCGGTGAATTTGCCCGCTGGCACGGCCGTCGAAGTCGCCCTGCGCTCGGATGACATCCGTTTTGAGCCACAGGCTGGCGCCCAGGCCCTCGTGCTGGCGCGCCATTTCCGCGGGGCAGAAAACCGCTACCGTCTCCGCCTGCCCAGCGGGCGGCTGTTGCACGCCATCGAAAACCACCAGACCTTCATCCGCCCCGGTACGCCCGTGCGCGTCTGGGCCGACCCCGGCCACGAACTGGCTTGCTTTGTAGATGGGTTGGCCGTAACCCCCGCCCCTCAATAATGGCCACGCCCCCCTCGCGCTGGCGCGGCCGCTGGGCCGCGCTCTTTTCCATCCGCACTTATCTCATTCTCTGGTTCAGCCAGTCGGTATCTATTTTGGGCAGCGCCATGACCGGCTACACCGTTTCGCTGTTCGTGTTTGAGCAAACCGGGCAGGCGACCTCGCTGGTCTGGCTCGGTCTGGCGCGGTTGTTGCCCGGCATCCTCATTCACCTGTTGGCCGGAGATTGGGTCGACCGCTTCCCGCGCAAACGCCTCATGCTGCTGGGGGATGGCATGACCGGCCTGATGACCTTCAGCCTGCTGGCGCTATTACTTTCAGGCAACCTGGAGTTATGGCATCTGTATGCCATAAACCTCATCAGCAGCCCGTTTGAAGCCCTGCAACGGCTCGCCTGGGATGCTTCCAGCAGCCTGCTGGTTCCCAGCCGTTATTATGTTCGCATCAGCGGCCTCGCGTGGTTTACCCTGTATGGCACTAACATCACCGCCACCGCCTTTGGTACGGCCCTGTATATTGCTTTTGGCCTGCACGCCGTTGTACTGGCTGACCTGGCGACCTTGTTGTTCGCCGTGGTAGTGCTTGCTTTTCAAACCATCCCGCAACCCGAGGTCAGCGACCAGCAGAAACTGGAACACCGCCAACCCATCCACCAGCGAATTCTGTTTGGGTTTCGCTACATTCTCGCCCGCCCAACCCTGACCGGGCTGCTGCTGGTTTTCTCTCTGTTCTATTTCTTTCATGACATCTCTGGCGGCCTGTACATTCCCTTGCTGCTGGCCCGTACCGGTGGCGATGAGGTTGCCCTTGCCAAAGTTATTGCCACCGCCGGGGTGGCCGGTATGTGCAGCGCCCTGCTGGTGAGCGCCTTTGGCGGTCCGAAACGCCGCATGGCGGCCTTTCTGGCCGGCACCTTTGGCGCGGCCCTTGCCAAGCTGTTCTTCCCCCTCGGGCGTACGGTGGCCGCCTGGGTACCGCTGCAATTCTTTTCGTCCATCAACTTCCCGCTTAAAGACAGCGCCTACAGCGCCATCTGGCGAGTCAAAGTCCACCCTGCCGAGCAGGGGCGGGTTTTTGCTGCCAGCCACCTGTTCAGCCAGTTGGCCGGTGTGCTGGGTTACTGGCTGGCCGGCCCGTTGGGCGATAGAGTCTTTGAACCGGCCTTGCAGGGCCCTACCATCTGGCAGCCGCTGGTGGGGCAGGGCCCCGGGGCTGGCTTTGCCCTGCTGTTCTTCTTCTCGGCGCTGGGCATGCTGGCGACCGGTTTGCTCGGCCTGGTCTGGCCCGGCTTGCGCACTCTCGAAGCCGACCTGCCCGACCATGGCGCGGCCTCGCCTGAATCTGCCTCCGCGGATTGACAGCCGGGTATAAATATGGTTTACTAATCCTATCCGGTTAACAACGGCCGGGTCTCCAAACTGCCACTCCACAGTAAAGGAGGTGTTGCGCATGGATAGTAGTAAAAATACCGGCGCTGTGGCAACCCTCCTTACTTCTGCAGAGTAAGAACGTTGCCATAGCGCCAAAACGAAAGCCGCCCGAGAGGGCGGCTTTCACTTTAACATGGGTGAGCGGCTTTACGGCATGTTTGGCTGCAATCCGCCCGGTTTGTGTTTCAAGAGCCGCGGCAGGTAGGCTACCAGCACCACCGCGCCCGCCATCAAAATCACATCCAGTAGTGCATCGTTGTGGGTCACCCGCTCCAGCAGCACCAGTGGCGCGCCAAAGAAATGCACATCAGTCAGTGGGTGCGTGCCGATGATGCCCGTGTGCAGGAAATTCCATACGCCATAGGCAAAGATACCCGCCCAACACGAACCGGTGCGCAGGTACAGCAGTCCCAGCAACAGACCCATCAGACCGGTACGGGTGAGTGTTAGCAGTACCCCATTCCCGCCATCCCAGGGGTGGGCAATGGCAAACACCGCGCTGGTGATAAGCAGCGCGGTCATCGGGTTGTTGCGGGCTGCCAGCCGCTTGAGCAGGTAACCGCGGAAGGTCACTTCCTCTGCCACCGCAATCGCCGCCGCTAGCGCCGCCGTATAGAACAGCGTATTGAGCATTTGGGGGAGCGTGAAGCAATGCCCGCCAAAAGCCGCAAAATGCAGGCTGCCTTCAAAAATCGCCCCCACACAGCACGCCAACCCCAGCGCCAGCCCGAGCCCCGCCCCGGCCAATGCCGGGCGCCAGTTCTGCCGCAGACGCGGCAGGCCCAGCCAGCGCCAGTTCAACGCCCGCCGTTCGACCTTGCGCACCAGCCAGATGACCAGCCCCAGCATGATGCCCATCGTCACGATTTGCAGGATGGTCTGGATTTCCATCTGGGTTGCCAGCAGATTCGCTTCGCTGAATGCCTCCAACGCATTGGCCTGCTGGGTGGCAATCACATTCGCGGCGCTGGTCAGGAACAGCACCGTGAGCAGGATATTGGCAAAGATGGTTCCAAATACGATGATTACCGCTTTCCACAGCCAGTACAACTGGCCGAAGCGGTCAAAGAACAGGCGGTTCATACGGCCTCATTCCGGACAGGTGTGCGGTCGCTATCTCTGTTATAGGTTGATTTGACTTGGTGAGAAAGGTGCAGGTGTCCCGAAAATCGTCAGGAACTCCGTAAGGAAAAGCCGGACAGTCCGTCAGCCGCTTTCGGCGCGCTCGGCTTCCAGTTGGCGTAGCAGTTCATCCGTGGCACGATCCAGGATGTCATACACTTCTTCAAAGCCAGCCAGCCCCCCATAATACGGGTCCGGCACCGGGTCGCCCGGCTGGCTGACCGAGTCGTAACTGCGCATCAGCCGGACTTTTGCGCGCTGCGCTTCGCCCATCGCTAGGCGCAGGATATCCGCCTGATTGGTGGCGTCCATCGCCAGGATCAGGTCAAACTCTTCGAAGTCTGCCGCGCCAAACTGGCGGCCCGCTCCGCTGTAGTTCAGGCCGCGCCCGGCTGCCACCTGGCGCATACGCTCATCCGGCGGCTCGCCAATGTGGTAAGCTGCCGTTCCCGCCGAGTCCGCGGTATACCAATCGTCCAGCCCCGCCTGTGCCACCTTGTGCCGGAAGAGGTTTTCTGCCAGCGGGCTGCGCACGATGTTGCCGAGGCATACAAATAGGATTCGTTGCGGTTGCGTGGGTTTCATGAGTGACAAAATTGTACGCGAAAATCGTGTTCACGGGGTCGAATTTGGCCAACGATTGAAATTAATCTATCAGGTTCTTTTCAAATTTTCTATGGCCGTTGGCACGATTCTGGTATAAGTTAAACCTGTGAACGCCCTTAAGACACTTCTGGCCGCGCCGCTGCGTGGGTTACTGTGGCTGGCCTTTGGCCTCCTCCTACCCGTACTGACCATACTCGGCCTGTGGGCCGGCCTGGCCGCCCTGCACCCGCCACTGGCCGAATCTGCGCCAGCCGCTTTACCCCTGGCCGCCAGCCCCGCCGGGGCCGGGCAGCCTCTGGCCAGCCTGTCTTTCCAACCGGTTGAACCGCAACCCGTGCCCGCCGCCGCAACCGAAACCGAGGCCATGCCGCCCCTGCCGGATTTACCCAACGCTTTCTGTCTGCCGGCAGATACCGAGCGGGCGCTCGCCACTGTGCTGGGTGTACCTGCCGCCGACCGCCTGCTGGTGGAGCTGGACGGCACTCCGCAGGAAATCCGCTACATCGGGCTGTCTGTAGACACGCTGCGCCCAGACATCGCCACCGCCGCCCACACTGTCAACCAGACTTTGCAGGGGCTGGAAGTCCTGCTGGTAAGCGACCCGGCCGCCGCCGCCGATGAACGCTATGTCATTATCGGCGAATTGTTCGTCAATTATCAATTAATCGAGTGGGGGCTGGCTCTGCCCCAGGCCGAGGCCCAGTCCGCCTGCAGCGGCTTCCTGCTGGCAGCCGAGGCCAATGCCAAAAGCGCCCGCAGCGGCCAGTGGGCTCCGGTAGATGTCCGCAGCCAGCCCATCGATTGGCAGAACGCCCCGGTCGTGCCGGCCGTCAGCGAGTACGCGCGCGCTGTGTACCTGGCCGGGGTGGCGGGCGGCAATAACCCGAACCGCTTTTCGATTCTGGGTGATTGCCAGAGCCTTTCCTGGCGTTTGTTTCAACGGCTGGACTGGAGTAACTACGAAGCCCCGCCGGATGAGGTCGCCTATGAATCTACCCGTTTGCATTTCCTCGGTTCGTTCGCCCGGCAGGGCATCACCACCGCCAGCGGCGCCACCGTGGCCTCGATGTTCTCGGTCTACTGGGCTGACCCCAACGTGTGTCGCACCAATGAAACGCCGCTGGCCTGCGAGTTACGGGTGTTCAACCCTTCGGTAATTGTCGTCAGTCTCGGCACCAACGAGACCATGCCGCCCGCCGAATTTGAGAGTTACCTGCGCCGGATTGTGGCCTATGCCCTGGAACGCAACGTCCTGCCGATTCTGGCCACCAAGGCCGATGAAACCACCTCCGGCCACCCCTACAACCAGATTATCGCCCAGGTGGCTTACGATAATGACATCCCGCTCTGGAATTTCTGGGCCGCCGTCCAGCACTTGCCCAACGGCGGCATCAAGGCCGATGACCCGCGCGGCATTCACATCGTCCCCGAAGCCTACCCGATTAAACGCGTAACCGGCCTGCAAACCCTCCACGCCGTATTGGAAGCCGCCGCCCAGCCCTGGCCTTAGAAGCCGATCATATATCGTCTAACTCTTCGTAGGGACGCAGCATGCTGCGCCCCTACGCGTCAAGGCCGCTCAAGGTTCGTAATCGAAGATACCAATTAAATACTTGTTAGAAATGGCATGTAAAAATTGGCGTTAACGAGGGGGTAAGGTGAACCACAGAAAGGCCTGATCTTCGGGGGAGAGGGCATTCATATCAATATCTGCCAGATAGGAATCATCCGCCCAATGATCGGGCAGAATCTTGTAGGCCTGATTCACATACCGTTCCACCGTGGCGGTTTCTACATACAATTCCTCGGCCGCCAGGCTGGCCCGCATCCCGAAAAACACCCGCAGCCAGAACGATTTCATGATCTGGGGCGTCAGGCCCGGGTTCGGCTTCCAAACCGGGATGACATGCGCGCTGCGCCCGTTGAGGTGGGCGGTCAGTCCGGGGGTCACCACCAGTGGCATCCGGTGGGCGGTTGCCAGCGCCGAGACAATCGCCATCCGGATTTCGCTCTTAAGCAGGATGCCCCGCCCGCCATGTTCCAATACAGTCGCTACCAGTTCCGCCTCGCCATACTGTGAGAGGCACACCAGCGCCGCCTCCGGGGCGGCGGCCCGCACCGCTTCCAGCAGGTCGGCCAGTTCGCCATGGTCGGAACTGTACTCGGGATCGACCATCACTACATCCGCCGGTTCTCTGGCCAGTTCAGCCAGCAGGGCGGCCGGGCTCTCGGTCTCGGCGACTACCGTGGTGCGCGGGTCGCGCATACACAGGGCGGTATTCCATTTCAGGCTGTGGAAATCATCATCCATCAGGGCGATGCGCAGCGGGCGTTGCACTTTCATGCCGGGCTCCTCAGGGCAGGTTCGGGTTAGGATATCACGATTTCAGCAACTGCCGCTGCAAACCGTTCCACCGCCCCTTCGGCGCTGCTTAGAAACAAATAGGGCTCAATCAATTCCAGCTCCATCAAGACAAATGTCTCGCCCCGCAGCACGCCATCCACCCGGGCGTACAGCGTCTGGCCGGGAGCCGCCGCCAGCGCCGCCGCGGCCTGGGCTACTACGCCCTTCGCCGGTTGGGCCGCCTGATGTCCGCCGCCATACTCATTTTGCACCCGAAAATCGCCCGCGGCCGGGCGTTTGAGTACCGCGTGGCTATATTGGCTGCCAAAAAACAACAGCGACCATTCGCCTTCACTTTGAATTTCGGGCATGAATTCCTGTACCAGCAGCTCGCCTTCATCCAGTTGGGCGGCTAGCCTACCCTGACTGGCCGCTGCTTCCGTGGCCTGCACCCGCCAGGTATTATGGGCGCTGGCTGAGATGGCTGGCTTCACCACTGCTTCGGCCCAGCCGCGCCGTGCCAGGATCTCAACCAGGTCGGCCGGCTGCCTGGCCGGTAACCATTCCGTAGCGGCAATTGCTACTCCTTGCGTTTCGAGGTCGCGCAGGTAGCCTTTTTGCATATTCCAGCGCACGGTGGCGGGCTGGTTCCATAGCGGTACGCCTGCGGCTTCCACCCGCCCCAGCCACGCCGCGAACTCTGCCGGACGGTGGTGATAATCCCAGGTGGAGCGCAGAATCAGGGCCTCAAAATCTTTCCACTTCACCGCCGGGTCATCCCATACCGTCGCGGCAATCGACATGCCACGGGCGGCCAGCACGGCGGCCACGGCTTGTTCGTCTGGTGTAAGGTCTGGCAGGCTGGCGCAGGTCACAAAGGCAAGCGAGGGCAAGGGTTTTCCTGAACTGAATTTTGCGGTTATTCTATCCCGGCCTGCGTATAATAGTGAAAACAGGACAGGAGTAATTCCATGCATCCCATTCCCGGTCAATGCCCGGTGTGCGGTGGCGAGCTGGCTCTCACCCGGTTGGAGTGCCGCCAGTGCGATACCACCATCGAAGGCCGCTTCCATGCCGGCCCGTTTGCGCACCTCACCAAAGAACAACTGACTTTTTTGGAAGTGTTTATCAAAAACGAGGGCAAGCTCACTCACATGGAAACCGACCTTGGGTTGTCATACCCCACCATCCGCAACCGGCTGCATGAAATCATCCGCGCCATGGGCTACGAGCCGGGCCGCGAAGACCCCGCTCGCCTGACCGAAGAAGACCGCAAAAAGATTCTGGAAGACTTGAACCTTGGCAAAATCACATCGGCCGAAGCCATGAAGATGCTCAAAGAGAATTGAGCGTGCTACCCCGCTATAAAAAGCGGATGCCCTGCGGCATCCGCTTTTTATTTGGCAGTTTTAGTTGTTTCCGCCGGTTTGCTGGCTGGTTTTTCGGTTTTGTTTTCGGTCTTTGTTTCTACTTTGCTTTCCGGTTTGGCGCCGGCCTTGGTTTCGCTGGTGGCTTCGCTTTTCTTCTCGCTGGAACCGTTGCTCTCACCGCCGTTCGCCGAATCGCTCTTGCCGTTGCTTTCGCTCTTGATGGGGTTGAGCGTGGCAGCCCGGCCCTTGCTGTCGGTCACATAATACCCGGACCCCTTGAAGACCACCTGGGCCGGCTTATAGACCTTGTGCAGTTTGACCTTGCCGCAGGCAGGGCATTTTTTTAACGCTTCCTCTGTGAATGACTGTTGCTTGTCAAACACATGGTCGCAATTGTCGCAATGATAGGTGTAAACAGGCATGGCTACTTTCCGTATTGACTCCGAAGATGGATTATAGCGCGCCCGGGCTGCTTAATCAAGCCGCGCTCTGGAATAGAAGACATCCATTAATCAGGTAGGCTTTGTAGTCTAGCCCTTTGTTGGCTGCCAACCCTGCAAATCCAATCTTTTATCTACTCCCACCCGAATGTGCAACCATTGCTACTCCGTGCGGCTGCGCTCTTCGAGGTTCAGGTCGTCGTCGCGGCCGCCATACAGGCTGCGCCCCAGCCCGCGGATGTAATCCGTCCACGGTTGGTGGGGCGGGCGCTCGGCCAGCAGGCCGCTCACCCGGTTGAGTTGGGTACTCAATGTATCCAGATGGTGCAGCGCCACGGCTTCCAGCGTCATTGGGCGGCGGGCCGCGCCATATTCCACCCGGCCGGGGTGCGCCAGCAGCATGTGGCGCAGGCGCAGTGCCAGTTCCGGCGGGAACTCCGGCAGGTGGGTGAGGGCCTCGGTCAGCGCCTCATCGGTCAAAACCACATGCCCCACCAGCCGTCCTTCGGTGGTCAGGTCAATATCCACATCCCACTCGTATTCGCGCAATTTGCCGATGTCATGCAGGAGGATTCCTGTAATCAGCAGGTCGTGGTCCAGGTCCGGGTAATGGGCCGCCAGGGTGGGGGTCAGGGCCAGCATTTCCAGGCAGTGTTCCAGCAGGCCGTGCAGGTAGGCGTGGTGAACTTTCTTGGCGGCCGGGGCCTGCACAAAGCGGTTCAGGAAGCCACTATCTTCAAAGAAGAAGGCCAGCAAAGCCGCCAGATGCGGGTTGGCCAGCGCGGCCCGGGCCGCGTTCAACTCCGCCAGCATTTCCTGCGGGTCACGCTGGCTGCTGGGCAGCAGGTCGCGCGGGTCATACTCGTTGGGGTTGGCCGGCCGCACCCGCAGCACCCGAATTTGCAGCCGCCCCTGGAAATCTTCACTTTCGCCTTCCAGTTTGAGCGTATCGCCCACCTGCAATTCATCATACACCGCCGGGGCATCCTCCCACACCCGGCCAATCCGCTGGCCGCTGCGGTCTGCCAGCGTAAGCGTCAGAAATTGGCCGCGGGTCGGGTCGCGGAAGGTGTCCAAATGTTTGTTGCGCAAAGTATAGAACCCGACAAAACGTTCGCCGGGCGGCAGGTCAGCCAGATAAGGGCCTTTGTCCGGGTGGAAGGGTTCAGCCATCAGCGCGGGGTTTCAGGGGGTCGGGGTGGCGGCCGGGGTTTCGGTCTCGTCTGGCAGCGGGGTCGGGGTGCGGCCCCCCTCGGCGGTTGGCGTGGCGGTAATCGTGCCAGTCAGGATGCGCAGTTGCTCGCGGGCTGTCGCCAGCCAGGCTGGTGAAACGACGCCCTCTGGCAGCTCCAGCAACAGGTTCCAGTCGCGCTCGGCCGCTATCCATTCGCCCAGTTTGGTGAGGGTCGTGGCGCGCCAGTAATAGAACTCGGCCGCCTGACGGTCGGTTTTCTCCGTTGGCGCGAGGGCATGAATCACCAGATACCCGTCGCCGGAATAACCGGCTTCATGCAGGGTGATCCCGTAATCCATCTGGATATCAAAATCCGTGCGGTAGGTTTGGGCCGCGGCTCGCAGGTCGCGCAGGGCGCTGGTGTAGTCGCCCAGGGCGCGGTGCGCCAGCCCGCGGAAATGATAGACCCGGTATTGAGTGCGGTCCTGCCCCAGGATATAGTCATACACTCTCAGGGCGTTCTCAGCGTAGCCCGCATCCTGCTGGGCGCGGCCCAGTTGCAGCCAGGCATTCAGGTTTTCGGGGTGAAAGTACAGGTATGTCTGCAATGGGCCGATGGCGGCATTCGGGTCATTGTTTTCCACCTGGGCAATCCCGAGCGTGAGGTAATTGTCCAGCAGGGTGAAATCCAGTTGGTTGGCCGTCAGGGCTGCATCCAGCGCCAGGGTGGGCTCATCCAGCGCCAGGTAAGCCTGGGCCAGGTACTGGTAGGCCAGGGCGCTTTCCGGCGCCAGTTCCAGCGCCGTTTCGGCATCTTCCAGCGCCGCCTCGGCATCGCCCTTCAAAATCCAGTACTCGGCGCGTGCCAGGTAGCCGGCAGTAAAGTCCGGGTTGCGTTCCAGCCCGCGGTTCAAGTCGGCGATCACATCATTGAGCGGATTCAAGCCCAGGTCGGCCTGCGCCCGCCCGATGTACGCCGGCCCAAAATTCGCATCCAGCGCGATCACCCGATTAAACTCATCCTTGGCGGCGCGATAATCGCCCTGGGCCAGGAAAACCTGGCCGCGGTAATAAATGCCATCCGGCGCATCCGGGCTGTTTTGCAGGAACTGGTCGAGGAAAGTCAGCGCGTTTTCATAATTGCCGCGCCCCAGGTTGTTGAGGGCGGTACGGAAGGACTCATCCGAAGGATGCGGCGTATTTACGTATAAGGGCGTCGGCGTGTACGTCTCTCGCAGTAACGAAGCCAGCGGGGTGGGGCCGTTCACCACCGGCGTGGAAGCCAGCCCGGGCGCGGCTTCGGTCATGTCTGGCGTGGCGGTCTGGGAGGAAGCGAACAGCGGGCGTGGCGTGGAGGTTGGGAGGCCGTCAAACTCGCTGGCGCCGCGCCGCGGGCCAAAGATGCCATAGCCCAGCAGCGCAATTGCTCCTATGCCCAGCAGCAGTAAAAACCCCAGCCGGGCGACCGGCAGGCGGGTCCGGGTTTTGCCTTGCTCATCCGCCCCGGAGCCGGCCCCCACGCCAGCAATCTGCCACTCGCGTACGCGCTGCGGTTTCACCGGTTTCAGAGTCTCATCCGGCGGCTGGAGGCCCAGCAACACCAGCCCGCGCCGGGCCGGTTCGTTTTGCGGGTCAATTTTGAGCGCGCTTTCGAGACAGAATTGACGTTCTTTATCAGTTTCCACTACCGCACTCATATACAGCCACAGCTCGGCGGTGGGTTCTTCGCTGCGCAGCAGGCGCGTCAGCAGATCCCGCGCCCGGGCGCGCTGGCCGCTACGGATGGCCTGCAGGGCTTCCTGGTACATCTGTTCGTCTGCCATATTTGTTGGCGCGCCGGCCGGGTTTGGCCGTTTTGTGCGCCTTGTGGAAGTGTAGCACAGCCACCAACCCCCGGCAAGTTCTCTACGGCCATTTGCTGAATCATACTTTTTTGGCTGGCAGAAATGATGCTTTTCTAATACAGTTCAGGTAGGATTCTGGCTACTCACCGCATCCAATCTGGATAGCCAGCCCAAAGGGAGCCCGCCATGACTTCTCCGCACATCATTGAAGTAAATGAAAATTCGTTCCAGAACGAGGTGGTCCTCTTTTCGCAAACCACCCCGGTGGTGGTGGATTTCTGGGCCGAGTGGTGCCAACCCTGCCACATGCTCACCCCCATCCTGGAAAAGCTGGCCCAGGAGGCCGAGGGCGCCTTCCGGCTGGCCAAGGTCAATGCCGATGAAAACCCCAACCTCACCCAGGCCTTCAACATCCGCGGCCTGCCGACCGTCAAAGGCTTCGTCAAGGGCCAGGTGGTGGCAGACTTTACCGGCACCCAGCCGGAGCTGATGGTGCGCGAGTTCCTGCGCAAACTGGCCCCCACCCAGACTGACCTCACGCTGGAGAAGGGGAACAGCCTGCTGGTCGCCAGCCATTGGGCCGATGCCGCCAGCGCCTTCCGTCAGGCCCTGAAATCTCGCCCGGATGATGGTGCCGCCCTGCTGGGGCTGGCCAAAGCCCACATCGCCCAGGGGCAGCCGGCCGAAGCCCTGGCGATTTTGCGAGCCTTCCCGCCCAGCAAGCAATACGCCGCCGCTGAAATGCTCCTGCCGCTGGCTCAGGCCCAGGCGGCCCTGGCCCTGAATGAGTTCGATGAAGAAGCCGATGACTTCGCCCCGCTGCTGGCCGGCGCGTTGCGCCTGGTGGGGCGTGGCAACCTGCCTGCCGCCGCTGATGGCCTGCTGGAGATCCTGCGCCAGAATAAAAACTACCGGGCCGGCGAGGCCCGCCGCCTGATGGTGGCAGTGCTGGAACTCATGCCCCCGGAAAGCGAAAGTGCGCGGGCCTATCGCCAGGAATTCACCGCCGCCCTGTTCTAGGCCGTCTGACCAGGCACACAAAAATCCCCGCCAACTGGCGGGGATTTTTATGTGCGCTCTTACTTTTCAGCGCGGCGGTTATCGTTGCCGTCATCCACAATTTCGGTGGTGTACTCGCTGGCAAACTCGGAAGGATGCGGTTCATGGTCGTCTTCATGACCAATATGAATTGGAATGTCGATAATCACCACATCTTTGTAGTGTAGCAGCCGTTTGCGCAG